>QUBZ01000087.1 GCA_014338005.1 Chloroflexota bacterium | reverse complement strand
GTATCAGGCATTGACATGTACCTGCCGGTAGACGTGTACGTGCCGGGATGCCCCCCCACCCCGCAGGCGCTCCTGCATGGGCTGATCGCCCTACAGAAAAAAATTGACGGCCAATCGCTGGCAAATCTCGACGATGTACCCTGGTACGGCGTCGGCCCGTCCGAGCCAACACCCATTCCCATCCTCGGCCCGGACATCATTGACCCGCGCCAGATGGATTTGATCCGCCGCCAGGCAGAACTGGCTGCCGCAGGCAAACCCTACGGCGTCCGCGAGCTGCCGCCCACTATCAAACCGGAACCCGAAGCGCCTAAAGTTGCCGCCAAAGCCGCTGCCCCCGCAGCCGCCGCGTCGGACGACCCCGAAAAAGCTGCCCGCTTGGCGAAGCGCGAGGCCGCTCTGGCGCGCAAACGCGCCGCCGAGGGTGGGCAGCCCGCCGAGACGCCGCCCGCCGCCGAGACCGCGCCGGCATCCGGTGGACAGGACGCCCCCGCAGGGAAAAAATTCGATAAAGAAGCGATGCTGGCGAAAATCCGCGAACGTAAGGGGCAGAAGGAATCGTAAATCATGGTGGATCATCCGATTGTAGAAACAACCGACATCAAGGCAGCAGTTGACGCGCTTAAACAGAAATTCCCGGACGCCATACAGGACGACACGCGCCAGGGTTACGGCGGCATCATCGTGGACAAAAACCATCTGGTCGAGGTCGCAGCCGCCCTGCGGGACGAGTACGGCTTCGACTACCTTTCCAGCGCGACGGCGGTGGATTATTTTGGCATCTCCGACCATATGGAAATGGTTTACCATGCCTATCGCACTTCCGGCGGGCCGGCGCTGGTGTTTAAAGCCCAGACCCCCCGCGATAACCCGGAGATACCATCGCTGATTAACATCTGGCCGGGTGTGGATTTCCAAGAGCGCGAAGCCTGGGATTTGTACGGCATCAGGTTTCCCGGCCATCCCAATCTCAAGCGCATCCTGCTGTGGGAGGGTTTTGACGGTCACCCCATGCGGAAAGATTGGCAGGAAGCCTACTACGAGGAAGATCACAAACCGTTCGAGAGCCGCTGGCCGGATGGATGGGTACACCGCGCCGAGGAACGTAACGTTTACGGCAAAAATGTGAAATATCCGGCAGACTTCGATCTGAGCAAACTCAGCGATCAGTCCGAGGAATCCCTGTATGCCAATCTCGGCCTGGGTGTCAGCGTCCAGGAGTTAACAGACAAGAGCCACATCAAAACCGACCGGCTGGTGGTTAACATGGGGCCGCACCATCCCAGCACGCACGGCGTTTTCCGCATGATCGTCACGCTCAACGGCGAGACGATTGAAACGCTGGAGCCGGTGATGGGTTATCTCCATCGCAATCACGAAAAAATCGGCGAACGCAATACTTTCCTCCACAACATGCCCTTCACCGACCGGCTGGATTACCTCAGCAGCATGGGCAATAACCTGGGGTATGCCCTGGCCGTCGAGCAGCTTCTGGCAAACGGCGCGCGCTACCAGCCGCCCACCTATCGCGCCGAGTGCATCCGCGTGCTGATGGTGGAACTCACCCGTATTGTCAACCACTACTGGGCCATCGGCTTTCTGCTCAATGACCTGGGCGCATTTTTTACCCCTGCCCTGTACGCGATTGCGGAACGGGAAAAAATCCTCGACTTCTTCGAGGCGACCGCCGGCAGCCGTATGATGTGTAACTACATGCGCTTCGGCGGCGTTTTTAAAGACCTGCCGGAACGCATTCGCGGCGTCGCATCCAGAATGAATGATCTGGTGCGCGACTACAACACAATGGAATACCTGACCGAACTCATCAACGAGCGTATTCCGCAGTCCATTGATGAGCTTGACGAGTACCTCACCGACAGCGAAATCATCAAATCGCGCACCATCGGCGTCGGTTATCTGCCGCCGGAAATGGCGATTGCTTACAGCACCGCCGGCCCACTGCTGCGCGCCAGCGGCGTGCTTTACGATGTGCGCCGCGCCGACCCCTACAGCATCTATCCCGAACTCGACTTTGACGTAGCTGTGCGGTACAACGGCGATATTTACGACCGCTACCTCATCCGCCTGGACGAAATGCGGGAAAGCGTGCGTATCCTTAAACAAATCCTGCCCCGCCTGGAGCGTACCGCCGGCGAACCCTTCTTCGCCGGAAACAAACAGCATACGCCGCGCGTGCCGCTGGGCGAAGCCTATGGCCGCGTGGAAAACCCCAAAGGCGAACTCGGCTTTTACGTTGTATCCGCCGGAGATGAAAAAGGGCCGCAAAATCCCTGGCGCTACCATGTCCGCGCCCCCAGTTTCATCAACTTAACCGCCCTGGGGCCGATGTGCATCGGGCATAAAGTGGCAGACGTTGTGGCAATCCTGGGCAGCATTGACATCGTATTAGGCGAAACGGATCGGTAGAGACATTCCGCAAGGGTGGGTTTGGCAGCCCGCCCCTGCATGACAAGGAGCGGGCTGGTATGTATGGACAAGGTATTCTAAAGGGCCTGTGGGTTACATTCAGGCACTTCTTCAACACCTACGTTGACGACATTCGTTATGCCGGGCGTAAATACTTCCGGCAGGAAAACTTCCCCATCCGCCAGGGTCTTAAGGCGCAGGGCGCTTTCACCGTTCAATACCCGGACGAAAAACTGGCCGTCCCGGAACGTTTTCGTTTTACACCCTTTCTGGTCGTGAACGACCCCGACCACCCGGAAGCGCCCGGCGAGGACTGGTGTACAAGCTGCGGCATCTGCGCCAAAGTCTGCCCTCCGCAGTGTATCTGGATTGTGCGCGGCTCCGACCCTACAACCGGTCGCCCCGTCCCACAGCCGACAGCGTTTTTTATTGACATTGACATCTGTATGAACTGCGGCTTCTGCGCGGAGTTCTGCCCGTTTGATGCCATCAAGATGGATCATAACTATGAACTCGCCAGCTACGACCGCACCACGCACCATATCCACGACAAGCAGCATCTATCCAGGCCGCTGAGTTACTGGAAAAATATCGCCCCAACGACGGCGCTGGAAGAAGCGGTCGCGCGCGGTGGATGGGAACACCCCGATGTCCTCAAGGCGATGAAAAAGGCCGGTCAGACTGCTGTTACGCCCACCTGGGAAAATATGTTCGCCAAACCGGAACCGCCGGCCAGACCACTGCCGCCTGCCGACGCCGCAGACGAAGACCCGGCCAAAGCGGAACGGCTGCGAAAGCGCGAGGAGGCGCTCGCCCGCAAACGCGCCGCCGAAGCCGGCGAACCGGCACAGCCCGCCGTCGAGGCGACCGCTCCCGCCCCGGCAGTACCGACCGGTGACAAGCCGAAGTTCGACAAACAGGCCATGCTGGAAAAAATACGCCAGCGCAAAGCGGATAAGGGCTAAAGCAAACGGGCGGGATAACCCGCCCGTTTCAATTACCGTCGGAACAAAAGTCACTGCCGAATTTTTATAGCCTGAGTTATACTAATTGCATGTACATTCACGAACGAAATACGCTGTGATCGGCGTAAACGGTAGGAGAAACAATGAGCGACCTACAAGACCAGATTATGCGCGCCCTCAGTACGGTTATTGAACCCGAACTGCACCGGGATATTGTCAGCCTGAATATGGTGCGCGACCTTCATATCGAAGACCAGACCGCTTTTTTTACCCTGGTGCTGACCACCCCCGCCTGCCCGCTGAAGGATGTTTTTCAGCGGCTTTGCCACGAGGCTGTAGTCGGTAAAGTGCCGAATATCACGGCCATCCAGATCAAATGGGACGCGCAGGTCCCCACCGACCGGCGGATTCATGGTCGCCTGGATGTCCCCATGCGTAGTATCATCGCGGTTGCCAGCGGCAAGGGCGGCGTGGGCAAAAGCACCGTCTCGACCAATCTGGCCGTCGCCCTGGCCGAAGCCGGCGCGCGCGTTGGGCTGATTGACGGCGACATCCTTAACCCGAACATCCCCCAGATGACCGGGTTGAGTGTCGGCCACCCCGCCGTTGAGGATGGCAAAATGATACCCCTGGAAGCATATGGCGTGAAAATTATGAGTACCGGCTTCCTGACCACCCCGGATAAACCGCTCATCCTGCGCGGCCCGATGCTGCATGGCGCGATTCGCCAGCTTTTCACCGACGTGGAATGGGGCGACCTGGATTACATGATCGTTGACCTGCCCCCCGGTACGGGGGACGCGCCGCTCTCGCTGGCGCAGTCCTTCCCGCTGACCGGCGTTATCGTCGTCACACAGCCGCAGGAAGTAGCCGTTGCAGACGCGCTCCGCAGCATCGCCATGTTTGAAACGCTGAATGTCCCCATCCTCGGCGTGGTCGAAAATATGACCGGGGATTTCTTCGGTCAGGGCGGCGGCGAAAAACTGGCCCAGGATCGCGGCGTGCCGTTCCTGGGGCGGATCCCCCTGGATGCCGAAGTGCGTAAAGGCGGCGACTCCGGTCGGCCTATCGTCGTGGTCGAGCCGGACAATCCCGCCGGGCTGGCCTTCCAGACGCTGGCGCAGAACACCGCCGCGCGTATTAGCGTGGTCATGCTTCAGTCCAGCGATGTCATTCCGCTGAACATCATCGGTTAAATCGTTTCATCGCGCCAACAGGGGGCTTAAGCCCCTTGTTGGCCGATCGCCCATCAGCCATTAATCATCCAGCCCCAGCACTTTGATGCTGTCGCTGCTGCCCACCGGGTTGTAACGCCCGATCAATATCCAGAAAAAAATATTTAACACCAGCGCCAGCATGAAACCGGCCAGCGCCGCCTGCTGATGCCCGCGTTGATTCGCGTACCAGATGATCACAAAAGCGACCGGCAGCAGCAGGACAAAAACCACTCGCCGCCGCCGCCGTTCGGAACGCTGCACCAGCAGCAGGAGCAACCCCCAACTCAATGTCATCAGGACGACCATGCCAGCGTCCATTAAGCACACCTCTTGCCCGACGTTACTGCCGGGTTATTATAGGAGCAGCCGGGCGCAAAAAACAGGCGATTTGGGTTCATTGAACGATAATTTTGAGCATCTTCTCATTCCCCCGGCGCAGGGAACTTATACGCTCATTCTGGCGCTTGAGGCTTCTCAGGTTATCCAGATTGCCCGCCTGGGGTTTTACCGTTTTGCGGCGGGGTATTATATTTATGTCGGCAGCGCGCGCGGGCCGGGCGGCCTGGCCGGGCGGCTGCGGCATCATGTCGGCACTGCGGCACGCCCTCACTGGCACATAGACTACCTGCGCCACAAAACCGTGCTTCAATCTATCTGGTTTGCCCAAACAGACATCAACCGCGAGCATGACTGGGCGCGGCTGTTCATGGCTCTGCCAGGCGTGTCGCTGCCGGTGAAAAAATTCGGCGCGTCGGACTGTTCATGCCCCGCCCATCTTTTTTACTTTGAACATCCCCCCACGCCATCGTTTTTCCAGGACTATCTGGCGCGCGAATTTCCCGATGACAGGCGCTTAAAAGTCGTTCTCATTCCGCCGGTTTAAACAGTCCCGATTCTAAAACTGCATCTCATCTCCTGATCGTGGGTCTGGTATGATATACTTTCTAACATAATCCACATGTTTTGAAGCGAGCGTCTAAATGAACATCAACGTTTCAGCGCACAACAACGTCACGCTAATCGAAGTCAGTGGCCGGATTGACAGTATGAACGCGCATGAATTCGGCGAAGTCCTGCTCGGCGAAATAGACAAGGGGCATATCCAGATTGTTCTTGATCTGGCTAACGTTGATTATATGAGCAGCGCCGGCCTGCGCGAGATTGTCTCGGCTTTAAAGAAAGTGCGTGGCAGCGGCGATCTGCGGCTGGCGCAGCCCTCCCCCCGCGTCCAAGAGGTGCTGGAGATGGCCGGCCTGGATACGATCTTTCAAATTTATCCCACCCGGGTTGCTGCCGTCGGCAGCTATTAAATTCGCCCGGTGATCCGGTCATGTATGCGAACGAAACGCATTTACGCATAGCAGCCGTACCCCATCAGGTGCCGGTGGCCTGCCGATTCGTCGCCGAAGCAGCCGTCCGCGCCGGCCTTGATGAACATGCCGTTTATCACTGCCAGTTGGCAGTGGACGAAACCTGTACCAACATCGTTGAACATGCTTATCAGATGCAGGGCGAACACCAGATCATAGACATCGTTTGTCAGGCGGCTGCCGGTCGTTTTACCATCATCATCCTCGATGATGGGCCAGCTTTCGACCCCCTCAGTCGGCCCGCCCCCAACCCAAACGCGCCGCTGGAAGAGCGAACCGGCGGCGGTTGGGGAATCCACTTCATCAAAAAACTGATGGATGAGGTTTCGTACAGCCGCGAGCGCGGACGCAACCGCCTGACGCTGGTTAAACGGCTGCCCGGCAGTTAAGAACCGGCGGTTTCGCGCCAGCCGTTGATGTTGTTCAGGTCAAGCTGATCTTGTGGCGGCAGGAAATTAGTACATTCCTGCGCCGTCGCCGGCAGATCAGTACGCGGCGCGATCAGTGGGTCTTCCGGGCTGAAGTAATTCCACGCCGCGCGAGAGACGCCCTCCACCAGCGGCCACAACCGCGTATAATCCTGGAAATCCGTCTGCTCCCACAGCAAAACGGCGATGACATAATTTCGACCATTGGGCGGGAACACGATGCCGGCGTCGCCGCTCATATCGCTGACCCAGCCGTTTTTATGAGAAATCCGCACCCCCTCAGGGATGCCGCCTTGCAGCAGGCGCAGCAGATCATTGGCGCTCATCAGCTCTAACATCTGGCGGCACTCGGTCTGGGTATATTCCCCGTCGGGAAAAGCGGCCATCAACCCCGACCCGTAATTGGCGCAGTCGTAGATTAAGCCGAACAGCGTCCCCATGTCTTCAGCCGTCGTCTGGTTATACGGGTCGGCGCGGGTGTTATAGTTCGGGTTAGGCGCGGTTAAAGGCGCGGGTATCGAGCCAAGCTGCTGCCCTTCAATGCCCAGATCAAACGGCGCGGTGATGTAGGTATTGCGCGCCCCAAGATACCGCGCCGTTTCGGTTACGTTGGCAATACCGGCAAAAATATCCTGCTGGCCGGTGACGCGCTCTCCGATGATCTGCATCAGCAGGTTCGAGGATGAATTATTGCTGCACAACAGCGAATTTGCCATCAGCCAGGCTTCATCGTTCGGCGCGGGAAACCACAAATGCCGGAAATAATCAATCAGAATCGGCACTTTCATCATGCTGGCCGCCGAAAAAGCCACATCCCCCAGAATATTCACTTCCTCGCCGGTCAGCAAATCCAGGATGAACACCGACGCGACCGTCGTCTGCCCATCATAGATGAAGCCCTGCCCATTCAGGTACGCGATAATCATATCGCGCAGCGTATCAATATTGCCGACATTGGCACTGGAAGTCCGTACCGGCAGGTTCACCGAACGGTTATTAGGGCTGTACAGAGCCGCCTCGACCAGCGGCAGCGCCGCCGTTATATCCAGTTCGTAACCTTCCGAACCGCTGCGAACAGTCAGCGTATCCAGGCTAAAATCGGCTGTTCCGGCAGGGCGATCATACCGGGCGGCGATGTCCCGCAGGAATTGATCCAGCAGGTTGCGCTGGTATTCTGCCGAAAGCGGCACATTGATCGTTTCCTGTGTTTCGCGCCCGATCAAATAGTTCACAAACCGCGACCAGAAAGCCGCCTCAAACTCGGTGGCCGCCCGCGCTGAAGCCAGCATCGTTTCGCGGTTGGTGCGGAAGCCCACCGCCGCCGGGTCAAGCACAATCGGCGACCCGGCATAATACATCACGACCGGCTGGCTGTACGCCTGTTCCCACCGCGCGACCGCTTCCGCCGGCAGCAGCCCGCCAACCGGAAGGCCCGCCACCGATACGTCCGCCGGCAGGCGTTCCTGTCCCCGGCTGAACTGCACCAGTTCCAACACAAATAAAGCGACGGCCCCCAGCAGCATCAACACCGACATCACCTGCACAATCGGCAGAGATCGGCGGCGGCGTTTGGTTCCTAATCCGGTAACTGTCATAGTTTTGTATGGTTTTCCAACACGTTTAAGGCCTGCCCGATGGCGCGGTGGTGAAATGGCTGCAATTTGGGAAGCCGTCCCACATCGTACCAATCGCAGGCCAGCAGTTCCGAGCTTAGTTCACCAATCGGCCCATCGGCATAACACAGGTAGGCCAGATCAAGATGATTGCCATAACCGACTTCAGCCATCAGGATTGGGCCGACGCTGGCCGTCAGATGCAGTTCCTCGTGCAGTTCGCGCTGGATCGTCTCGGCGGGGCCTTCGTTTCGGTCTACCCAACCCCCCGGCAGTCCCCAGGGCGCGTAGGGATGAAAAACATGCTCGACCAGCAAGACCTGCCCCTGGGCGTTAAAAATCACGCCGACCACGCCGGCTGAAAACTTCGGCTGTCGCAGCCGCCATACCCCGCGCGCCAGGGAAACCGTCCAGGGAACTTTTCGCAAAACCATCGCCAGATGACGCATCATAAGCCTGACCACCGGCTAAAAACACGAGCGGGGGCAGCCCGGCCCCCGTCCAGTAGTTTAACCAAGCCGCTCCATATCGTCAACGCCCACCAAATGTTTAAATAAACAAACCGCATCAAGCGCATCTGTTTGATTATGCTATACTCTAAACAGGTATATCGGTATCAGTTTGTTCAGGTTTGCCACCTTGTTTCAAACACCTGTTGACTTCCTGGAAATTTTCGTCCGCCCCCCAGGCGATCTGCTCTATTTTCTCGCCATCGTCGCCATCTGCCTGACGAGCCTGCTGATGGCGCTGGGGGAGCGGCTGCGAAATCCGCACAACCGCGTTTCCCTGCGTTACACGCTGGCGGCGGGCGGCGCGTTCCTGGCCTGGCTCATCATCATGCTCGGCGCGCTGTTCGCCATCCTGGCCGAACAGGATGTATCGGCTATCCTGCCGCCGCTGGAGCGCGCATCCGGCGTGGTGATGATTCTGCTCATCGGCTGGGCGTTTTTGTCGGCAGAACATGACCGCTGGGGGCGGGCAGCGAACATCATTTTGCTGCTTCTGCTGCTCATCTGCGCCATCGGTTATGTTATTACCGGCTCGGCATGGCCGGGGCTTGCTCCCCAGGCCGATTTTAACCTGAGCCTCTACGGCATCGCCTGGGCTTTTATCCCGGTCGTGCTGGCGGCGTTCGGTATCGTGCTGGTTTTAGCTTACTTCAAACTCATCACCGATGCGCCGCTGAAACTGGTATTTTTCGCTATTCTCCTGGTGGGGTACGGCGCCGCTCTCGTTCAAACCATGCAGGGCAGCCTCTTTGGCGATGCTGCGGGTGTCGCGCGTCTGGCGTTTCTGGCCGCGCTGCCCATCCTGCCGGCTGTTATATTCCGCATGGTTATCAGCAACCTTCAGGGGGAGGTCATCCTCCAATCCGGCGGATTTTTGACCGAAGCGCCGGTTTCGCCAGAAACAAACGAGGGTATACCCCCGGCAGCAGCCCCGCAGGACGGCATCCTGCCCCCTGCAGGCATCGCGCCGGCGCTCTCCCCCATTCAGCGCGACTCGGTTCAGCTTCTAAAGACGCTGGGTTTGATTCTCGAAGAAGCGGCCCCGGCGGATATTCCTCAGCGTGTGATCGCCGCCGGTTTGGAGGTGTTAAAGGCCGATCTGGGCGCGGTATTGACCTTCCAGGATGCCAACTATGCCGACATCATCGCCGCCTATGATCGCGTCAACCAGCGCGTTTTAAACGGCGTCGCCCTCAACCTGGAAAACCAGCCCACCCTGGTGAATGCGGTGGAGCGGCAGATGCAGCGCCCCCTCTTTCCCGACCGGAACATCGAAGAACTGCGCGATCTGTATAATCGCTTGGATGTGGATGTTGTCGGCCCGACTTATTTTCAACCGCTGCTCAGCGGCAGGGAACTGGTCGCCGTTTTGATGATCGGCCTGCCCTACGCCGGGCGTGAACTGGAAGAAACCGACCGCGAACTGCTGAAAGGCATCGGCATTATCGCCGGCAACCTGCTGGCGCTCAGTTTCTCTGCCAGGGACGCGCGCCAGAAGGCCGAAGAACGCGCCATCGAAGCCCTGGTCAAAGGCGTTCCGCTCGACCAGATCGCGGATGCTGACGTGCTGGCGGCCCGCCAGGAGTTACAGGCCAGCCTCCAGCTTTCCCGCGAGCAGGTCAAGGAACTCAGCCGCCAGGTGATGGAACTCAAGGTTGAGCTAGACCGCGAGCGCAGCCGCGTTTCGACCGCCCTGGGCGATACCGAAGAAGGTTTGTCCGTCTCGCAGCGCCTCCTGGCGCTGAACGATGAGCAGCAGCGCCTGCGCGAAGAACGCGACCAACTGGCAGCCCGCCTCAAGGAGGCCGAGGCGACGCTGGTCGGCGCAACCGCTGCCGACGATGAAAACATCTTTAAAACGCTGATCGAAGTGCTGCGCCGCGAAAAACAGGAACTGGCCGACCAGCGCGACCAGCTTCAGCAGCAGCTTGCCGAAATCCGCCGCAGCGACCAGTTCGCCGCGCCGCAGATGGTTCAGGAACTCATCGAGCGCATGAGCCAGGAAAAAGCCCAACTGGAAGTCGAACGCGAACAGTTAAGCGCCCGGCTTAATGATATTGAGGGACAGCTGCGCGCCCTCGGCATCGAAAACGGCCCCGCCGGCCTGCTTCAGTTGGTCAGCCAGTTAACGGAACAGCGCGCCCTCCTGCAAGCCAAACTGGACGCCGCCATTCTGGAACGTAATGCCCTGCTGAATGAACGCCAGCAGCTTGAAACCCGCATCGAGCAGGAAAAAGAGCGCGAAGCCCGTATCGAAGCCCTGCAAAACGAGATCAAACACCTGGCAGCAGATCGTGAAGCGGCCCTCAAATACCAGGAGCAGATGCGTGTCGAACGTGACGAGCTGGCCGCCAAATACGACGCGCTCAAGCAGCAGCGCGCGCGCCTGCTGGCTGAGGCTTCGGCCTATCAGCTTGAAGTGGACGAATCCCGCCAGGAGCAGTCCCGGCTGCGCGCCCAGCTTCAGGAGATCGCCGACGAACGCAGCGATTTAATCAGCCTGCGCGACCGGCTGCTGGCCGAAAAACAGGCGCTGGAAACCGAGCGCGATCAACTGCTGGCGCGAATGGAAGGCCACCGGGAGCGCCTTCAGCAGCTCGGCGAAGACGGCGTTGGTTCGCTGACTCGCATGATCGAAGAAGTCACCGAACACCGCAGCCGCCTGGAACGCGAGCTGAACGAATCCCGCACGACGATAGCCGCGCTGCAAAGCCAGCTCAGCCTGCGCCAGCCGCCCGCCGACGACAGTGAGGCCGTCGAACACAAAAACTATAATCCCGACATCATCCTGAGTATGGTGCAGGAATTCCGCACGCCGATGACCTCGATTGTCGGATATATTGATCTGCTGCTCGACGAGGCCGCCGGCATTCTGGGTGAAATGCAGCGTAAGTTTTTGCAGCGCATCGCGGCCAATGTTTCGCGCCTGACCTTCATGCTCGATGACATCACCCGCATCGCCGCCATTGACAACGACCGTTTTACACTCTCGCCGGAGCCGCTCGATGTGGTGGACTTAATTGAGGAAGCGATCACCAATTCCACCCACCAGTTCCGCGAAAAAGGGCTGACCGTCCACCTGAATCTGGATGACAGCATTCCAAAGGTGCGCGCCGACCGTGACGCCGTAGGCCAGATCATCAACGAACTGCTCACCAATGCTTATCTCGCCTCGCCGCCGGACAGCCAGGTTTTTATCACGGCGCATCGCCAGCAGGTTAAGCTGTCGAACAACAACAACTTTAGCGCCGCCGCCGACAGCCTGCTGGTATCGGTCGAAGATCGCGGTGGCGGTATCGCGGCGGAAGACCTGCCCCGTGTTTTTGCCCGTAAGTACAAAGCGGAAAACCCGCTCATCCAGGGGCTGGGCGACACCGGCGTGGGTCTGTCTATTGCCAAAACGCTGGCCGAAGCGCATGGCGGTGGGCTGTGGCTGGAAACGCGCGAAAATGTCGGCAGCATTTTTTACTTCGCGCTTCCCATCATGCCAGAACTCGAAGCCGAAGGATAGCCCATGCAGCGCGATATTGGAAATGAAGTCGTCGTCGCTATTGTCGCCATCGGCGCGCTGGCGCTTATCGTCATGTTCGCGGTCATTTTATCGCTTTCCGGCGTCGAAACCGGCGACATCACCACCACGCGCCAGGCCGAGGTTTTGACGGCCACTACCACGCCGCTGCCGCCGACCACCCTGCCCACCCAAACATCAACTGAAGCAGCTGCCCGCCGTCCGCCGAGTCCGACGCCCGCGCTGTCGGTCATCCCGGCAGCCACCGACACGCCGGCGCCGACGGTCACCCATACACCTACCTTCACACCCAGCGCCACCTGGACGCTGAGCGATACACCATCCCCCACCTATACCTCGACGCCGACGGCCACCCATACGCCGCGCCCCACCGAAACATCCGGCATCCGCCCCACCCCGACCGGCACACTCACTGCCGCCCCGCCGATAAGGGACATCACCGCCGTATGTACGCTTCAGCCGGGCTGGGTGGCTTATACCGTCCGCCAGAACGAAACGCTTTCCACCATCGCACGCAGCGTCGGCAGCACGCCGGTTTCATTGCAGCGCGCCAACTGCCTGGAGGATGCCAATCAGATTTACGCCGGGCAGGTAATCCTGGTCCCGCGCCTTCCGGTCGCCCCCCCTATGGCACCTGTCCTGACCGCTGCTCCTGGCACTCAACTGGCAGCCGAAGGATGCACCGCGCCCAGCACCCAGATCACCAACCTCACTCCCGGCCAGCGTATCGGCGGTGTTTTTACGGTTCGCGGCACAGCCTCAGCCGACAATTTCATCTACTATAAAATCGAAGTCCGGCCAGATTTCGCCGAGGTGTTTAACTTCTTCAGCCGGTCGGAGACGCCGGTTGTTGACAGCGACCTGGCGACTATTGACCCGGCCATTTTTGGGGCCGGCCTGCATTGGATTAAACTGACGGTCATCAGCGACACCCATCAGACACCCTGCGTTATCCCTGTGATTTTCCAATGACCATCGCGCGAATGCGTTAAATCGGTTACACTTGCTCCGTTTTGAACTTTTGACGGAGAGATTGAATGTCGGCCACAAAACCATCGCGCGCGCGCCGGTTTGCGGGTTTTATTATTTTTCGCCTGCTGCCCTTCTGTATCATCCTGGCTATTATCTGGTTCGGTTACGGCGCAGCCCAGGGTATAACCCGCCGTATCACTGAACAGGTCGAAGCCGGCCAGCGGCAGCCGGCTTACGCCGATACTGCCGAGGCCATCCGGCCAACCCTGACAACGTTTACGCCCACCGGCAACACAACCGCCATCGCCACACCGCTGCCCACCCACGCCGCCGATTCCGCTGCCGCGCGCCGCCGGGCCGATACACTCGTGCTGGTGGCGCAGTCCTTTGCGACCAATACCCCCGAACCGCCGACCGAAGCGCCGGTCATCCTGCCGCCATCCAATACACCTGCCGTAGAGCCTTCGCCGACGCCGACCGCAACCGCATCACCGACCGACCCGCCGACGGCCACCTTTACACTCGAACCCACACCGACCGAAACGCCGCGCGCCCTGCCCACGCTCATCCCGGTCAGCACGGTTGACCCCGCCGCAGAAGCCGCAGCGCCGACCGCGATTCCGACCATTGTCCCCACCGTTGATCGGCATGGTTACGATCTGGTGAATATCCTGCTGCTCGGCACAGACGGTGAACTCACTGGCGACGATTTCGACCGCACCGACACGATGATTATCGTTTCGATCAACCGCACCACCGGCACGGTCGCTATGCTCAGCCTGCCGCGCGACCTGTACGTTTATATCCCCGGCTGGACGATGCAGCGCCTTAACCTGGCTTACACGCGCGGCCAACAGGTCGGCTGGACGGACGGCGGATTCGGCCTCATCCGCGAAACCATCCTCTACAACCTGGGCATCAACGTTCATTATTACGCCATCGTCAATCTCAGCGGCTTCAAACAGATCATTGATACGCTGGACGGCATCGAGGTGGCCGTAGACTGTGCCATTCAAGACCGCGAACTCATCGGCGCAGCGCCGCCGGAACAGGCGAGCGCGCCAAACGATCAGGGATATTACACGCTTCCGGTCGGTTATTATCAGCTAAACGGCGAGGGCGCGCTGTGGTACGCGCGCTCCCGGCACAACAGCTCCGATTTTGACCGGGGACGCCGCCAGCAGCAGATCCTCCGCGCTATCTGGCGTAAAGCGCGGGATACCGGCCAACTGGCGAAATTCCCGGAACTGTGGAGTCAAGCGACCGAGGTCGTTCAGACCAATCTGGCCTTCGAGGACATGCTCGGCCTGCTGCCGATTGCGCTCAACCTGGATACCGGCAGTATGGAACAGTTCACCCTGGCGCGGCTGTACCACACCACCCCCTGGCAGCCGCCGGATGGTCAGTTTGTCCAGCTTCCCAACTATGAACCCATTCTCCAACTGCTGGAAGATTTTTACCGCCCCCCCACAACCAGCCAGGTCGTCGTCGAAGGCGCGCAGATTAAAGTCTATAACGGCACAAGCAACCCCGACTGGGATCGCGTAGCAGCGGAGCGCCTGGCCTGGGAAGGTTTTAATGCCATTGCGGCAGGCCCGGCGGAGACCTCGACTTATGCCGACACCATTCTGATTGATTATACCGGGCGGACAAAAGGCAGCAGTCTGCAAGACATCGTTCAGGCGCTTAACGTCAGGCCGGAAAACGTCCGCATCGAACCAGACCCGAACCGTGAAGCTGATTTTGTGGTCATCCTCGGCAGCAGCTACAACTCCTGTACGGTCGGGGGCGTTCTGCCTGTCGAGGGCAACACAGGAGGATGATCGTCCATGTCCTGGTTCAAAAAATTCGCGCTGGTTCTTCCGCTTCTGCTGGCCGCCTGCGCGATAGGTGACACCGGCAATCCTACGCCGGCCCCGCCGGTAACTCTGATCCCCCCGCCCGAAATCACCTTCCGGGGCAGCTGCGCCGCCACCCGCGAACTGGAGATGTGGCTGCAAGTGACGACCCGGCTGGCGACCGATTTTCTGGCGACCATGAACAATGCGGCTGCCCAGAACCGCCCCGAAATGCGCGAAGCGGTTTTTACAATGGCTGCCCTGCGCGATTCGGCGCACCAGACCACCACGCCGGACTGCGCCGTAGATGCCGAAATTCTGCTCAGCGACGCGATGAACAAGGCCGTTCTCGCCTTCCAGGCCTTTGTGAACGGCGACCGCCCTGACCTGGGTAACACCGTGCCGGAAGTAAACGACCAGATCGAACAGGTCATCGCCATTCAAAACGAACTCATCCTGCGGATGGAAACGCAGATTCGAGAATCCCTGGCGACGACTGCGCCCTGAAAGAAACGCCACCTCTACCAAGCAAAAAAGCGGCAGGCGCTAAACCTGCCGCTTTCTCGACTACGCATTATGCGGATGAGAGGGATGAGAGCATTTATGCCGCCCGCGCTAAACTACCTTAATCTACCGTCGTCGGGTCAAAGGCATCCCGCACACCATCGCCGATGATGTACAGGCATAACACCGTCGTGACGATCAGTAGCCCCGGCAGAACGACCAGATGCACGCCTTTGGTGAAAAAGGTCTGCGCGTTGGTCAGCATGTTGCCCCAACTGGGGGTCGGCGGTTTAACGCCAAAACCGAGGAAGCTCAGCGCCGATTCGACCAGAATCAACACGCCGATGTCAATCGCCAGCGTGATAACCACAATCGAAAACAGGTTCGGCAGGATATGAACAAACATGATCCGCAGCGGCGACGCACCCACCGCGCGGGCGCTGATGATGTACTCCTGCTCGCGCAGGGAAAGCGTCTGGCCGCGCACCAGCCGCGTCGTGCCGGTCCAGCCCAGCAGGCCAAGAATCAGCACCAGGGCAAACGGGCCGCTGAAAAACGTGCCGGAGAGATTGGGATTCTGCAAAATGACCGCCGAAACGATCAGCAGCAAAAACAGGGAGGGAATTGAATTGATCGTCGTGATAACCCAGACCACGATGTCATCCACTACCCCGCCATAATAACCCGTGATGATGCCCAACGTCAGGCCGATGCCCAGGGACAGCAAAGCCGCCGTGAACGCGATGCCCAGCGAAACCTGCCCGGCATACAGCAGCCGCGCCAGATGATCGCGCCCCAGGTCATCGGTGCCAAGAATATGTCCCTCCGCGCCTACCGGCAGAAACGCGCTGGTCACGTTCGTTCGCGTGTAGCTCACCCCCAGCGCGCGCTCGATCATCGGGGCCGACAGCGCCAGCACAGTCAGGATAATGACAATAGTAATGGCGATGAGGGTCAGTCTATCGCGGCGCAGCCGGCGTAAAGCCAGTTTTGTTAACGACTCGCCGACGGCACGCTCGTTGTCGGACGAAATTTTGGCGACTGTCGCCTGTGATTGTGCTGCCATAATTGCCCTCTTTACGTAAACCGGATGCGCGGGTCAATCAGCGCATACATAATGTCCGACAGGATATAACCGAGGATGGTTGCGACCGCCGAGATGATAACCACTGCCATCACCACCGGGTAGTCAAGCTGGCCGACTGCATCTACCGCCAGCCGCCCCAGCCCCGGCCACGAAAAAATGCGCTCCGTTATCGCCGCGCCGCTCAACAGCCCGGTAATCTGCGGGCCGAGAAAAGTAGCAATTGGAATAAGGGCATTACGCGCGCCGTGTTTGAACCACACCTGCCGCGCCGACAGACCTTTAGCCTTCGCGGTGCGGATGTAGTCCTGGCTGATGACATCCAGCATCGAAGCGCGCATATAGCGCGAATACCCGGCGATACTGCCGGTCGCCAGCACGAAGGTCGGCAGAATGAGATAATTCAGACGTTCATAAATCGGCGGGCATCCGCCGCTTACGGACATGGGACACCGGCTGCCCATCGGCAGCACCCCCAGCCACGAGCCAAAGATGAGGATCAAAATCAGACCAAGCCAGAACACCGGCACGGCGTTAAAAAAGACCGCCATCACGCGGGTGATGCTATCAAACATCCCGCCGCGCCGCACCGCCGCCAGAATACCAATCGGCACGCCGATGGTCACGCCGAAAAGCAGCGCCGCAAAACCCAGTTCCAGCGTCGCGGGGATACGCTCGCCGATAATATCCGCCACCGGGCGTCTGGCAAAAAACGAGCGCCCGAAATCGCCGCGCAGAATCCCCAGGCGCGTGCCGGGCGGCTCCGGCTCGCCGTCGCCATCGGCATCCAGCGGAATCAGGAACGACCCATCGGCGATGCCATCGCCGTCGGCGTCCCAGCGCATCCAGTCATCCCCGATCAGCCAGCGCAAATATTGGATGGGCAGCGGGTCGGTGACGCCCAGGCGCGCCGCAACACGCTCACGCTCCTGCGGCGTGATTTTCGGGTCGAAGGTCAGCGCGGCCACCGGGCCGCCCGGCGCGGCGGACATCAGCAAATAGGACAGTATAGTGATACCAAAAAAGGTGGGGATCGCCTGGATCAGGCGGCGAATCGTGTATTTGACCATCTTCAGTTCCTTACACCTGAAGTCCGAACTTCAGGCTCCAGCTAATGCAGGCATCGTGTTTTTGGGCCTACGGCGAACCAAGACAGGGGCGGGGTTTACCCCGCCCCTGGTGTAACGTTCTTCAAGTCTACGGGGTCGCCAGATACCAGGTATCAACGTTCCAGTAGAGCTGGCTCGGATACGGGTCGAAGCCCATCACGCTGGCATTCGCGCCGTACATACCGTTGATAACGTACAGCGGAATATACGGCAGGTCTTGCTGCATGATTTCCTGAATTTCATGGTACAGGGCAGTGCGCTCCACCGGGTCGCAGCCGGGCAGCGACTTGGCCTTCGCATTCAGTTCCACCATGCGCGGGTTGTTGTAGGAGGTGTTGTTGCTGCCGCTGCCCACGATGTCGCTGACCGGGGTCAGAATCTGGGTCAGATCGGGATCATCCGGGTAACCGTTGCGCCAGCCCAGGATGAAGGCGTCGAAGGTCTGAGCATCCATAATGTCCAGCAGGGTGTTGAAGTCAATAGCCTGGAAGTCTACTTCGATGCCGATCTGTTTGAGCTGGTCCTGGACGATGGTGCCAACCGCACCGCGGCGGGTGTTGCCCTCGTTGGTGTACAGCACAAAACGGAACGGCGTGCCTTCTTCAGCATACAGGCAGCCCTGGCAGATGCGCGGGGTATCTGGGTTGCCGTCATCATCCACGAAGCCGGCCTCATCCAGCATAGCTTTGGCAGCTTCAGGATCGTAAGCGATGGGCGGCAGTTCCTTGTGGTAGGCCCACGACGCCGGGATAATCATTGAGGTCATGCGCTCGCCATGCCCGAAGACCGCACCCTGGATGATTTCATCCACGTTGATGGCCTTCGCCATCGCCTGGCGGACGCGCACGTCACCGAACAGCGGGTGATGACCCTGGTCAATCGGGTTGCCGTTTTCGTCAAAGGCGTTCTGCGGGTTGGTCGGGTCGGCGTAGTTCAGCGCCAGGTAGTCCCAGGCATTGCCGGGGAAGCTGTACATATTCAGGTTGGAATTCGCCAGCAGGTCATCGCGGCGGTTCACTGCCGGGCCATCAATGACGTTGGTTTCGCCGGCAATGAACTGTTCCACCAGCACCGTCTGGTCCGGCACGACTTTGTAGATGAAGCCGGTCGGCAGTACGACGCCGTTGGTCGCGCCCGAATAGTCCTGGTTAGCAATCAGGCCAACCTGCTCGGCAGAACGGAACTCGCCAAACGAGAAAACGCCGCCGGTTACGTCGGGAGCGATGTTAAACGGCGCGTCGTTCAGCTCGGCGTAATCCGCCGGCAGCACATGCGACGGCACCGGATACAGCGCGCCGGCATAGTTCAGGGCCGTGCAGTCGGCACTGGTGAACTTCACCACCACCGTCTGGGCATCCGGCGCTTCCACACTCTCGATGCTGTCCAGCACATAGGTCAGCGGCGTGTCCACAACGCCCTGGCCGCCGGCTACGATGGCGTTCCAGGTGTACAGCACGTCCGCCGAAGTGATCTGCGTGCCGTCCGACCAGAAGTAGTCATCACGCAGGCTGAAGGTATAGGTCAGGCCATCCTCGGAGATCGTCCAGTCGTTGACGATGGCTGCCGGGTCTTCTTTGGAGAAGTTGGCCGTCGCGGGGTCAACACCGATGAAACCGGGGAACAGGAAAGAGGTGATGCGCGTAGAAGCCGTATCGCTGGCGAGAATCGGGTTGAAGGTCGCGGGGTCGCCGCCGAAGTTACCTTCAATGAGGATCCCACCCTCGCCGGGCGCGGGAGTGTCCTGCGCTACGACGGTCAGCGCGCCAACCATCAGCAGCGCCAACACTAATACCAATAATTTACTCGTACTTTTCATGCTTTACTCCTTGTAATTATTATGAGGCATCTAACCCGGCTTCGCGCCGACACACGCTTCGGCAGAGAGCCGCACGAACCTTTTATGGCCGCTGTCTACGATACTCGCAGCACAGACAAAAGGTTCAATCGAAAGACGGCCTGATTTTGCCGCGCACTTAGTGTAGCAAGGCAGGACACAATTGGCAAAAAAAGACCTTCTGTTTTGGTTGTTTTTCCACAAACAGAAGGCCGCTTTCCATCGGGGTGCCGGGACTCGAACCCGGGACCTCTTGCACCCCATGCAAGCGCGCTACCAGGCTGCGCCACACCCCGTTTAACTCAAATCAAGT
>QUBZ01000086.1 GCA_014338005.1 Chloroflexota bacterium | reverse complement strand
CCGATGTCAACGCTGCGAAAAACATTGCTTCTTGGGCGTCAGTCAATGCGCCTAATGTCTCGGAGGCCGTCGCTGAACAACGCAGACCCAACAATGCTGTGACGGTCGCGCCAGGGACAAGCCAGCAGCTTTAGCCGCTGGTCGTTGACAGTGCAGTCCTTAGTCACCAGTCGTCAGTTTCCAGTCACATGACGAACCGGAATGATCGGTTGTTTTCAGAACCATCGCTGTGCCGGTGGGCTTACGGGGATTACTTCCGCCGCACCACCAGCCCGATCACCAGGATTAACACCACCGCGCCGATGAATGCCACGATCAGGTCGGCCAGCGAAAACGTGAAGGTCGGCAGATTGCTGATACGAATGTTCAGCAGTTGGAACAGCAGCCCGCCGAGCAGCGCGCCCAGCAGACCAATGACGATATTGCCGACTGTGCCAAAACCCCGCCGCCGCACCAGCAGCCCGGCCAGATAGCCCGCCAGCGCCCCGGTGATGAGCCAGACGATTAACTGTCCGATTTCAACCGTCATCCCGCACCTCCGACATAAAGATAGGCGAAACCAACCAAATTATAACCGGAATGGGCGTCACAAACCGCCAGAGTATCAAAAACTGGTACTTAGAGGTTATTCGCCTTTGGATTTTTCGTATTTCACCACGCCACCTACATCCCACGTATCCACGATGGCGAAGATAGTCGCGTCGGCAGGGCGGTTATCGGTGGCTGGAGTCTGCCGGGCGCTGCTCCCGCTGGCATACAACACGATCTCGCCTTCGCCCGCACCAACCGCATCGAAAGCCACCACGTAGCTTCCTTTCGGCTGGCCGTCCAGATCGAGCGGCTGGAGAATCAGCATTTTTAAACCGTCGGTGCGTTCGCTCTTGGCGCTCGCCACCACCGTACCAATGACCATTGCCAGCAGCATAGGCATGCTCCCTCAAAAGACAAACAGGCCATGAGCAGCCCCATGACCTTTGTTCTTAAAAATAAGATGCCGTTGGAAAACCGCTCAGTTTCCTTTGGCGTTCTGCATGGCGGACTGGCCTTCTTCGGTTCGGCCCAGCGGCATAACCGCGTCCACGTTGACGTGCGGGCGCGGAATGACGTGAACCGCCACAATTTCCCCGACCTTCTCGGCGCTGCGGACGCCGGCTTCAACCGCCGCTTTAACCGCCGCTACGTCACCGCGCACGACGGCTGTCACAAAACCGCCGCCGGTTTTTTCGTAGGTGACGAGTTCGACCCGCGCCGCTTTCACCATCGCGTCGGCGGCTTCCACCAGCGCCGCGAAGGATTTGGTTTCAATCATACCGAGTGCTTCTGCCATTCTTTGCTCCTTAGTTGTTGACAACAACCGGTCGGGGATAATATTAATCCCGGCCAGGCGATGATAACGGGCTTCGATGGTTTAACAATGTTCAGCATGTCAGAAAACCCATTGTACCGCAAAACTGGCCGCCCGTTTAGCGTCCGTTAAACACCACACCTTTACCTTTACAGTGCCACAACTTTGTTGAGATAAGCCAGCAATTTGTCGCTCACAATTTGCCGGGTGATCGCTGCCATTAAAGTTAATACCCCTTGCCGCCGCCGGACACGCTCTCGCCGCGCGCTTCCTGCATGATCGCCACGCCCGCGCTGGCGCCGATGCGCGTCGCCCCGGCCTTGACCATCGCCTGCGCGTCCTGGTAATTTCGCACGCCGCCGGAAGCCTTCACGCCGATGTCCGGCCCGACTACCTTCCGCATCAGCGCCACGTCGGCAGCCGTCGCGCCGCCGCCGCCAAAGCCGGTGCTGGTCTTGACGAAATCCGCCCCGGCCATCCGCGCGATCTGGCAGGCGATCACCTTTTCTTCATCACTCAGCTTGGAGGTTTCCAGGATAACTTTACACAAAACGCTGTGAGCGTGGCAGGTGGCGACGACGGTTTTGATGTCGTTATGCAGCCCTTTCAGGTCACGGCTTTTGAGCAGGCCGATATTCAGCACCATGTCTATCTCTTTTGCGCCGTTCTGGATGGCAAGCTGCGCCTCGTAGGCTTTCACCTCCGCCGGGGACGCGCCCAGCGGAAAGCCGACGACCGTACAAACGGCCACGTCGCTGCCTTTAAGCAGGTCGGCGCACAGCGGCACATAGGCGCTGTTGACACACACCGACGCGAAGTGGTAGTCGCGCGCCTCGCGGCACAACTGCGCGATCTCCGCCGCCGTAGCGTCCGGCTTCAGCAGGGTATGGTCAATCAAACGGGCGATGCTCAGGTCGCGGGGGATATACCCCAGGCCGGAGGAGACGCGCCCCGCGCCGTTAGCGACCACTTCCTTCACGCGGTCGCTGCACTCGCGCACGCAGCGGCCATCCTGGCAGGTGCAGGCGCTCCCGCTGTGCGCGGCGGTGTCTCCCTTGCCCAGTTTGGCGACGACCTGTCTGGTAATTTCGTCTACGAGTTGTTCAAATTCGGCGTTTGTCAGTCGTCGGTTCATAGAACACAGTCTTTCAGGTATGAGGGATGAGTACAGGAAAAATCATAGCTGCTGGCGTTGTTTTTCGACAGAAGCGCGCAGTCCGCAATATTGGACATGATCGAAACTGCTGCCCTTTGAATTTGAGCGGACAGGCCAAAATCTTTGGCGAATTTTGCGCTGGGTGCTATTTCATAAATAGTTTTTGTTAATTCTCGCGCTTTCTGCCACGCGATCAACTCTTCAAACCTGCCGATATGCCCCATTTTACTGCCTTTTACTCATCCCTCGTACCGCATCCCTCACTCCCGGTATTTACGCTCCGCCGCCATGATTTTATCCACCCGCTTGGCGTGCCGTCCCCCGGCGAACTCGGTTTTCAGCCAGGTTTCCACGATCTGCTTTGCCAGATTGCTGCCGATCAGCCCCGCGCCCAGGGTCAGCAGGTTGGCGTCGTTATGCTCGCGGCTGTTGACGGCGGTGGCGTGATCGTAACACATGGCGGCGCGCACGCCGGGGACTTTGTTCGCCACCATGCAGGAGCCGATGCCTGCGCCGTCAATCATGATGCCGCGCCAGGCGCGCCCGCTGGCGACCGACTGTGCCACCGCTAGGGCAAAGTCCGGGTAGTCCACGCTTTCCGGCCCGTTTGTGCCGCAGTCTATGGTGGTGTATTCGGCTTGCAGCCAGGTTTTGAGCGTCTCTTTGAGGGCATAACCGCCGTGATCCGCGCCAAGCGCGATCACCCGGCCCTCCGGCGCGGGCTGCTGCGCGGCGGCGACGAGCCTCACACGGCGGCTGAGCGCCGTACTGCGCGCCAGCGGCGTCACCAGGGCATCCGGCGGGATTTCCAGCGTACTGCCTTCGGGGATTTCGTTCACGGCCTCGGCGGTTATCACCGGGCGTGCGCCCAACTGCCGCCGCAGGGTGCGGGCGACCAAACGGCGGATGTCGTCATCGTTTGTCATAATGTTCCTTCATGCGCCTTTTAGTGCCGGGGCAAATCACTGCTTTGCCCGTGTGTATTATACGCCGGGACGCGCGCGCTGTCAGCCTTCGACTCGGATTTCGCCCAGCAGCAGGCGGCCATCCGGCGACCCGTCCACCGGCAGGCGGTTCAACGTCAGCGAATCGTACCAACCTAGATATACCTGATACACTCCTGGCTCATCCGGCATCGTCAACTGCACTTCGTCTCGGATCGTATAATCCGGCGGCCAGGTGGACGTAGGCAGCCGGTTCTGCCGGGGCTGGCCGTCGTACTGGGCCGCCGGATGGCCGTTTTTGTCCAGCAGATGAATGAACAGCGTATAGTCGGTTTGCAGATCGGCCAGCGCCGTCCAGTAAAAAACCAGCGGGACGCTTTGGCCGGGTTCGGCCTGCCGCGCCAGTTCCGCGCCGTGCAGCGAAAGCTGTCCGCCGAAGATGGCGAACCCTTCAACGGCGGCCTGTCCCCCCATATCAAATACGGCTAACCGCTGCAAAGTGATCGCGTCCGCGTTCACCGGCGCGGCCTGCACCGGGAAAACCGTCCGGCTGTTTTCATCCTCGCCTCCCAGCCGGTAGACACCCAGGCGGATGTCGCCGCTTATTTCGCGCGGCGTATCCTGCGGCAGTTTAAAGCCCAGGATTTCGGCGTAAATCTCGCCGGGCTGCCACGATGACGTGCGCCGGGGCATAAAGCTGACCGCCCCGATGGCGCGGTCGAAGCCGGCGATGCGCTGGCCGTCCACGATATAAGCCAGATAGAAGTTGTAATCCACCTCGACGGGGGTCAGCACTTCCCAGTAAAGCTGTACGACATAAGACCGCTGGAAATGCGTCCAGCCGCGTTCGGCGGCGGGCCAGTCCGGCAGTGTCCGCCAGCCGATCAACCGCAGCGCGCCATCCCAGGTCACCTCCAGCGGGCGCAGATCGTCGGGCAGGCCGGCCACCGGGCGCGTCTGCGGCAGGGTATCCACCGCAGCGCGCAGCCCGGCCAGCGCCAGCAGCAGCGCCAGCGCCGGGGGCGCATACCGCCGCGCCAGATGTCGCCAGCGCCGCGCCCGCGCCAGATCGTAGAGCGCCACCGCCGCATAGGCCGAAGCCGCCGCCAGCGGCGCAACCGCCGGCTGCTTGAGGCGGCCTTCTGCCCACAGCGGCATAACGCTGGCGAAAATCAGCAGGTGCAGCAGCGCGAAAAACAGCCCCAGCCGCCGGTTCTGGTAAAACATGGCGACCACACCCAACCAGCCGAAAAAGGCCAGGACGCGGAAATCCAGCGGCACGGCGCGCAGCAGCGGCGAAACCGCCTCGCCGCTTTGCAGATAATCCAGGTTATTGCCCGGCTCCAGTTCCGACCAGTACAGGCCGGCCTTACGAATTTGCAGCTCGACAAAACGCAGCGGCTTCAGCCGGATGTCCGCCAGCAGCGCGTCCAGGTAATCGCCGTCCACCGTCAGCATGGCCGGGTCGGTGCTGCGGACGCCGGTCGCGTCCCGGTTGTTGGCGCGGTAAACCTCGTTCAAACCGGTGGATGTCACCAGCGGGTACGGCCCGCCCCGCGCCGCCTGCCGGTTGTAGAGCGTGACCGGCGCAATGGTCAGCGCCAGAAAAAACAGCGACAGCGCCGCCTGCAACACAGCCTGCCGGCGGGGCAGGCTCAACACCAGCAGCACCAGCCAGGCCAGCACCAGGACGCCCAGGTTGGTGCGGGTGATGATCGTCAGCCCCAGCACCACGCCCACCAGCGCCGAACGCCAGCGCGCCGGCTGTTCCCGCTGCCACAGCGCCAGGAACAAAAACAGGCTGACATAAACCGACGCCAGCCCCTCGGTTAAAAAGTCGGTGGCGAAAAAAATGGCGACCGGGTAAACCGCCAGCAGCAGCCCGGCCAGATAACCACCCCAGCGACGCCGCGTCAGCAGCCAGCCCGCGCCGGCCATCCAACCGCAGGCCAGCGCCCCGGCCAGCGCCACCACCAGCCGCATCATCCCCAATGACTCGCCCACCAGCGCCCGCACGCCGACCAAAAAATAAACGATGCCGGGCTGCCAGAAAAACGGCCCGTCCGGCCAGCTTCCGGCCTCGTAACGCGCCGCCAGTTCGACATAAACGCGCTGGTCAGTCCCCGGCGGCAGCGGGTCGAAGGCCGCGCCGGCCTGAGCGCGGTCGAAAATGACCACCACCCGCAGGCCGAAGGCCAGCAGCAGGATACCAACACCGGCTAACACGTCCCGGCGGGACAGCCGGAGCGGGAAAACAGGCTGTGTATTCGGAGAGTTCATCACATTCCTTGTGCTTGACGAGGGTTATTATCCTCGTTATGATGCAGGCTTTCAAGCGCCATGCTGAGTCCTGGTCTGAGCCATTTCTCAGCACGCATTACTCGGAACTCAACACTCGGAACTTATGTCATGTACCCAATCCTTGAACACGACCCCTCGCCTGAAGCCTTGATCGAACCGGCGCGCATACTCAAGCGGGTGGATGTGCCGGAAGCCTGTGTCCTGTGTTTCTTCCAGGAAGTGATCGCCGAGGTATGCCGGGACGCGCGCCATGTATTTGATTTACGCAGCGAAATCGGCAAAAACCCGGTTTATGAGCTGGCCGTCAACGGCGGGCGGGTGGCGGTCATTCATCCCGGCGTTGGTGCGCCGATGGCCGCCGCTTTTCTGGAAGAAGCTGTCGCGTTGGGCTGCCGTAAGTTCGTCGCCTGCGGCGGGGCGGGCGTGCTGAACCGGGAAATCGCGGTTGGGCATGTGGTCATCCCGACCGGCGCGGTGCGGGATGAAGGCACGTCGTACCATTACCTGGCGCCGGCGCGAGAAGTATCCGCCCACCCGCAGGCCGTGACTGCCATCGAAACGGTCTTGCAGCGGCATGGCATCCCCTACCTGGCCGGCAAAACGTGGACGACCGACGCTATTTACCGCGAAACCCCGGCGCGTATCAACCGCCGCCGCGAGGAAGGCTGCATCACGGTGGAGATGGAAGCCGCCGCCTTTTTCGCCGTCGCGCAGTTTCGGGGCGTGCCGTTCGGCCAAATCTTGTATGGCGGCGACGACATCAGCGGCGACGTGTGGGACAGCCGGAAGTGGCAGCACGGGCAGGCCGGCGCGCGGGAGAAGTTGTTCTGGCTGGCGGCGGAAGCCTGCCTGGAGCTTTAACGCGCATGACGGCGGATGACCTGGCCGAACTGCGGGCGGCGGCGCGCGGGCGCGACTGGAGCGCGCTGCAAACGGCGCTGGCGCGGTTATTTTTCCAGATGGATTTTTACGCCGCGCTGGAACTGGCCGTCACGCGGCTGCATGATTTTCTACCCGTCTTCGAGCGCCACCACCCGGAGGCGACCTGGCCGCGCAGGCTGCTGGTTTCGGTGGTGGCTTATGGCCGCGCGCCGGACGCCCTGCCGCCGGAGGCGTCTCAGACGTATACCAGCCCTGGCGCGGCCAACTTCCTGTCCGGGCTGTTTGACCTGCTGCGCTGCCTGGAACAGCGCACGCCGCTGGAAAACCGGCTGCGGTTTGCGGCCAGCGCGGTTTCCAACGCCCTCCTGGCCGGTCTGGCGGCTGACTGGTACGATCAGCATCCTGACGCCTGGGCGGAACAGCAGGCGCGTGGCGATGACCCCGACCCGGAAACCGGCGGCACGGTTCGGCAGCGTATTTACGCCCGCTTCTGGCTGGACGCCATTACTGCCGAACGCGATACAGCGGCCTGGTTGGCCCTGGCGGACGCTATCGAACGCAAGTTGAGTGCATAAACAGGCGTTGCGTGTTGGAGCGGTTTTCCCCTACAATACCGGGCTGACGGCAGGCCGGTTAATGATCTGCCGAAACGATATTTAGCGGATGATTGAGGTTGAGACGATGCGACGATTAACAGGCTTCGTGGTGCTGGCCGCTGTACTGGTTTTTTCCGGCGCGGCCTGGGCGCAGGATGCCGCCGTTGACCTGGAAAGCTGGAAAAAGCTGCCCGCCATCCCGGTCATCAGCGACACGGCGCGCGAAATTTACCGGCGCGGGCTGGAAATGGGCAACGACCCCCATGCTTTTTCCAAAGTGGGCGACTGCCAGAACGTGACCTCGTACTTTTTGACCGATTTCGACCAACCCGGCCAGTACGACCTGGGGGAATACGCCGCGCTGCAAAATACGATTGACTACTTCGCCGGGTCGTGGGGGCGGGAAAGCGCCGCCGTCAACCCCGGCTTCAATGTGGCGTCGGTGCTGTCACCCATGTGGGCCGACCCTGAACTATGCCAGAAGGGGGAAAATCCGCTGGCGTGCGAGTACCGCCTGCACCAGCCGAGTTTTGTCCTCATCAGTATGGAAACCTGGTGGTCGGCGCGCCCGGCGGCGGAATATGAAAAATACCTGCACCAGGTAGCGCAGTTCTGGATCGAACGCGGAGTTGTGCCGATTCTGGGGACGAAGGCCGATAACCTGGAAGGCGACCACAGCATCAACGCGGCTATCGCCCGCGTAGGGCAGGAACTGGACATCCCGGTGTGGAACTTCTGGGCGGCGGTGCAGCCGCTGCCGAACGCCGGCTTAAGCGAGGACGGTTTTCATCTGGTGTATGCCCGCCCGTTTTTTAACGACCCGGCGCTGCTTCAATCGTCCTGGCCGGTGCGTAACCTGACGGCGCTCCAAACGCTTGATGCGATGCTGCGCGGTGTGACTGAAGAACCAACCGGTTAAACCTGCGCTCACGGCTGAACGCAGTAGGTTGGCAGCCCTTCGACCAGCCCGCCATCCACGAGGGTGTAATATTTCGCCAGGGGTTCGGCAGCAGCGGCGGAAACCAGCAGCCCGCCTACCGGCGCGGCCAGCCGCAGGCGCTCGGCCCCTTCCAGGGCTTCGCCCCACAGGTGATAAACCGGCGTGATGCCGTGAATCGTGCTGCCGACTGCCGGCCCGGCGTGGATGCCGATTTGCAGGCTGATGCCGCCGCCAACCTGCTGGCGCATCCCGCGCGATAGGGCAGCGACCGCCTCGGCCTGGTCGTCGCGCGGGGTGGGCGCGCCGCCGACGGCCAGATACAGGCCGCCCGGCAGTTTGGTATGGTACAGGTCGCCGGCCAGCGCGTCGAACACCTCGAACAGATCGTTGAGCAGATGGGCGGCTTCGTCCGGCGGCAGGCTGCCCAGCCCTATTATCCCGGCGGAAAGCGCCGTCACCTGGGGGAAAGAGTCGGCAGGCGCGCCGTTGTCCTGAATGCCCACCGCCAGACCTGCCGACAGGCTGCGCCGCCGCTCCTGGTCAAGCAGACGCTTTTTTTCCAGGCTGGCGCCGATGCGCGCCTTAAGCAAAATCGGGTTGAAGGGTTTGAACAGGTAATCCTCCGCGCCCATTTCGATGCATTTCACCACGCTGTCCAGGTCATCCACCGCCGAAATGATGATGATCGGGATGTGCCGCAGCGCCGGGTCGGTTTTGGCCTGTTCCAGGAATTGATACCCGTTGAGGCGGGGCATCATGATGTCCAGCAGGATCAGATCGAAAGCATGGGCGCGCACCAACTCCATCGCCTGGAGTCCATCCTCGGCCACCATCGAACGATACCCCTGGCGTTCTAGGCGGCGCGAAAGCATGTCCCGGTTCATCTCGTTATCGTCTACTACCAGGATGAGCGTCTCGTCGCCGGTCATACCGAACCACCCTCGCCGAGCAGCAGGTCAATTTTGGCGAGCAGTTGGGGGAATTTAACGGGTTTGTTTTCGTATTCGTCGCAGCCGGCTGCCAGACAGCGTTCCCGGTCGCCCGCGACGGCATGGGCGGTGAGCGCGATGATCGGGATATGCCGGGTTTCAGCGGCGCCTTTAATCTGGCGCGTCGCTTCCCAGCCGTCTATCACGGGCAGGCTCATATCCATCAGGATGAGATTGGGCAGTTCGGTCTGCGCCAGCGCGATTCCCTGCGCGCCGTCGGTGGCAATCAGAATCTGGTGGCCGCGTTTTTCCAGCCGCCGGGACAGCATATCCAGATTCATTTCGTTATCTTCAACCAGCAAGATTTTCGCCATTTTTCGTTTCCTTCTCACTCGAACAATGCGGGACACCGCCCGCCGCATCAATCAGGATGAAGCGCAGGACGCCACCAGATCGCGCACCTGCCGCAGCAGTTGATCGTGAGTATAGACGCCTTTTTGCAGGATTCGTTCCACGTGTCCGTTAAGCTGCCGGCGCTCCTGTTCGCCGACCGCCAGCGCGGTCATCACCACTACCGGGATGCGTCCCCAGGCTGGATTCTGGCGCAGCTCGGCGATGAACTGAAAACCATCCATCACCGGCATCATCAGATCGAGCAGGATGAGGCAGGGTTCGCGCCGGGCGATTTGTTCCAGCGCCACCGCGCCGTTTTCGGCCTGCAAGACGGCCAGCCCTTCTTTTTCCAGCGCGTGGCTGACGATGGCGCGCGCTTCCTCGTCGTCCTCGACCACCAGCACCGGGCCGCCCGCCCCGCGCGTATATTTACGCAGCAGCCCGGCCAACTGTTTACGATCAAACGGTTTGGTCAGGTAATCCGCCGCGCCCAGCGAGAACCCGGTTTGCCGGTCGTCGGTGATGGTCAGCATGATGACCGGGACATTCGACAGGTCAGGGTCGGCTTTTAAAACGGATAAAACCGACCAACCATCCTTGCCGGGCAGCAGCACATCCAGCGTGATGACATCCGGTCGCCACTGTTTCGCCATCCGCAGGCCGGCTTCGCCGTCGGCAGCCGTTTCGACGCGAAAACCCTCTTTATGCAGGTAGCGGGCGATCAGATCGCGCACGGCGGGGTCGTCGTCTACAACCAGCACTTTTATGCGCGTATCGTCCGGTTCGCCCTGACCGGGGGTGGTGGCGGCGGAGGCTGAATCCGGGCGGCGGCGAGAGACATCCGCCGGCAGCAGCACGGTGAAGGTCGCACCCTGACCGGGCCGGCTTTCCACCAGAATATCGCCGTTCATCATCTGCGAAAAGTGGCGGCTGATCGCCAGCCCCAGCCCTGTGCCGCCATATTTGCGAGTGGTGGAACTGTCGGCCTGGGTGAACTCTTTAAACAGGTCTTGAACCTGTTCCGGCGTCAGGCCGATGCCGGTATCGGTGATCTGGAAGCGAATCCAGTCCAGGCCGTCCACCGGCTGCCGGGAAACCTCGAAGCGCACCTCGCCGTCATTGGTGAACTTACAGGCGTTGCTGAGCAGGTTGAAAAGCATCTGGCGGACTTTGGTCAGGTCGGCGATCATGCCGCCGACATCGGAGGGGCAGATGACCACCAGCTTGTTGCGATTTTTTTCCGCCAGTGGTTGGATTGTCGCCTGAACTTCTTCGACCATCGCCCGGATGTCGAAGGCCTCCAGGTACAGGTCCATCTTGCCGGCTTCGATTTTGGACAGGTCGAGAATGTTGTTAATCAGATCAAGCAGGTGACGGCCCGCCGCCTGGATTTTTTTCAGATCAGGAATCAGGTCGGTATATTCAAGCTCCTCGGCGTCTTCCTGGAGCATTTCGCTGTAGCCGATGATAGCGTTCAGCGGGGTACGCAGCTCGTGGCTCATGTTCGCCAGGAATACACTTTTGGCGCGGTTCGCCATTTCGGCGCTTTCTTTGGCCTGCTGGAGTTCCTCCTGAGCGCGTTTGCGTTCGGTGATGTCCCGCGCCAGGCCGCGATAACCGATCACTGCATCCTCAGCGCCTTTGACCGGCAGCGCGCTGATTTCGAGATATTTATGTTTGCCGTCACCGGTGATGATTTCACAGTCGCGCTCGATGGCGGCCTGTCCGGTGTTGAATACCAACTGGCCGAGCTGGGTCATTTTGGCGGCGTTGGCCTCGTCCATCAGGTCGCTGATGCGTTTGGTCAGCAGTTCATCCCGCGAATAACCCAGGATTTCGCACAGCGAGTCGTTACAAAAGGCCATCTTGCCATCCAGATTGACTTCGTAATAGCCTTCCTTGATCTGATCCAGCAGCGTGCGGTAGCGTTCTTCGCTGTGACGCAGGGCTTCCTCCGAGCGGCGCTGCTGGGTGACATCGCGCAGGATGACGATGCTGCCGATGGCTTTGCCGTCTTTGTCGCGGTAGGCCGAAGCGCTTAACTGCACCTCCAGCAAGCGGCCATCTTTGGTCAGCCGCCGGGTGTTGCTGCCGATCAATTTGCCCCCGCCGAACAGGGATGCGAGTCCCTTGCGCGTTTCCTCGATGGCTTCGGGCGGCACGAACGCAATTCGTTTGCCGGTCACTTCTTTTTCCGACCAGCCGAAGGTCTGGGTGAAAGCGGGGTTAACGTACTGGGCGCGGCCTTCCAGGTCATAGATCACAATCGGGTCGGGCGAGGCTTCCAGCGTCAGCCGCAGGCGTTCTTCGCTTTCGGCCAGCGCGCGCCGGGCGTGGACGCGCTCGGTGATGTCCAGCACCAGCGAGTTAAGCCCTACAATCTCCCCCTGTTCATTCACCAGCGGCGTATTGTACCAGTCGCAAACCAGGATGCGCCCGTCTTTGGTCAGGTTCTCGTTGACGCTGCGAACCGGGCGTTTTTGTTCCAGCAGGCTGCGCCCTACGTTGGAGACGTGTTCTTTGGCGCTGTCCGGGACCAGGAAATCCAACGCTTGCAGCCCCAGGGCTTCGGCTTTGGTGAAACCAAACAGGCGCTCGGCGGCGGGATTCCAGTCGGTGACGTGCAGGTGATTATCCCATTCGATCATCGCCAGGGGCATCTGCTGCGCCAGCAGCGCCCAACGCTGTTCCGAGGCTTGAAATGCCCCTATGCTGGCTTGTTCTGAGAATTTATCTTGCTCCACGCAGTTTTGCTCCCGAACGCGGGCGATCCGTGTCTTCCATTATGCACAGAAATGCCGATTTAAGGAAACCGAATTTCGGTGGGGTTACGCGGCTCAAAGTCATAAAAAATTGTAAAAACGCCGATAGAGCGGCGGCGGTAAACGAGTCCCTGCGCCCGGAAAGCAGCTTCCAGGCGGGCATCCAGTTCCGGCAAATTGGACGTGATGTAAGCCACCCGGTCGGCCTGGGCGGTCATTTCGGCGTATGGGCGGTAGCGGTTGTCCGCCGGATTATAATCCAGATTGATTTTATAGGGCAGGGCGGCACTGTATTGCAGGCGCTCGCCGCTGAGGAAAGCCAGCCGAAAGGCGACCCAGTAGTTGGTGTAACCGTGAAACAGGTCGTTGGACTCCAGGAAGGCCATCAGTTCGGCGTCGTGGTCATTGGGGATGTGGGAAACCGGGTCAAACTGGGTGGTGAAGCCCGGCGGTTCGGACGCGGCAGTTATTAACCCGGCGGCCTGGTAAACGATCACCAGCGCAAGCGGGAGCAGCGCGGCGGTGCGTTTCCACCACTGCGGGGCGGGCGATGGGCCGGGCGGGCGGGTATATAGCACATCCGCCAGCGCGCCCAGGGCGATGCCGAGCGGCAGCGCCAGCGGCAGGAAGTAGCGCCCGGTCGGGTCGGCTCCGAACGAAGACGCAACGAAGATGAGGCCGAACAAGGCGAACACCCCCAGGATAAAAACACGCACTTCTGGTCGAAGCGTTCCACCCCGCGCCAGCCGGTAGAAGGCCGCCAGATAGACCAGCCCCACCAGCGCGCCGACCGGCAGCAAAAAATAGGCTTCCGACCAGGGAAAACGCAGGCCAATGAGCGCCGGCAGGCCGATCAGCAGCAGCCCCAGCGCGCGCTGGCCCGGCGGCAAATCCGGCAGGCCGATGCCGGCGAACTCGCCGGTTTGCCGGCTGGTGAGGAAGGTGGAAATGGCCGCGCCGTTGTGCTGGATGTCGAACACCCACCAGGGCGCGCTGCCGATAACAAAACCGGCCAGGGCGACCCCCACCAGCGCCAGGGCGGCGCGGCGCGTCCCGACCGGCTTGAAAAACATTCGATACAGCAGCAGTGCCGCCGCCGGCAGCGCGTAAATGACGATCAGGCCGTGCGTCCACCAGCCCAGCCCGGCGCACAGGCCCATCAGCGCCCAGCGCCAGGCCGAACCGGGGAAATTGCGGTAAATATCCCAGCAAAGCAGCCAGATCAGGCTGCCGAGCAGCAGCAGTTCGTTGTAACCGCCGAGCGTGGCAGTGGTGTACAGGGCGACGTTGGTCGTCGGCACGGCCAGCAGCAGCCCGGCGGCGGCAGCCACCACCGGGCGCGCAATCAACCGCCAGGCGACCGTATATCCGGCGGCGACCGCCAGCAGGTACAGGACGCTCTGCACCACGCGCATCGCCATCACCGACTGGCCCAGCAGCGTAAAACCGGCTGCCACCAGCCAGGCATCCAGGCTGCCCATATAGGCCTGCCCGTAGAAAAAGGTCGGGCGCGCGCCCTGGAGGATATGCCGCGCCATCAGGCCGACGACCGCTTCGTCGGCGTGGAACGAGACGCTGCTGCTGGCGAGCAGCAGGGCGCGAACCCCTGCCGCCAGCAGTAGAATCGCCAGCAGGTGACGAAGCGGAAAACCGGGCTGCTGCGTGCGCGTCATGGTTTAACCGGCGGCCCGCCCCCGGCGGCGCAGCGTCCGAAAACCGAACGCCAGCAGCGCCAGCACGGCCAGCGCCCCCACCACGCCGATGCCGATGGATAGGGTCAGGTTGGCGCGCACGAAACAGCGTGCCGGCTGCGTCAGGCTGTTGAACGTATTCCGAAGCTGTGTGGTGAGCGGCGGCGTGCCGATTTCAAAACTGCCCTCGGCAGAGATACTGGTATTCCAGTTTTTATCGGATGCCGTGACCGTAAAGTACCGCGCGGCGGTTGTAAACACCGACGGGCCGACCTTAAAATCGCGCGGGGTGGTCAGATCACTGATGGTGATGCTGTGTTCGGTGCGGTATTCCAGGTCTTGCGCCATCGGGAAGATGACATGGCCGCTCTGCCCGCCGAACCAGATCTGGCCGATAGTCTCAACATCGGTTTTCCAGGAGATGGTTACGCTGTCGCCGCTGACCGCCGCCTGCACATCGCTGATGATCGGCGCGGGCGCGTCCAGCGAGATGAAACGTGCCGGGTCAATGGGCGCGGGGTCGGTTTCCTCACCGTCCAAGATGATGCCGACGGGTGTTGCAGGCGTCAATCCCATATCGGCCAGCACGTTGTAGGTCATCTGGCTGATGATCGGGTCAGGTTCAATCGGCAGGACGGCGCGCGCGCCCAACCCCCATGACCACTGAATCGTGCCGCTGGCGAACACCAGCGCCCCGCTCGGCGCGGTATAGCGCGTGGTATGCGCGGCGGCCAGCCCCATCATCCCGTTTTCAAATTTACCGGCATCTTGCAGCAGCAGGCCAAAAACCGGCGTTTCCGCCAGGATTTCCAGGCCGTTCGGCGTGTGGCCGTTGTCCACCACTGCATCCCACTCCCAGCCGAAAATGTAGTCCCCGACGTTGATATACGTGTCCGGGGGCATGGCCTCCAGGCCGGTATGCCGGTAAATCCGGTCGGACACTTTATCCGCCGTAATTCGCATCGGGAAAAACAACGAGTCGTTGTCGCCGATGTACATCACGCCGATCAGGCTGTTTTCCGGCTGGTTGGGGCCTTCCGGGTCGCGCCAGGTGCTGGTGGAAAAGCCGGTCGGGTCGGCGGGGCCGCTTTCGATGGTTTTGTAAGTCACCAGCACGCTGTCCGGCTCGCCGGTGATCGGGTCATCCTCCATGCGAATACGCCAGTAGCTGGTATTGGCGGTGAAAAAGCCCAGATGCACGCCGGCATCCCGCGCCGCCGTAATGGCATCCCACATTTCCTGCGTCCAGTATTCATCGTGGCCGACCGAGAAAAACGCCTGATGGTCGAGCAGTTCGTTGGCTGCGCCGGGCTGGCCGGAGCGGTGCGTATCGCTGGTGGTGGAATAGGTCACGTCGTATCCCTGCTGCTCCAGCCAGCGCACCATCGGGTATTCGGCGCGGAAGTAGCTGTTGGGGTCGGCCATAGATTGGTTGTAGGGGCGGTTATACGACACCTTCGCCGCGCGCGAGGCTCCGGTCACGGTCGTACAAAAGCCGCTGCTGCTGCTGTAGGTGGATTTGCCGCCGTAGTTGTTGTAAGCCTGGAAGCTGGAGACGCTCTGCTGGTAGAGGATGGCGCTGTCGCGCTCATCGTCGCGCACGACAAACAGGATATAGTTATCGCCGCCGGTATCGGACCGGATAATCCGGGCGACGTACACGCCGGATACCCAGTCCTCTGGGATGTCCAGTGTGTACGAAACGGCCCAGTTCGCGCACGAAACCAGCCCGGTATCATACTGCTCCTGGCAGGCCGGCTGCTTCTGGCCGGGTACGGCTTCGATGGTTTGCACCAGCCGCCCGCCCAGGCCCCCGTAATAACCGCTGCGATAGATACGAATGTCGAACGTGGGCGCGCCGGTATCCACCAAAAAGTCCAGGCTGCCGCCCCGGTTCACGCTGTCCACCGATGCGTAGCCGAAAATGTCGCCGATGGGGTTTTGAGTGATCCATTCGTTGGTGCCGGGTTGGCAGTTTTCGGCCACGATGGGGTTGGCCGGGTTGGCGCAGGGGGCGGCCTGGGCCATCGCCGGCGTCGAAACCAGAAAAACCGCTCCTAAAGCGGCTATCCAACGGGTGAGAAAATACCGTTTTTTTGCAAACAAGAGAGCCTTCCTTACCGGTTATATAATAGACAACTGGGCGGGGAAAATCGCGCTCACCGCCGGTAGAAAGCCGGGCAGCGCTTTGCTGCCAGCCAAGATGCTGCCCGCGCCGATTGTCCAACCGGCGCAGCGGCGGCGCAAACTGCGGCCGTTTATTTTACCCTCTGGTCTGCCTGGGGCATATTTCCCATCTCAATCCATATCGGTCTGGTGTTTGATCGCTTCGCGCATCAAACCGGCGACCATGTTTTGCTCTATATCCGCCTGCGTTTTAAAGACGATCTGCCGCATGTGCGCGCCGTCCCCCCGCAGAACGTTTTCGGGATCGTCGAGCAGCCAGCCTTTATGAAAGTTCAGGGTGATGCCTTTTTTCGTCCGGTTGATGCTGAACAACCAGTGATGCCAGTTGTCGTGCAGCGTGAAAGTGGGCTGCTTCCAGCGAAACGAGTTTTGAATGGCCGGGTCAACCTCATGGGCGATGGCGACCAGCCGGTCGAAGATTTGCCGTTCCTCGTCTGTCATCTGGGCGCGGAGCGTCTCAACTTCCGGGGCCAGCGTGGGCATAAAACGCCTCCTCAGGACAAGCTGCAAACGGATTGAAAACAGCGCGCGTGAGGCATTTTCATCCCTGCAACGCCGTTCCGAGCGTGTCAATCACTTCGGCGGCCAGCTCGTAATGCCCGAAGGCCGGGATGATGTATGCGCCCTGCACCAGACCGCGCAGGCCGCGCAGCACTTCCCCGGCGATTCGCACCCCTTCAGCGGGGGCATCCTCGCCCGCGCCCTCGATGCGCTTCATGATCGCCTCCGGGATGCTGATGCCCGGCACTTCGTTGTGCAGGAACTGCGCGTGTTTGAGGCTGTAAAGCGGAATCGCGCTCATAATCACGGGCAGCGTAAGCGGCCGGCCTTCGATTTCCTCATAGCGTTTGTGGAAGCGTTCAATCACGGCAGGGTCAAACACCACCTGCCCGATGGCGAAATCCGCGCCGTTTTCCAGCTTTTTACGCAGCGTGGCGATCTCGCGGTCTATATCCGCCGCGCCCATGTTCAGCGCGCAGCCGACGGTGAAGGTAGTCGGCTGGCCGATGCTGTTCCCGGCCTGGTCTACACCATGATTAAGTTTATGTTTGATGACGCCGATCAATGCCGAGGGCGCGACATCGTAATTATCCATCGCTTCGGGATAATCGCCGATTTTGGTGGGGTCGCCCATGACGACAAATAGGTTTCGCAGACCGAGCGCATGGGCGGCCAGCAGGTCGCCCTGGACGCGCAGCAGGTTGCGCCCGCGCGTGGGGAAGTGCAGTACCGTTTCCATGTTCAGGCGCGTTTGCAAAAAGTGGCAGACCGCCCAGGGACTCATACGCATCCGGGCGGTTGGGCTGTCGGCCACGTCCACCATGTCGGCGCCGGCTTCCTGCAAAAGCTGCGCCGAAGCCAGCAGTTTTTGCGGCACGAAACTGCGCGGCGGCGAGACCTCGACGGTGACGACGAAGCGGCCTGCCGCCAGCTTGCGCGCCAGTTCGGTAGGGCGCTCCGGCACGTCGGTATGTTCGTCGCCGCCGTTTTCCAGGATATGAACATGCGGCACGGGGCGATCAGGCGCGTCCAGGGCGCGGCGCATGGCGGCGATATGCTCCGGCGTCGTGCCGCAGCAGCCGCCGATGACGCTGGCCCCGATGGCCTCGAACGTCAGGGCGTAGTCGGCAAAATAGGCGCTGGTGGCCGGGTACATCATACGTTCCCCGACCGACTCCGGCAGGCCGGCATTCGGCATGGCCGAAAAAACCGCCTCCGGTACGGCCTGGCGCATGGCCTGGAGGATGCGCGAAAGCTGCTGAGGCCCGCCGCCGCAGTTGACGCCGATCACGTCTGCGCCGGCGTGGTGCAGGTCGCGCGCGACCTGGGCCGGCAGGTCGCCCAGCAGCGTGCGGTCGTCCTGGGCGAAGGTCATCTGGGCCACCACCGGCACGCCGGGGGCGGCCTCGCGGGTGGCGGCGATGGCCTCCAGCAGTTCCAGCCGATCGCTGAAGGTTTCCAGCAGGATGAGGTCTACCCCGGCGGCGGCCAGCGCCCCGATCTGTTCGGCGAAAGCCGCCCGCGCCGCTTCCGGCTGGATGCGTCCGAACGGTTTGAGGCGCACACCCAGCGGCCCGACCGACCCGGCCAGATAAACATCGTCGCGGAAGCTGGCGTCAATCACACGGCGCGCCAGCGTCACCCCGGCGCGGTTGATTTCGGCCACCTGGTCTTCCAGGCCGTGTTTTGCCAGTTTGTAGCGGTTTGCGCCGAAGGTGTTGGTTTCGATCAACTCTGCCCCGGCTTCGATGTATGCGCGATGCACCCGCGCCACCTGCTCCGGGTGCGAGAGGTTGAGTTCGTCGAAACAGGCGCTAAACGACACGCCGCCCTGATGCAGCATCGTCCCCATCGCGCCGTCGGCCAGCAGCGGTTTTTCGTGCTTCAAACGTTCGAGAAACGGTATCGTCGCCATCGTTGATCCTTATAAAGTCTCAACACAGAGACTCAGAGGCACAAAGATATAGAGATGTTTTACGGAAGTTCCTCCGCATCTCTGGGACTTCGAGTCTCTGTGTTATGCTTTTCAACCAAAAATTCGCCTGATGGGTCATGCTGCCGGTACTGCTGCCGGGCTGCATCCGGGCGCTGGACGGCGTAGCAGTACACGCAGCCATGCACGCAGGTATCATACGCCCCGATATCCCGCGAGGCAAAACAGCCGCAGCCGTCGCGGTGGCCTTTGGAACGGGCGGTGATGTCTTCTCCGGCCACATCGGACAGCCGGACGGCATCCACGCAGCGCGCATCCGCCGCGCCAGGGATGAGATACTGCCGCTGGGCGCAAACGCTTAACTGCATCCGGTGCGCGCGGGCGATGTCCAGCAAATCTTTGACCAGCGCCAGTTTGATTTCGTCCGCCGGGTCTGACCACCGGAAGCCGGCAGCGCGCGCCGCCGTGTCCAGGTTGCGGCGGGACTTCTGGTAGATGTTGACGAACGAAATTGCCACCTCGTCGCAAACCCCTTCCAGCGCCCGCGCCAGCCGCTCGAAGTTGCGGCGGTGAAAATCCGCCGTCGTCACGGATGAAAACACAATCGGGTCGTAGCGCCACACCGGCACGCGCGGGCCGTATTCCGCCGCCAGGCATTTCATGTGTTCGACCGCGCGGCGCGCATCCACGACGGCGCGTTCCAGGGCGCGCGGGTAGCCGTTGATGCTGTACAGCACCAGGAACGGGTAGCCGCGCCGGCGCACTTCCGCCAGATGGGGCAGGAACGGGCCGGCATTTTTTGTCCAGAAGACAAAACCTTCCACGTCCTCGCGCCGCAGACTGACGCGGTAGGGCTGGCCGCTGTAAGGGTTTTCGACCAGGCAGTAACCAGCATCCAGCCGGCTGCGGAACCAGTCGCCGTAAAACGCGGGAATATCGGTGCGGTAGCTGGCGGAAATAATCATCGTCTTTTACCTCAGAACGTGTATAGAACACACGTTCTGATTATACCAGTAAAACTGACACGAAGGAACATTTAAGTGACTCGCGGTTTGGCTCTGCGGGCTACCTCTACAATCGCGTCCAGTTTTTCGATTATTTCAGGGTCAATCAGGTTGTCCGGCACAAAATTCGCCAGAATGTGATAATTTAGGTCTGTCAAGACTTTGGTGTAAATGACCTGTCCTTCAAAGCGGTATTCTGCCTTCAAAGCGAATGGCGAGCTGGTTGAGGATCAGTTCCCAGTTGTG
>QUBZ01000085.1 GCA_014338005.1 Chloroflexota bacterium | reverse complement strand
CAGTTTCATGCCCTAAGTATAGCTCACACCATCGTATATTTCAAGGCCTTGAATTTGGTAGAGTCAGAGATTGAAAGGAGCGAAGGCGCATTCCTCCACCCGCTGAAGCAGGTGGTTTCCTGCGCCGAATCTGATGAACCCGAATTCGCCCTCAGCCTTCATCCCCTCTAACTTGGAACTCAGAACTCAGAACTCGGAACTGTCTCAGCACGCTGCCCTCAGCACGCAGCACCTGTCCATCGGCTACCGGCAGCCGCGCCGCCCGCCCCGCGTGGTGGCCGAGGATATTCAGGTCGCGCTCAAACCCGGCGAACTGGTGTGCCTGATCGGCCCCAACGGCGCGGGCAAGTCCACGCTGATGCGGACGCTGGCCGGGATGCAGCCGCCGCTGGCCGGACGGGTGATGGTGATGGGCGACGATGCGCGTAACCTGACCCCGCGCGAGATGGCGCAGCGGTTGAGCATCGTGCTGACCGAGCGCGTTGAGGTCGGGATTCTGCCCGCTTACGCGCTGGTGGCTCTGGGGCGCTACCCGTACACCGACTGGATGGGGCGGCTGACACCCGACGACGAAGCTGCCGTCCATCGGGCGATCACCGCCGTCGGCGCGGACGATCTGGCGGCGCGTTCGGTGGACGAACTGAGCGACGGCGAACGCCAGAAAATCCTGATCGCCCGCGCGCTGGCGCAGGAACCCGCCGTGATGCTGCTGGACGAGCCGACCGCTTTCCTCGACCTGCCGCGCCGCGCCGAGATCATGCAGCTTTTGCGGCGGCTGGCGCGGGAAACCCGCCGCGCGATTCTGCTCTCCACGCACGATCTTGATCTGGCGCTGCGTTCCGCCGACCAGATATGGCTGATGCCGAAGGGGGGGCGGCTGGTGGCCGGCGCGCCGGAGGATGTGGTATTGAGCGGCGCGCTTGAAGCCGCCTTCCGCGCCGAGGGCGTGACGTTTGATATTTACACCGGCGCGTTTCGCATACCGGGCAGGCCGTCCGGCGTGGTGAGTGTGTTCGGGGAGGGCATTCCCACCGTATGGACGATTCGCGCCCTGGAGCGAGAAGGTTTTTGCGCTCTCCAGGGCGATCTGGACGCTCCGCTGCGCGTTGAAGTCGAGCCGGGCCGCTGGCGGGTAACGGCGGCGGGGCAGACGAGCGAATACACTACGCTGTATGAAATGATCGCGTTTTTCCGCTCCGCCGGCGGTTAACCGGCGTCCCTCGCGCCTGACTTGTCCAGATGGACAGGTTTTTTCTCCGCCAATGGACTGGCTCATCTCCGCCGTTTTTGTGTTACAATAAGCCTTGTACCCGTTTAAGCGGGTTGTTTGAATTTTGTGAATTATTCCGGGTTCGGGCTTGTCATTCTGAGGTTGACCTGTTATGATCTCTGCTGGCCTTTAGATGACTGGCTGCGGCGGCGCCTGCTTTTTGACCGGAACAGAACGAAAGGCTGTAGAATGCTCGACTTCATCTTGCGTCAGACCATCTCTTAACCCGGCAGCTTTCCCTGCTTCGTTTTCGTTTTTGTTTTCATCCCGTCCAGGGGGCTACCCGGCAGGTTCGCCGGGGGCTGTTCCGACTCGCTTGAAAGGGTGCGAACTTGAACGCAGATCCCCTTCCGCAAGCTTATACATATGACTTGAAGCAGTCCGTGTCCGATAATCGGCTGCTCGGTTTCTGGCGCATGATGACCGGCTTTCGCTGGCGCTACTTCGGGGCAATCGCCACACTGGGACTGGCGTCGGTGTTCAGCATGGTGTCGTTTTTGCTCATTCGCTACTTCGTGGACGAGGCGCTGCAAGCGCCAGACCTGGCCGCGATTCTGCCGCCGGTGGCGCTGGGTTTCATCGGCCTGGCGCTGCTGCAAGGGCTGTTCAGCTTTTTAAGCGGCAAATTAACGGCGCAGACCGCCGAAGGCGTGGCGCTGCGGCTGCGGAACTACATGTTCGACCATATCCAGCACCTGACGTTCACCTATCATGACAACATGAAAACGGGTGAACTCATCCAACGCTGCACGTCGGATGTGGACACCGTGCGCCGCTTCTTTTCCGAGCAGGCCATTGGCATCGGGCGTATTTTCATCCTGTTCACCATCAACTTCGGCGCGCTGCTGTCGCTGCATGTCGGGCTGGCGCTGCTGTCGGTGATCGTCATCCCGCCGATTGTCATCATGTCGCTGTTTTTCTTCCGCCGCGTGTCGAAAGCCTGGGACGAGTACGAACAGCAGGATGCCAAACTTTCGACCACCCTGCAAGAAAACCTGAGCGGCGTGCGGGTGGTGAAGGCCTTCGCCCGCCAGCAGTACGAGCAGGACAAGTTCGAGGCCGACAACTACGAAAAGTTCCGGCGTGGCCGCCATTTTATGCTGATGCACAGCGGTTTCTGGCCGATCACGGATGTGATCTGCGGCGCGCAAATCCTGGTTGGGTACGGGGTGGCCGCCATCATGGTTATGGATGGCACGCTCACCGTCGGGGCGTATCTGGCGTATGCCGGGCTGCTCATCAACATCATCAACCCCATCCGCAACCTGGGGCGGCTGATCGTGCATATGTCTACCGGCATGGTGTCGTTCGAGCGTGTGATGCATGTCATCCGCGAGGAGCGCGAGCCGCTGACCGAGGGCGCGTTCCAGCCGACGGACAGCCTGAAGGGCGAGGTGGTTTTTAAGGATGTGTCCTTCGGGTACGACCCCGAAGCGCCGGTGCTGAAAGACATCAGCTTCACCGTCCGGCCAGGGCAAACGGTCGCTCTACTGGGTTCGACCGGCTCCGGCAAAACGTCGGTCGTCAGCCTGTTGCCGCGTTTTTACGACTATACCGGCGGCAGCATCACCATTGACGGCGTGGAACTGCGCGACTATCCGCGCCAGTACCTGCGCCGGCAGATCGGCATCGTGGAGCAGGAGCCGTTTCTGTTCTCGCGTTCTATCCGCGAAAACATCACGTATGGCGTCGGGCGCGATGTCTCCGACGACGAGGTGATCGCCGCGGCGCGAGCGGCAGCCGTCCACGAGGTCATCGAAACCTTCCCGGACGGGTATAACACGCTGGTCGGCGAGCGCGGCGTAACGCTTTCCGGCGGGCAAAAACAGCGCGTGGTGCTGGCACGCACGCTGCTCAAAGACCCGCGCATCCTCATCCTGGACGATGCTACCTCGTCGGTAGACGCCGAAACCGAGGACTCAATCCGCGAGGCGCTGCTGCGCCTGATGCAGGGCCGCACCTCGTTTATCATCGCCCACCGCATCCAGACGGTCATGCGCGCCGACCTGATCCTGGTGTTCGATAAAGGCCGCATCATCCAGCGCGGCACGCACGAAGAACTGATGGCGGCGGGCGGCATGTACCGTCACGTCTACGATTTGCAGTCGCGTATTGAAGACGAACTGGAAAAGGAGATCGCCAGTGTCGGACTTCCATTATGAAGAAGAAGATTTCTCGTCGCAGTTCAACGGCGGGACGCTGATCCGCATCTTGCAGCAGGCGCGGCCCCATTGGAAGTGGGTGGCCGGCTTTGTGGTGGCGGTGGCGCTGGTGTCGTTCCTGGACGCCTTCTTCACTTACCTGAACAAACTCATCATTGACGAAGGCATTCTGGCCGCCGACCGTGACCGCCTGGTGGGGTTGATCGTCGTTTACGCTGCCATGATCTTTTTGCAGGCGGCGGCAGTGTTCGCGTTCATCTATCTGTGCGGCATTCTGGGCCAGCGGGTGATGTACGATCTGCGAAAGAAGGTGTTTAACCACCTGCAAAACCTGTCGTTTTCGTACTTCGACCGCACGCCGGTCGGCTGGATTATGTCGCGCGTGGGTTCCGACACCGAACGCATGGCCGATCTCATCACCTGGAACATGCTGGACATCGTATGGTCGGTGACGAACATCGTCATGGCGCTGATTTTTATGGCGACCATCCACTGGCAGCTTACACTGGTGGTGCTGCTGCTCATCCCCGTGCTGGTGGTGGTGGCGGTGTGGTTTAAGACGAAGATTCTGGTCGAGTACCGCAAGGCGCGCAAGCTCAATTCCAAGATCACCGGCACGTACAACGAAAACATCACCGGCGTGCGGGTGGTGAAGGCGCTCAACCGCGAGTCCGCCAACCTGAAGGAGTTCGACGGCCTGACGAGCGATATGTACCGCGCAGGCTATCGCGCGGCCTGGCTGTCGGCGCTGTTCCTGCCGGTGGTGCAGCTTCTCAGCGCGGTCGCCGTCGGCGCGGTGGTCTGGTTCGGCGGCCTGGAAACGCAGGTCGGCGGCATCACCATCGGCGGCATTCAAGCGTTCATCGCCTACATCACCTTTATGATGTGGCCGGTGCAGGAAATGGCGCGCGTGTATGCCGAGATGCAGCAGGCGGTCGCCTCTGCCGAGCGGTTTTTCTCGCTGCTGGACTCAAAGCCGGAAGTGGTTGATCGTCCCGGCGCGGTTGAGGCGGATACTATGCGCGGCACGATCGAGTTCGACAACGTGACGTTTTATTACCAGCCGGAAAAGCCGGTGCTGACGAACTTCAACCTGACGGTGAAAGCCGGCGAAACGATTGCGCTGGTCGGCCCGACCGGCGGTGGTAAAAGCACCATCGTCAACCTGCTCAGCCGCTTTTACGAGCCGAAGGCCGGGGTTATCCGCCTCAATGGCCGCGACTACACCGAATACACGCTGCACGCCATTCATGCGCGGCTGGGCGTGGTGCTGCAAACGCCGCACCTGTTTTCCGGCACCATCCGGGAGAACATCCGCTACGGGCGCCTGGACGCCACCGACGCAGAGATCGAAGAAGCGGCGCGGCTGGCCGGCGCGCACGAGTTCATCACCGCGCTGGAACACGGCTACGACGAGCCGGTCGGCGAGGGCGGTGTGCTGCTCTCGGTGGGGCAGAAGCAGCTCATCAGCCTGGCGCGGGCCATCCTGGCGCAGCCGGACATCTTCATCATGGACGAGGCCACCAGTTCAGTAGATACGCTGACCGAGGCGCTCATCCAGCAGGGCATGGAAAACGTGATGAAAAACAGCACTAGTTTCGTGATCGCGCACCGGCTGTCCACCATTCGCCGCGCCGACCGCATCCTGGTGATCGAAAACGGCGGCATCAGCGAAATGGGCAGCCATGCCGAACTGATGCGCCAGAAGGGCCACTACTACAACCTGTACATGACGCAGTTCCGGCAGGCGCTGGAACAGCAGTACGACCCCTTCGCCAACGGCGCGCACGCCAACGGCCACAGCGCCAACGGCCACCAGGCCGAGGAGAACGTGGCGTAAGGGAAGTGCTGGGTAACAAGTGCTGAGTGCCGAGTAGGGAGTGCTGAGTCAGAGTGGGGCGGATCGCAGGCGGTTCGCCCCGGTACTATTTAATATAGAAAATAATGGCTACATTGATTGGGTGAAACAAATGTGCTATGATACCGTATCTAATCTCCGAAATGTAAAGCATTGAAATGTATCATCGGCGAAAAATATTGTTAGCTTTGGTTGAAGTTTTTGGTGGCAAGCTGACGGCTATGGAATGTCATAAGCTCATGTTTTTACTATGTCAGCGGACAAGACAAAACCACTATGACTTCTTTCCATACAAATTCGGAGCTTATAGTTTCATACTTCACCAAGATAAACTTAGATTGACTGATCTTGGATATCTCCAGATCGACGATTCTTTTAAGATTACAGGCATACAGCGGTTTCTTCCTAAGCTAGATATCTTCACGCAAACGGAGCTATTCGCTTTACGTGATGCAATTGGCACTTTACACGGCAGGAGCTTATTACACAAGGTATATCTAGAATACCCATACTATGCAACGAGAAGTGAAATAGCGAGTGAAATTCTTACTCCAAGCGAACGCGAGAGCATAGCGCAGTATCGCAATTTGGATAGCTCTCCATGCCTTTTTACAATCGGATATGAAGGATTGACAATAGATAGCTATCTCAGTATCTTAATCTCTAATAATATCTCTGCGCTTGTTGATGTGCGTAAGAATCCAATCTCCAAAAAATATGGTTTCTCAAAAAGCCAACTCAAGAGATATGCTGAGAGTGCTAAAATAGAATATATTCATTTGCCAGAATTAGGCGTTCCATCAAATATGCGCCAGAATTTGAATAGCGAGCAAGCCTACATTGATCTGTTTAATCAATATCTACAGCAAATATTGTCAAATCAATCCTCTTCACTACGCTACTTAAAAGATTTAGTTTATGATAAAAGGAGAGTGGCAATAACATGTTTTGAGGCATCTCATACTCATTGTCATCGCTCGAAAATTACAGAATACTTCGAAAATGATTCCTCATTTGAGATACCAATTGTGCATTTATCATAGGTTAATAAAATGTATCTGCCAGAAAAGATAATCCCGGCACGAGTTCTTATAACAGTAAAGACTTACCCTCTGCCGTCAAATAAATATGAAGAACTAGTTTGTACTGCCGGGATAACGGCAGATGGGAAATGGATAAGAATATACCCTATTCCTTTCCGGTCCAAGCCGTATCAAGAACAGTACAAAAAATATAGCTGGGTGGAACTCAATTTGATAAGAAATCATAGCGATTTTCGCCCTGAAAGCTATCGCCCACAGAGGGGATTCGAGGAACCGATAAACACTGTTAGCACTGTCGATACGTCGAATACTTGGCAAGAGCGGAAGAGGTTAGTGCTTCAGGAAGTATTTACATCAATGAATGAACTTATACAGCGCGCTAAAGGAAAGGAGAACAAATCACTAGCTACGTTAAAACCTTTGAAAATTATTGATTTCATTGTTGAAGAGGATGAGCGCGAATGGAAAAAGGAATGGCAGGATCAGCTAAATCAATATCGGCTGTTCGATGCAAATCCAAGGGGAGAAGGCAAGAGACGAGAAGTTGTGCGAAAATTGCCCTACAAATATTACTATACGATACTTACAGAAGGGGACCACCGCCCTCGTAGAATGATGATTGAGGATTGGGAGATTGGCGCTTTATACTGGAATTGCCTGGCGAGAACCGAAGGGGATGAGACAGCTGCAAATAATTTAGTGCGTCAAAAGTATTTTGATGAATTTGTCAAGCAGCGAGATATCTATTTATTCGTAGGAACTACGAAGCAATTTCACAACAAAAGCCTAAATCCATTTGTAATTATCGGCTTATTTTATCCTCCCAAAAGGGAGGCAGAGCAATTATCACTTTTCTAAAAAGCGAAAATTCACTTTAAATCACCAGCGGCAGCTGGCGCTCACGCACTGCCGCCGCCGCAAATTGCAGCGCCTCACGAATATCATCCGGCTCCAAATCGGGATAGGCGCTCAGAATGTCCTCATTCGTCATCCCTGACGCGACCATATCTATAATCGCTGCCACCGGAATACGCAGGCCGCGAATACACGGCAGACCGTCCATCTGCTGAGGGTCAATCGTAATGCGTTGAAAAGCCATGCTGGATTTCCTCATTGCACATCATCCGCGATTTCAATATACATCCATTGCGCCTTCACCCGGCTTACGAACTCGTCGAACAGGTAGAGCGAATCGTGCGGGCCGGGCGAGGCTTCCGGGTGGTACTGCACGCTGAACGCGCCTAACTCGACGTGCCGCAGCCCCTCCACCGTATTGTCGTTCAGGTTGACGTGGGTGATTTCCGCGCCGCTCAGGTCACTGTCCGGCGTGATCGCGAAACCGTGATTGTGGCTGCTGATCTCCACCACGCCGCTGAGCAGATTTTTAACCGGCTGGTTGCCGCCGCGATGCCCGAAGCGCATTTTTTCGGTGCGCCCGCCCAGCGCCAGCCCCAGGATTTGATGCCCCAAGCAGATGCCGAACACCGGCGTTTTGCCCAGCAGGTGGCGCACGTTCTGTATGGCATAGGTCACGGCTGCCGGGTCGCCGGGGCCGTTGCTGAGGAATACGCCCGCCGGGTTCATCGCCAACACGTCGGCGGCGGGCGTATGCGCCGGCACGACGCGCACGCGCAGTCCCCGGTCGGTCATCATGCGTAAAATATTACGTTTGATGCCGAAGTCGTAAGCCACCACCAGCGGGCCGGCGGGGTCGTAGCGGTGGCTGCGATACCACTGCGGGTCGCTGCGTTCCGTCCAGTTGTATGGCTCGGCGCAGGTCACGTCGTCCACCAGATTCCAGCCGGACATATCCGGTGACTGCCGCGCCTGTTCGACCAGCGCCGCCGGGTCTTGCGCCGCTTCGCCATGCGCGATGGCCGCCCGCATCACCCCCCGGCTGCGGATATGCCGCACCAGCGCCCGCGTGGAGATGTCGCTGAGGCCGATGACGCCCTGCGATCTGAGATATTCGTCCAGGTCGCCCTGGGTGCGCCAGTTGCTCACCACCGGGCTGAGCGCCCGCACCACAAAACCCGCCACCCACACCCGGTCGGACTCCACGTCTTCCGGGTTGATGCCGGTATTACCGACATGCGGCACGGTCATGGTGACGATCTGCCGGTGATAGGACGGGTCGGTGAGGATTTCCTGGTAGCCGGTCATGGAAGTGTTAAAGACCAGTTCGCCGGTCTGCACGCCTTCCGCGCCGAACCCCACACCTGTATATATGCTGCCGTCTTCCAGCGCCAGACATCCCTGCATGGATTACCCCTTAAAACAGGCAAGAGTGGGTTTCTAAACCCGCCCCCCACGGATTCACGAACGATAATCGGCGTTGATCGCCACATATTCGGCGCTCAGGTCGCACGTCCACACCAGCGCCGCGCCGCCCCCCGCGCCGCAGTCCAGCCGGATGCTGACCGACGGCAGGCGCATAATGTCGGCGGCCTGTTCTTCACGGTAGGCCGTTGGTATTCCGTTCTCGAACAGCAGCAGGCCGCCTTCCGTCCCGGTCGTGGTTTCGCCGGGGAATAACCACAGCCGCAGTTGATCGGGATTGACCGGGACGCCGGAGCGCCCCGCCGCCGCCACGATGCGCCCCCAGTTGGCGTCGCTGCCGAAGAAGGCCGTTTTGACCAGCGCCGAGGTGGCGATGGTATTGGCAATCAGCCGCGCCGCCGCATCGTCCGGTGCGCCGGTGACGAGAATGCTGATGAACTTGGTCGCGCCTTCGCCGTCGCGCACGATGTCCAGCGCCAGCTTGCGGCTGACGGCTTGCAGCGCGTCTGGGTACTGACCGGCCGACGTTTCCAGCGTCCCGGACTGGCCGTTCGACAGCAGCAGCACGGTATCGTTGGTACTCATATCGCCGTCCACGACGATCCGGTTAAAGGACTGTTCGGCGGCGGCGTGCAGTAGCGGATGGAGCGGGGTGGGGAAACGCGCGTTTGTGACCACCAGCCCCAGCATAGTCGCCATGTTGGGCGCGATCATGCCCGCGCCTTTGGCGATTCCGGCGATCCGGTAGGGCTGCCCGTCAGCTGCCGTCAGCGCCGCCGAGGCCATTTTGGGGCGCGTGTCGGTGGTCATGATGGCGCGCGCGGCGGCTTCCCAGTGGCTTTCGTCCAGCGAGTCCGCCGCCAGTTCAACGCCGCGTTTGATTTTATCCATCGGAAGCTGCGTGCCGATGACGCCCGTAGACATGACCAGCACCTCATCCTCGCTGCAGCCGATATATTCGGCCACCCAGCGCGCGGTTTGTTGGGCGTTATCAATCCCCTGCTGGCCGGTGCAGGCGTTGGCGCAGCCGGTGTTGATGACCACCGCCCGGATGCGGTCGGGGTTGGCCTTCAGCCGTTCCATATCCACCAGCACCGGCGCGGCCTTCACCCGGTTGGTGGTGAAGACGCCCGCCGCCGCACAGGGTGTATCGCTGACCACCAGCGCGAAATCGAGCGCGCCGTTTTTCTTCAGGCCGCAGTGGATGCCCGCGACCTTAAAACCCGGCACGCTTGCGATTGTCGGTAAGATGTCCACCATCCCCGCTGCTCCTTATCATCAATAGGGACACGCTTCTGCGTGTCCAGGCTGTGTAGGGACACGCTTCTGCATGTCTACACCATCCCGGCCAGGATGGCCGTCAGCTTGTCCACCAGTTCGTCTACGTGTTTTTTCTCGACGATCAGCGGCGGCACGAACCGGATGACGTTCGGCCCGGCGTTGACCAGAATCAGCCCGTGTTCGTAACCGGCTTCGATCACGGCGGCGGCGTCAATCACCAGTTCCAGGCCGACCATCAGGCCGCGCCCGCGCACGTCCTTCACCAGCGGGCTGTTGATTTCCGACAGGCGTTCGACCAGGTACGCGCCCACCTCGCGCACGTTTTCCAGAAAGCTCGGCTGGTTAACGCGCTTAAGAACCACCTGCGCGGCGGCAGTCACCAGCGGGCCGCCGGCGAAGGTCGTGCCGTGTTCGCCGGGGTGCATGGCGGCGGCGACCGCCTCGGTCATCAAAATCGCGCCGATGGGCAGGCCGCCCGCCAGCGGTTTGGCGGCGGTCAGGATGTCCGGCGTGATGCCGCTGTGTTCGTAGGCCCAAAGCGCCCCGGTGCGCCCCATGCCGCACTGGATTTCGTCGAAGATCAGCAGCGCGTCGTGCCGGTCGCACAGGTCACGCAGGCCGCGTAAAAATTCGTCCGTCGCCACGTAAATGCCGCCTTCGCCCTGCACCGGCTCGATGATGACGGCGGCAGTTTTGTCGCCGATGGCGGCGGCGGCGCTGTCCAGGTTGTTGAACTCCGCCACCACCACGCCGGGCATCAAAGGCTGGAAAGGCTTCTGGTATTTGTCGCGCGGCGTCAGCGCCAGCGAACCCATCGTCCGGCCATGAAACGCGCCGCTGAAACAGACGATCTCGTGTTTGTCCGGGCGGCCTTTTTCGTAGGCCACCTTGCGGGCGAACTTGATCGCGCCTTCGTTGGCTTCTGTGCCGCTGTTGGTGAAAAACACCCGGTCGGCGAAGGAACTTTCGACCAGCATCCGCGCTAGTTCGACCTGCGGCGCGGTGTGGTACAGGTTGCTGACGTGGATGAGGCCGCTGGTCACGCCCTGTTTGATGGCCTGGGTCAGCTCCGGGTCGCCGTAACCCAGGGCGTTGACGGCGATACCGGCTACCCAGTCCAGGTAGGCTTTGCCGTCGGCGTCGAACAGCCGGACGCCTTCGCCGTGCATGAGGGCAAACGGGGCGCGTTTGTAGGTCTGCGCCAGGTACAGGTGTTCTTGCTCGATGATCTGCTGATTATTTGGGATTTCGCCCATCGTGTTCCCCTTTGTCAAAATCAAACGCGGCTCTCAACCCGCCGCAGGTAATCCACCCAGTGGAGCTTTTCTTCCAGCCAGCGGTCAGACACTTTGTAGGCCTCCAGCCAGCCGTTTTCAACCTCGTACTGCATGATCGCCCGGCACCAGCCCAGGATTTGCTGAACAGCCTGAGGCGGCAGGCGCGGCGACGCCAGGATGTGCAGCACCAGCTTGCGGCTGCGCTCGGAGTCGCGCGCCAGGGTGTTATACATCAGGTGGTGCAGTTCGTGGCAGTTGGCGCACAACTGCACCGTGACGCGGTTTTCGCCGTGTGTCGCCACGTCCCACAGGTGATGCCGGTGCGAAACCGGATACCCGCAGGCGGAACAGGGTGTTAACCGCTCCTGGCTGGTGGGCCGCCGCCGCCGCATGGCCTTGCGGTAGCGGTGCGCCCGGTAAAAATCAATCCACTGCTCGCAGATGGCGATGCGTTCTTCCGGCGTCGTCCGGCTGGCGAAGGCGTCCTCGAACGCCTGGATGATTTCGTCGGCCAGCTTTTTGCGGTACACGTACCGGATGAGCGCATACAGTTCCTCGACCAGCGCCTTTTCATGCGAATGTGCCGTCATATCGCCCATACATTCCGCTTACCCAGGAACCCGAAGGCTCAATTGTAACGCAAAAGCGGTTAGAATGTATGTGCTATCTTTTTCCGCTCACGCCGTCAAACGGCTGGCGAAGCGGTGCGCGAAGACCGTGCCGCCGCCGCTTTTCAGCCCGGCCAGGTTGGTAATCACCGTCTCCGGCACGCCGTCATCCAGGGTTTGCAGCGCCGTCCGCACCTTCGGAATCATGCCGCCGAAAATCGTGCCGCCGGCGATCAGACTTTCCACCTGCTCCGGCGTGAGCGTTTCGACGCGCTGGCCGCCCACCAGCACACCCTCGACGTTGGTCAAAAAAACCGCCCGCCCGGCCCCCACCGCCGCCGCGACCGCCCCGGCCACATGGTCGGCGTTGACGTTGAGGGCGCTTTCCGCCCCCAGGCACACCGGCGCGATCACCGGCGTGATGCCGCGTGCCAGCAGGTCGAGCAGCACGTCGCCGCGCACAGTGGTTACGCGCCCGGTGAAGCCCATGTCTTCGGTCGGGTGCGGCATTTTTTCGGCGCGCACCAGCCCCCGGTCAAGACCGCGCAGCCCCATCGCCTCCACACCACCGGCGATTAAATAACGCACAAGGCGCTGGTTGACCAGGCCGCCCAGCACCATTTCGACCACCGCCAATGAGGGCGCGTCCGTCACGCGAACGCCGTCCAGGTAACGCGGCTGGATGCCCATCATCTGCTGCATGGCGGAAATCTCGCGCCCGCCGCCGTGTACGATCACGACCGGCGCGCCGACTGCCTTCACCGCCGGGGCCAGTTCGGCCAAAAAGGCCGGGTCGTCAATTTCGTTGCCGCCGATTTTAATGATTACAGGCTGCGCCATGTTATCCGCTCCTCTATAACGTTATCAATACGATAGCCGCCAGCGCCGCCAGGACTCCGGCCAGTTGAATCTGCGAGAGCTGTTCCTTGATGACCAGGCGGGCCAGCAGGATGGTTGATGCCGGATACAGCGACGAAACCACCGCCGCGATGTCCAGCCGCCCGGCCTGCGTCGCGGCCAGGAAAAAGACGTTGCCGGCCACATCCAGCGCGCTGGACAGCAGCACCAGACCGACCAGGCTGCGGCTGCCGGGCAGCACCGCGTTCGCCCGGTGTTTCGACAGCATGAAGCCGAGCATCACCGTCACCGACGCGCATCGCGCCGCCACCAGCGGCCAGAAAACCGCGCCGGTATGGATTTGATCCATCAGAATGAAGAAAATGCCGAAACCGGACCCGGCCAGAATCGCCAGGCCGATATTGCCGGCTTTACCGCCGCCGGTCGGCGCGGCGGAAACCAGCCAGATGGCGAGAAACGCCAATCCAAAACCGGCCATCTGCAAAACGGTTGGCAGCCCGCTCGAACCAATGCTGAACAGCACCGGCAGCCCCGCCGTCAGCACGCCGGAGACGGGCGCGGCAATCCCCATTCGCCCCGAAGCCAGCGCCCGGTACAGGGCCACCAGACCGCCCAGGCCGGCCAGCCCGGCCACGCCGCCCCAAACGGCATCCTGTGGGGCGGGCAGGGGTTCGGCAGCCAGCAGCGCCAGCGCCACCAACAGCAGCAGCCCGAAAATATGCGAGATGAGGACGACGCCGGCCACGCTGGTTTTGCGCGTCGCCAGCCCGCCGTTAAAGTCGCCCGCGCCCCACGACAGCGCCGACAGCAGGCCGAACGCTACAGCGGCTAATTCTGGACTCAGCCCGGTCATGGTTACACCAGCCCCAGTGTTTCCGGCAGGTCGAACATCAGGTTGAAACATTGGACGGCCTGCCCGGACGCGCCTTTCCGCAGGTTGTCCGTAACGCTGGTGATGTGCAGGTAGCGCGGCGTGACCGGCGTCAGGCTGATGGCCGCCCCGTTGGTGCGAACCACGTGTTTGAGCGCGGCCTGCTGGCCGGTCGGCAGCACCTTCACCAGCGGCTCGCTGCCGTAAATTTCTTCGTACAGGCTTTGAGCGTTCGCGCTGTCGAAGCCTGGCTGGAGCGTGACATAAATGCTCGCCATCAGGCCGCGATCCACCGGCAGCAGGTGCGGCGTGAAAATCAGCGGGCCGACCCGGCCGTTCAGTTTGGCGATTTCCTGCTCGATTTCGCCGACGTGCCGGTGCGACCGCCCCGGACTGTAAGGCGACAGGTTGCCGAAAACTTCGACAAAGTGCAGGTGCGGTTTGGGTTCGCGCCCCGCGCCGGAAACGCCGGATTTAGCGTCCACGATGATCGGCGTTTCGTCGGCGATGGCGTGCGCCTTCAGCAGCGGGTACAGGCCGAGCAGGGTGGTGGTGGGGTAGCAGCCCGGCGCGGCGATTAACGATTGTCCGCGCAGCCGTTCCCGGTTGATCTCCGGCAGGCCGTAGGGTGTGGGCAGCAGTTCGGGGTTCGGGTGTGGGTGGCCGTACCACTGGTGGTAGGCTTCCGGCGTATCCATCCGCAAATCGGCGGACAGGTCAACTACCTTCAGCCCCGCCGCGCGCGCGTGGGCGGCCACCGGCGCGGATGCCAGATGCGGCAGCGCCAGGAAAACGGCGTCCGCTTCGTCCAGCGGCGCATCACCCGGTGGGATGTACTTCAGCGCCGTACCGGGGACGGCCTGGCCCGCCTGTCCGCCGGACGTGGCGAAAACCAGTTCGACCGCCGGATGTCCGGTCAGGATTTCCACCAGGTCTTGCCCGGCATAACCGGACGCGCCGTAAACGCCAACGCGGATTTTTTCGCTCATATCAGACTGTTCTCCCCTCCATAAAAACAAAAACCCCCGGCCTGCATTCTGTGAGGCCAGGGGGTGGGTTTCGCGGTTCGGTGGCGCTGCGCCTAACGCAAAAATCCCGGCTCGACCTCACAGGTCAGCGGGCGGCGGCTGCGACGACGCGGGCTGTAGGGTTGTTCGCGGCGGGATAACATCGGCCAAAACCTGTTCAAAAACACCCCTCGTTTATGAAGTGTATGCAACATCGGCGGTCGAGTCAATCGGCGGGCGGGGCAGCGCCAGAAAGTTCGGATAGATTGTCTTTTGCCTTTGTACAAACTGCCCGATGGAGCGGGTTTCTAACCCCCCCCGGCGCGCCCTAAGGCCATCTAATGCCACGCGGCGCGCCGGTATGATACAATGCGGCGGGTGCAGATAGAGGATTTTATGTGGCATACAGAAATTCGACAACACACACGCCATAATTTTACCGTGAACGTCCTGGACGGCGCGTTTTTCGGGTTGGGCCTGGGGTTCGCCTCGACCGTCACCGTCATCCCGCTGTTCATCAACTCGCTGACCGACTCCCGGCTTTTGATCGGGCTGGTCGCCTCGCTGCATACGATCGGCTGGCAGCTTCCTCAACTGCTGACCGCCGGGCGGGTTTCGCGGCTGCGGCGTTATAAACCGATGGTGATGTGGATGACCATCCAGGAACGCTGGCCGTTTTTGGGGCTGGCGCTGGTGGCGCTGCTGGTGCCAACGCTGGGCAAGGAACTGAGCCTGCCGCTGGCCTTCCTGCTGGTGACGTGGCATTCGCTGGGCGGCGGCCTGACGGCGACCGCCTGGCAGAGTATGATCGGTAAAATTATGCCTGCCGAACGCATCGGCACGTTTTTCGGTACGCAGTCGGCGGCGGCCAACCTGCTCGCCAGCGGTGGCGCGGTGGTGGCCGGTTTTTTGCTGTTTAACGTGGCCGCGCCCTACAATTTCGCGCTCTGCTTTCTGCTGACCGGCCTGTTTATGACCATCTCGCTCGGTTTCCTGGCGATGACCCGCGAGCCGGAACACGCCGTCCAGCAAACCGGCGGTTCCGGCCATGCCGACTGGTCGCAGATGGCGGGTATCATGCGGCGGGACAGAAATTTTCGCTGGTATCTGGTGGCGCGGATGCTGTCGCAGGTAGCCTGGATGGCGATCAGCTTTTACACCGTGTATGCCGTGACGCGCTTTGGCATGAGCGAGGAAACGGTCGGGATTTTGACCGGCCTGCTGATGCTGTCCCAGGCGCTCGCCAACCCGATTCTGGGCTGGATGGGCGACCGTTGGGGACACCGGACGATCTACGTGGCGGGCGCGCTGATGATGACGGCCAGTGCGGGGATTGCCCTGCTGGCCCCGGAAGCGGGCTGGCTGTACGCGGCTTTCGCCCTGGCCGGCTGCGCGAACGCGGTGATCTGGTCAATTGCCATGTCGTTTACGCTGGAGTTCGGCGAGGGGCAGGAAAAACCGCTTTACATCGGCCTGGCGAATTCGCTGATTGCGCCGGTGACGCTGCTTGCGCCAATGATCGGCGGAGGGCTGGCGGACGCTTTCGGCTTTCACGCGCCGTTTTTGCTGTCGGTGGTGGCCGGGTTGGCGACGGCTTTTCTGCTTTATTTTGTGGTGCGCGACCCGCGCCAGAAACTTGCCGAAACGCTGCCGCAGCCGCTGGCCGCGCCCCTGCCGAGGGAATAAACCGGGATGGCTGCGATCAAACAGGCGCTTGACAAAATCGCCGCCGGCGAATTTAATGCCTGTGATGGAATCGCAAAAAAAGATAGGCGCGTGCCATGCCCCGACGAACTGACCTCCGTACCGTGATGGTTATCGGCTCTGGCCCGATTGTGATCGGCCAGGGCTGCGAGTTTGATTATTCCGGCGTGCAGGCCTGCAAGGTGCTGCGGCGTGAGGGCTGCCGGATCGTGCTGGTGAACTCCAACCCGGCCACCATCATGACCGACCCGGAGTTCGCCGACGCCACCTATATCGAACCGCTGACGCCGGAGATATGCGAGCGTATCATCGAGGCGGAGCGCCCGGACGCCATCCTGCCGACGGTGGGCGGGCAAACGGCGCTGAACCTGGCGCTGGCGCTGCACCAGCGCGGCGTGCTGGAAAAATACGGCATCGAACTGATCGGCGCGAGCCTGCCGAGCATCGAGCTGGCCGAAGACCGGCAGTTGTTCAAGGACGCCATGACCGCCATTGGGTTAAAGTCGCCGCCGAGCGAAGTGGTCGGTTCGGTGGAGGACGCCCTCAGCGCCGCCGAACGCCTGGGGTATCCGGCGCTGGTGCGGCCTTCGTTCACGCTGGGCGGGTCGGGCGGGGGCGTGGCGCACGACCAGGCCCAACTGCGCGAAATCGCCGAACGCGGCCTCAAACTCAGCCCCATCGGACAAATTCTGGTGGACAAAAGCCTGCTGGGCTGGAAAGAATACGAACTGGAAGTGATGCGCGACGCGCGCGGGAACTTTGTGGTCGTCTGCACCATCGAAAACCTCGACCCGATGGGCGTGCATACCGGCGACAGCATCACCGTCGCCCCGGCGCAAACGCTGACCGACAAGGAACTACAGCGTCTGCGCGACGCGGCCAGGGCCGTCCTGGACAAAGTGGGGCTGGCGACCGGCGGCGCGAACGTGCAGTTCGCCATCAACCCCGACGACGGCGACGTGTACGTGATTGAGATGAACCCGCGCGTATCGCGTTCGTCGGCGCTGGCGAGCAAAGCGACCGGTTTTCCCATCGCCAAAATCGCCGCGCTGCTGGCGGTCGGCTTCACGCTGGACGAAATCCCCAACGACATCACGCGCGTGACGCCGGCCAGCTTCGAGCCGTCGCTGGATTATGTGGTCGTCAAAATCCCGCGCTGGAATTTTGAGAAATTCGCCGGGGTGGACAAAGTGCTTGGCCCGCAGATGAAGGCCGTCGGCGAGGTGATGGCGATTGGCCGCACCTTCCCGGAGGCCTTGCAGAAGGGTATTCGCGCGCTGGACATCGGCATGATGGGTTTTGGCAGCCGGCTGGAAGAAGCCCCGCCGGAAGCCCTGCGCTTGCCGACCGCGCAGCGGTTGTTCCAGGTGGCGTCGGCGCTGTTCGATGGGATGCCGCTGCAAGAGGTGGCCGCCACCACCGGTTTCGACCCCTGGTTTGTGCGGCAGATGGCCGACATCATGCACATCCAGCAGACCATCATCGGCAAAAAACTGCCGCTGGAGCGGCTGGACGCGGCGGACTTCCGCAAGCTCAAACGCTGCGGCTTCAGCGACGCGCATATCGCGCAGCTTGTCGGCGTGGACGAAACGGCGGTGCGCGACCGGCGCAAGGCGTTGGGCATCACGCCGGTGTATTACCGCGTGGATACCTGCGCGGCGGAGTTCGAGGCGTTTACGCCTTATCTGTATTCCACCTACGAGGACGGCGACGAGGCCGAACCAACCGGCAGGCCGAAAGTGGTCATCCTGGGCGGCGGCCCAAACCGCATCGGGCAGGGCATCGAGTTTGACACCTGCTGCGTCCATGCCTGTTTTGCCCTGCGCGAGATGGGTTACGAAACCATCATGGTCAACTGCAACCCGGAGACGGTCAGCACCGACTACGATACCGCCGACCGGCTGTACTTCGAGCCGCTGACCGCCGAGGATGTGCTGAACATCATTGATGTGGAAAAGCCGGACGGCGTGCTGGTGCAGTTCGGCGGGCAGACGCCGCTGAATATCGCGCACGCGCTGGCGGCGGCGGGCGCGCCCATCTGGGGAACGCCGGTAGAGACGATTGATCTGGCCGAAGACCGCGAACGTTTTAACGCCCTGATGCGCGAACTGGACATCCCGCAGCCGGAAGGCGCGACGGCCATGAACAAAAGCGAGGCGCTGGCGGCGGCGGATCGTATCGGCTACCCGGTGCTGGTGCGCCCCAGCTATGTGCTGGGCGGGCGCGGCATGGCGCTGGCCTTCGACCCCGATATGCTGGCCGACTGGCTGGATAAACAGATCACCTGGGGCGCGCATCCGGTGCTGATTGACCGATTTCTGGACGATGCTTTCGAGGTGGACGTAGACGCCCTGTGCGACGGGCAGCGCGTCACCATCGGCGGCATCATGCAGCACATCGAAGAAGCCGGCGTCCACAGCGGCGATTCGGCCTGCGTGCTGCCGCCCTACAAAATCAGCATGTATCATATCGAAATCATCCGCGAATATACCCAGCGCATCGGCAGGGCGCTGGGCGTGAAGGGGCTGTTTAACATCCAGTTCGCCATCAAGGACGAGGTGGTTTACGTGCTGGAGGTCAACCCGCGCGCCAGCCGCACTGTGCCGTTCGTCGGCAAGGCCACCGGCCACCCCCTGGCGCGTTACGCGGCCCAAATCGCAGCGGGCCGGACGCTGGACGAAATCGGCTTCCTGGAAGAACCGCGCGTGGACGGCTTTTTCGTCAAGGAGGCGGTGCTGCCGTTCCAGAAGTTCCCCGGCGTGGATGCGCGCCTGGGGCCGGAGATGCGCTCCACCGGCGAGGTGATGGGCCATGCGTCCGGCTTCGGCCATGCGTTTGCGAAAGCCGAGATGGCCGCCGGTACAGCGCTGCCGCTGGACGGAGCGGTGTTCATCAGCGTCAACGATTTCGACAAAGGCGCGGTGGTCAAAATCGCCCGCGACCTGCACAAACTGGGTTTTGCGCTGCTGGCGACCGCCGGCACGGCCTACTGGCTGCAAACCGTCGGGCTGCCGGCGGCGCCGGTGAACAAAGTCAGCGAAGGCTCGCCGCATGTGGTAGACCGGATTCGTGCCGGGGATATTCAGCTTATTATCAATACCCCGCGCGGCGGGCAGGCCCACGCCGATGGCGCGTTGATTCGCAGCGCGGCGCACCTGTACGGTGTGCCGATCATCACCACCATGAGCGCGGCGATGGCAGCGGTGCAGGGCATCAAGGCCATCAAGCAGAAGCCGCTGCGCGTTCGCAGCTTGCAGGCGCATCATGGACAGGGGTAAAGTGGATGGCAGAAATCGGAGTGAGCAGTATGAATCTGAATGACCTGCGTAAAAAACGGCATGAAATCCTGGCGCTGGCGGAAAAACACGGCGCGGGCAATGTGCGCGTGTTCGGTTCGGTGGCGCGTGGTGAGGCTGGGACGGACAGCGACGTAGATTTTCTGATTGATATTGTAGACTGGTCGCGTTTTGAATGGGGCGGCGGCGGCCTTCTGATGGACTTACAGGACTTGCTCGGCTGCGAAGTTGATCTGCTGACTGAAAAAGCAATTCATTGGTACATCAGAGATCGTGTGCTGCAAGAGGCGGTTCCATTATGAAAGACGAGACTGAAGTCAGTTGGGGCAAGATTCGGGGTTTTCGTAATGTTATTGTCCGTGGCTATTTGAACGTTGATCTGGATATTGTGTGGAATGTTATACAGGACTATCTGCCGCAGTCAAAGGCTGCCGTCGAAGTTATGCTGCAACAACCGGGCGCTTCGGGCGATAACTCAGAGGCATAAGGGGCAGGGTAACGGGATGGCCGAAATGAAGGTCTGGTACGACAGGTCTGTCAAGACTTTGGTGTAAATGACCTGTCCTTCAAAGCGGTATTCTGCCTTCAAAGCGAATGGCGAGCTGGTTGAGGATCAGTTCCCAGTTG
>QUBZ01000206.1 GCA_014338005.1 Chloroflexota bacterium | reverse complement strand
GGGCAGTGGCTGGAACGTGTGTACGCTGCCGAGGCGCTGCCGGGTATGCAAATTATCACCGCCGATGCCGATACGTTTCGCCGATTTCAGCGGCATCGCGTCCATGTGCTGCCGGGTGATTTGCTGTCATCTCGAACTATCGAACGCATCGTGGACGATGCCGCCGATAAATCGCTTCTGGTCTGCTGCAACACAGTACGTCGCGCCGTTGAGGTTTATGCCATAATAAACGACGCGCTGCGAGCGCGGTATCCTGATGGCGACTATAAGCTGGTGCTGCTGCACAGCCGCTTTAACAGCCGTGATCGTAACGAAAAAGAGCGGCAAATCATGGTGCGTGCGGGAGTGAAGACGGCTCGATCCGGGCGAACAATTGTAGTTGCTACGCAGGTGGTTGAGGTCAGCCTGAATATTGACCTTGATGTGCTTTACAGTGAAGCTGCCCCGCTGGAGGCGCTTTTACAGCGTTTCGGGCGGGTTAACCGCGCCCGGCCAGTGGGTACACCGCCGGCGGATGTGTACGTGCTGCGTGAACAGCCGGAGGCGGTCAAATATATCTATGAACCCGATCTGATTGCTGCTGCGCTCCGCTGTTTAGAGGAAGCCGATGGCGAACTCATTGATGAAAGCCTCGTTGGGCAGTGGCTGGAACGTGTGTACGCTGCCGAGGCGCTGGAACGCTGGCAGAAAACCTATGACGAAAGCTGGAATGCTTTCCACAATGAAGTCATTAACAGCCTGCGTCCGTTTAACAACAGCGATCTGGAAGACAAGTTCTTTGAAATGTTCGATGGCGTGGATGTGCTGCCCTCGGTACATTTGCACAAGTACGAACAGCTTTTCTATGACGGTCGCTATCTGGAAGCGGCCGGCTGGTTGGTTCCGATTGCCTGGCGTGACTACAAACGGCTGGAGCGCATGGGGAAAGCCTGGCGCGACCGGCCCGGCGAACGAAGCCGCTATCTTCATGTGGTGGATGTGCCTTACGGCTCGGAAAGCGGCCTCGACCTGTACAGCGTTTACAATGCGGAGAGGGCGGCAAGCCAACTTCCCAAAACAGACCTGGACAATTTTGATGTGCCGATGGAGGCGGACTAATGGCGGAAAAACAGACTATTCAAGCCCACCCGATGCTGCATTTTACGGCCATGCATTTTGTCTTTCTGTGCGAGGCGCTTGAATATATTCAGTTGGATGCACAACCGGGGACGGCGATTCGCGGCGCGTTGTACCACGCTTTAATCAGCCTGTTCAGCCCTAACGACCCGATTCCGGGTATACCGCTCGACCCGGTGCGCGCGCTTCTCGCCGCCGAAAATGAGGACAATGCGCGAGGACGTGATGTGCCGCGCGCGTTCTCCGTCCAGCCGCCGACCCCATATACCCGCATTGACAGCGGCCGGCGCTTCAGCTTTGGCGTATCGCTTTATGGCTCGGCTGACGCTTTGATGCCCTATCTGTTTCGCGCGCTGCCAGAGATGGGCAGCCTCGGCATCGGTAAGGGGCGGGGCAGATTCCGGTTGATTCGCATTAATGAGATCACACCGCTGAACGACTCGAACCGCATCATCATGCACCACAAGCGAGTAGTCGAACCGCGCCTGATGGTTACACACCGGCGCGTTATGGAAGAACTGGAGATGCGCCGCACCGACGAAGTGACGCTGCGTTTTTTGACGCCGATGCGGTTGATTGAGGGCGGCAGCCTTGTCCATACGCCAAAACTCGGTGTGCTGCTGCGGCGGTTAATCGAGCGGGCGCAGGCGCTGGTTGAACATTACCAACCGCCTCCTGAAGCCGCGCCGCCGCGCACGGTGTGGAAAGATGAATGGCAGCGCATGGGCAGTATGGGCGACCAGATTGATGAGGCAGGGCTGCTGATGGGAACTGTGCGCTGGGTGGATATTCAGAGCTATAGCCGGGCGCGCGGGCGGGCGACGCCCATTGGCGGGTTTGTTGGGCAGGCGCGCTGGCGTATTAACTCGCCGGAGATACTGGCCTGGCTGCTGTGGTGGCAAAGCCTGCATGTGGGCAAAAACGCTGCCAAAGGCGATGGGCATTTCCGGGTCGAATAAATCAGATGAGGGGGAATGATGACCATCGTTCATGAACTTTTCGCCGATGTTTTCGGCAGTCATATCGGCAAACACAGCGAACGGCTGATGTATACCAAAGGTAAAACTGTACTCGCCCAGGCCCCGCTTATGCATTTGCAGCAGGTCATCATCGCCTCGCGCGGGGTCAGCATCTCTGCGGATGCCATTGCTGAGTGCTGCGAACGCGGGATACCGATCTTTTTTCTGAATTCCATTGGCGAGCCGGTAGCCTCGATTTATGCGCCCGGTTTGGGCGGGACGGTGCTGACCCGCCGCGCGCAGCTGGCTTCTTATTACGATGGGCGCGGGGCGGCGATCAGCCTGGCGATTGCCGACGCCAAAATCAACAACCAGG
>QUBZ01000084.1 GCA_014338005.1 Chloroflexota bacterium | reverse complement strand
AGCTACGAGTTTGTAGACCCAGAGCGCAATCCGCAGCTAACCGAACTGTACAAAGTCACCAGCAGCGGGCAGATTGCGGTGGTGGCGCTCAACGAAGCCGGCGAACCAGATGTCGAAAATGCCGAACTGGTGTGCTTCTTTAGCCAGGATGGGCTGACGAACGCCATTTTGCGCGTCGCGGCACAAGGCGACTTCCGCGCTTATTTCCTGAATGTGGACGGCGGCCTGGGGCTGACCGACGGCAGCGCGTCTGGCATGTCCCTGCTCAACGATTCGCTCACCAACCGCTACGACTGGAAAACTCAGCAGGTATCGCTGTTCGAGATGATGGGCGAACAGAGCGAAATTAACCTGAACGACCCGACGATAGATGGTCAGGTGCTGGTTATCCCCGGCGGCGATAAACCGCTCGGTGATGACGAGATGGCCTTCATCGCCAGCTATGTCAGTCGGGGCGGCAGCCTGGTGATTTTCGCCGCGCCCAGTCTGCGGGTGGCGGCGACCGCCAGCGGTGAGGCCAGCCTGTCTGCCAACCAGCCGCTGGCGCTGGCCGAAAATATGTCCAAATTCCTGTACGAAAACTTCGGCCTGCGCTTCAGCGATGATCTGGTGCTGGACCCCACGCTGTCGCTGCAATCGCCGCTGCGTCCGGTGGCGGTGGACTTCAGCAGTACGCATTATATCACCCGGAATTTCGCTTCCGGCCAAAGCGGAATCGTCTTCGATCTGCCGCACAGCATCGAAATCGCCCCCACCCTGCCGGAAAATGTGACGGTTGAGGAACTGGCGCGCAGCAGCGAGGCATCCTTCAGCAAGTCCGACATCCAGGCTATCATCAACAGCACCAATATCGAGCAAACCGAGGACGACCCGAAGGGGCCGTTCGTGCTGGCGGCGGCGGCGGAAAACAGCGCCACCGGCGCGCGCGTGGTGCTGTTCGGCAGCGCCTCCGTCCCATCCAACAACTTCGCGCTCGGCAGCGGGCTGGTCAACCTGGACGCGGCCTTCAGCAGCCTGGTATGGACAACGCGCTTTAACGATTTCTTCAGCACGGTCAACATCCAGAGCGCGCCTAATGCCCAGGACGTGCCGGTATTTGCGACCGACCAGGAACTGCGGAACATCAGCCTGCTGACGCTGGTTTTGCTGCCGTTTGGGGTGCTGGCAGTCGGTTTTATCGTTTGGTGGAACAACCGCGAGCGCGCCCACGCCCGCTAAAACCCAGGAGGGGGAAAGACTTATGCGCCTGAATCGTGGAACACTCATCCTGCTGGCGGCGAGCGTTATCGTCATCGCGGCGGTGCTGGTGCTGAACAGCCAGCCCGCCAGCGCGCCAGCGCCTACCCCCGAAGCCACCGCCGAAGGGGCGGGTCCGCTTTTCCCGGATGTAACCGAGGACAAACTCGTTCGTTTTGAAGCCACCAACAACGACAGCAGCGAAAAAACGGTGCTGACGCGGGACGAAGGCGGCGTGTGGACGGTGGCAGAGGCGACCAATGCCAGCGACCTGGCGACCGACCAGGACAAAGCCAAAAGCGTCGTCGGCCTGCTGGTCGGGCTGGCTTCGACCGACCGCTTTACGACCGAAAATCCGGCGGATTTCGGGCTGGATACACCCACCCATACCTACACGCTGACCGACCAGGACGGCACAACTTATACGCTGAAGATCGGCAACAAAAGCCCGACTTCGCCGCGTTATTATGCCCAGGTCGGCGACGATGCCGCGACGGTGTACGTACTGCCGCAAGACCAGGTGGATAACCTGGCGCGGCAGATGATCGCCGTGCCGCCCTATGTGGCCTCCCCCACGCCGACGCCCACGCCCAGCCGCACGCCGAACCCGTACAGCGAGGTCGAACAGACGGCCACCGCCGCCGTTGAACAAACGCTGGCGGCGGAAATGCTGACGGCCACCGCCCAGGCCGCTCTGGAAGCCACGCCGGAAGCGACCGCCGAGACGACTTCGGAGGCCACGCCCGCGCCGTAACACGCCGGGACTGCCGCCGCAAACCCCGAAAATGTACGAAAACCCTGCTCCCATAGACCAGGAGCAGGGTTTTTTATCAGGGCTTTCTTTCGCTGTAAGGAAGGTTCTGTTAAGATGTTATTGAAGTGGCGTGAGCGAATTTCAGACCAAACGGCGAAACCAACATGGCACGATTAATTATGCGGCGCGGCCCTCGTCCCGGCCAGACTTTTGAACTTCATAACGATGTTGTCACTATCGGCAGCGGCAGCAAAAATGACATTGTGATTCTGGATAACGATGTCAGCCGCGAACACTGCCGGCTCGTCCGCGTGATGACCGACTACGAGCTAGAGGACTTAAAATCAGGCCGGGGGACGTTCGTCAGCGGCCAGCGCGTGGAAAGCGGCTGGTTATTAAAACCCGGCAGTTTTATCGAACTGGGGGAAAATATCACCCTGGAATACGACCGGGGCGATACCAGCCTGGAAATACCCAAAGTGCCGTCCCAGGCCCTCAATGCCGAAGGCCCCGACCCGAACATGCATCCTTATCTGGTGATGACGGTCGGCCTCAGCCCCGGCCAGGTTCACCCCCTCAAAAGCCGGACGGTACGGCTGGGGCGCGACCTGTCTAACGACATCGTGCTGCAAGACCCGGAAGTAAGCCGTTTTCATCTGCTGCTGCGCTGGACGGACAAAGGCTACCAGATCGAGGATTTAAACTCCACCAACGGCACGCGCGTCAACGGCGTGACCATCGCGCCGGACGAGCCGCACCTCCTGCGCGCCAATGATATGATTCAACTGGCGACGATGGCCGAATTTCGTTATACGTGGCAGCCGGGCGATGTTACGCCGCTGGAATCCTCCACCAAAAGCACGCGCCGCGTACCGCCCAAACTCGACACCAGCGAGATTAATATCCTGGGGCCCAAACGCCACAAACACCAAACCAGCCGCCTGGGAACTGGTTTGCAGCCCGGTTCGCTGGTGGATCACCTCTTTATCGCCTACGCGCGCGAGGAATGGGAGGCCATCGTCGCGCCGCTGATGGCGATTTTGCAGGACGCCGGACTCAAGGTCTGGGTAGATCAATATCTCGTCCAGGGCGGCGACGACTGGATGCTGGCCGTCGAACAGGCGCTTTCGGAATGCTGGCTGCTGCTGGTGGTGGTTTCGCCCGCTTCGCTGGAGTCGCGCTACGTGCGGCTGGCGTATCGCTATTTTCTCAACCGCGAAAAGCCTATCATCCCGATGCTGTACGTGGCGGTCGAAAACCTGCCGCTGGAACTGAGCAATTCAAAATCCATCCGGTACGACAGCCACAACCGCCGCCAGAGTTTTGACGCTTTGATCGGCGAGATTCGCCAGCGGCGCTAAAACGGCCTGATGGGAAAAATTCACACACTTTTCAGGATTGTCAGAATGCTGTCAAACATTTTGTTGTGTACACTTGGGCATTAGGGGCTGTCTATCGAATAAGGATGATGGCATGTTGAGCGAACGCCAGCGCCTGGAAGCCTTGTACAGTATCGCTGCTGCCCTGCGCCGGCAGGATGCCAGCGCGCCGGCCGTTTTGCAGACCGCCGTATCGCTGACCGCCAGCCTGCTGGGCATCCATCACGGCGGGGTGGTCACGTTCCACAAGGACGACAAAACCAACGATATTTTTGTCCTGGGCGAAAGCGCCGGCCAGCCGGACACCCGCCGCCAGGTGTGGTATCGGTTGATCGCGCATGGGCTGGTGGGGTACGCGCATCACGCGCGGCGAACGATTGTCGTGCGGGACATCAGCACCGACCCGCGCTGGCCGCGCCTTCCGGAAACCCCTTTTATCCCCACCCAGGGGTCGGCAGTGGGCGTGCCGCTGGAAAAAAACGGCCATATGTACGGCGTGCTGGCGCTCATCCACCCGGAAGTGGATTTTTTCGATGCCGGTACGGTCGAACTGCTGGAAGCCATCGGCGACATCCTTTCGGCCAACATCGGCAACGCCATCGCCTTTAACACCACACCCAAAGATGAAAACCGCTACCAGTGGTTGTTTGAAGATGCCGTCGTGCCGATCATCATCACCGATCTGGACGGGTACATCGTGGACGTGAACCGCAAAGCCTGCGAGTTCCTGCGTTATAAACGCCAGGATTTGCTGCAGCTGCCCATCACCGCCATCCACCGGATGGGGACGGGGCCGGTCGGCGTCAACCGCTTCGAATCGCTGCAAATGGGCAAGGAAGTGGAATTCAAAACGGCGGCCTGGCCGTCGGAAGGTACGGACATCCCGGTGATTGTGCGGGCGCGGCGGCTGTTTTTTAACGATCATGACGTGATCGCCTGGGTCGAACAGGATGTCAGCGCCCAGATGGAGCTGGACCAGCTTCGCCAAGACCTGGCGGCGATGGTCTACCACGACCTGCGCGGCCCGCTGCACACCATTTACGGCAGCCTCAGCACGCTGACACGGCTGCTGGCAAGCAGCAGCCAGAAAACCATCCTAGACCTGCTGGATGTCGGGCTGCGCAGCACGCGGCAGCTTTCGCGCATGGTCGAAAGCCTGCTGGATATTCAGCGGCTCGAAGAAGGCAAAGCCGTCCTCGACCCCAAACCGACCTCGATGCACAGCCTGCTGGCGAACGCGGCGCAGCTTGTCCAGCCGATGGCGCTCGAATCCAACCAGCGCCTGCTGTTTAATCTGGACGGCGAACTGCCGTTCGTCACGGTGGATGCCGATATGATCCTGCGGGTCATCACCAACCTGCTGGAAAACGCGGTCAAGTACACGCCGATGGGCGGCGCGATCAAACTGGGCGCGGTGATGGCCGACGGCAGCGTGCGTATCAGCGTCGAGGACTCCGGGCCGGGCATCCCCAAACACATGCAGCGGCAGATTTTCGATAAATTCAGCCGGGTAAAATACCGGGATGCGCCGAAAGGGGTCGGCCTGGGGCTGGCCTTCTGCCGCCTGGCGGTGGAGGCGCACGGCGGGCAAATCTGGGTGGAGAGCGAGCCGGGGCAGGGATCGGTTTTTTACTTCACCCTGCCGGCCACGCTTCAGTTAGAAACCGCCTCGGCCTGATTTTAAGCCGCCGGGCGTGACGCCATCAGCAGTTCCATCGTGCCGGACTGGACGGTTTTACCCTCCTGGTTGACGATCTTCACCTCGGCGGTAATCACCCCCCCACCCAGGCGTTTCATCTCTTTTTTCTCTTTCACCGTCAGCCGGACGCGCACCGTATCGCCGATGAACACCGGCAGGCTGAACTTCATCTCCAGGCCGCGAAAAGCCAGCACCGTGCGCTCCATAAAACCCAACTGGTACAACAAACCCACCGCGTAACTAAGCGCCAGCATCCCGTGTGCGACGCGCTGCCCCATCTGGTGCGTTTTCATGTATTCGGCGTCGGTGTGCATGGGGTTGAAGTCGCCGGTGAGGGCGGCGAACTGCACAATATCCGCCTCGGTGATGGTGCGCCCGCGCGTGACCATCGTCTGGCCGGTTTCGATGTCCTCGAAATAATAACCGATCGGGCCGTCGTCCTGGTAGTTCACGTCGTCATCCTCCGCTGTTGAAAAACGCCAACACGCGGCCAAGTGTAGCGCGTAACCGGACGATTGGCTATTGGTGGAGGCGTTTTTGCAGGCTGCGATTAAGGGCAATCCGAATCTGCTGAGCCAGTGAATTGCCGGATACTTCGCCCTTTTGCAGCACCGGCGCGCGAAGCGCCTCCAGCCGCTCGGCGGGCAGGTCGGCCCCGGTGACGACGACCACGGGAATATCGGCGGTAGCGGGGTTATCGCGCAGGCGGTTTAACACCTCGAAGCCGGACATACCCGGCAGCAGCAGGTCAAGCAGGACGAGCGAGGCGCTTTGCTCCGCCAGCCAGTCCAGCGCGGCCTGGCCGCTGTCCACCTGCGCCGCCGGATAGCCGGCGCGTTCCAGCAGGTCAACCAGGAACGAACGGTCATCGCTGTTGTCGTCCACCACCAGGATCGGCTTCTGCGGCTCGATGCGCGTCACCCGCTCCAGTGCCTTCAGCAGCGCCTCGCGGTTGATCGGTTTGACCAGATAATCGGCAGCGCCCAGGTAAAAACCAACCGTTTTCTGCTCAATAATCGAGAGGATGATGACCGGGATGCCGGCGGTTTCTTTATCGTTTTTGAGGGCGCGCAGCACTTCCCATCCGTTGATGGTGGGCATCATGATGTCGGTGATGATGGCTGCCGGCTGCAACCTGCGCGCCATTTCGACCGCCTGCGCCGGGTTGCCGGTGCCGACCACCTGATAAATGTCCTGGGTGAGATAATCCTGCACCAACTGTAAAGCCGCCGGGTCGTCATCAATCACCAGCACCAGGGGGCGTTCCGGGTCGCGCGGGGCGAGTTCACCGGCAGCAGCAGGTATTTCGTGCCGCTTGCTTAGGGGCAGCAGTACGGTAAAGGTGCTGCCGGCCCCCGGCTGGCTTTCCGCCCAGATCAAACCCCGGTGCATTTTGACCAACTGCTGCGCGATGGTCAGCCCCAGGCCCGTGCCTTCGTATTTCCGCACGCTGGAACTGTCCACCTGGCGGAAGGCCTCGAAGATATATTTCTGGTCGGCGGGGCTGATGCCGATTCCTGTATCCGACACGCTGATCGCCAGCCATTCACCGTCCGGCAGCGCCGCCTGGGGATGGGCCATGTCCGGCACATCAAATTTTTCGCCCACAGAGACGACCTGCCGCGCCCGGACGGCGATGCTGCCCTTGTCGGTGAACTTGATGGCGTTATCCATCAGATTGCTCAAAATCTGGTGAACGCGCAGGGTGTCGGCCTCTACCTGAGGAAGATCAGGGGGCAGTTCCACATTAACCGTCAGCCCTTTGGCCTGCGCCCTGGGGGTGAGGTCGGTGATAACATCGTAGATGACCTCGGCTATCGAAAGCGGCGCCAGCACCAGGTTCATCTGCCCGGCTTCGATCCTGGACAGATCGAGAACATCGTTAATGAGGCTGAGCAGGTGTTTGCCGCCGCTGTGAACGCGCCCCAGGCGATCAAGCTGTTTGGCATTCAGTTCGCCGTAAACCTGGCTGAGGAGCATTTCGCTGTAGCCGATGATGGCATTCAGCGGTGTTCGCAGTTCGTGGCTCATGTTCGCCAGCAGTTCGCTTTTCAGGCGGTTGATGGTGACGGCATCTTCATAAAGCTGCGCGTTATGAATCGCCAGCGCGACCTGAACTGCGATGGTCATGAAGGTTTCCTGCTCGTCCGGCGTAAAAACGCGCCGTTCTTTGGTCATGTCCAGGCCGATGCTGCCGATCAACTGGTCGCGGGCGAACAGCGGCGCCAGCAGTGTGGAACGTCCGCCCACGCGCTCCAGCGGGCCGCGCACCTGCTCGCCGACTTCCAAACCAACATCGTAAATCGCCAGCGCGCGGTTGCCCCGCACCAATTTTTCCAGAATCGGGTTGTCGCGCATCGGGATTAACATCCCTTCGCTGCCGGTGCTGGGATATTCCGTAACCAGGTAAGCGTTGCCGTCCTTTGGGTCAATCAAAACAATGCCGCAGTGGTCGGCTTCAAACAGTTCCGTCAGCAGACGGGCGGCCATGTTCAGCACCACGTCCCGTTCCAGCGACGAATTCAGCATGGTGGCGATGCTGTGCATCGAGGCCAGGCGGCGCGCGCGCTGCTCCAGCGACTTTAAATGCGCCTCCGCCTGGGCGTGCAGCCGGGCATTTTCGACCGCCACCGCCGCCTGCCGCGCCAGCGCGAATACGGTGCTGGCGTCGGTTTCGGAATAATAATGCGGGGCAGATTTGTCGAGCGTAATGATGCCGATAACGCGCTCCTGGAAGCGCATCGGCACACCCAGCCAGCAGCGGGACTGCGGGGCAGTCGGCAGGTTGGCGCTCCAGCCGACGAATTCGTGAATATCGCCGATGACCAGCGGCTGCTGCGACAGGTAAACCAGCGCGGTGGGCGTGCTGCTGCCGAAGTGCAGTTCTTCCCCGCGCGAAGCCGGAGAAACGCCGTTGGTGGCCGAAACTACCAGCCGCGAGCCGTCCTCGCAGCCGGGGGCCGGCAGCATAATCGTGGCGCTGTCATAATCCACCACCCGCTGCATCTGCACCAGGATGCGCTCCAGCACGTCTTCGTAATCCTGGGTGGAGTTGACTACTTGGCCGACATCCATCAGCGTGCTGGCGACCTTGCGGCGTTCCTGTTCCGCCTGGAGCAGGCGTTTATTTTCGACCGCGAAGGCGATCTGCCCGGCCACAAACATCAGTAAATACAGGTCAGGGTCGCTGTAACAGCCCGGCAGCAGGTTTTGAACGCTGACCAGACCCACTACTTCGTTTCGGTGGCTGCGGAGCGGCACGCCCATCCAGCTGCGGGCGCGTGTTTCCGGCTGTTCGCCCTCGGCGGTTACGTTCAGTTTAGCGATACGTTCCCCTTCCGCCTCCACGTCGTAAAACAGCAGCGGTGTGCCGTGCTGGACGATGGCTTTGCTGAGGCCGGTCAGCGGGACCGTGCCGTAATAGACCGGCACACCGTCCTGCGAAAACAGCGGCAGCGTAAGCTGGCTGGTGTACGGGTTTAGCAAGCCGACAAAAAATGAGGACGCATCGAACAACAGTGAAAGCTGCCGGTGAATGATCTGCCACATGGCCTCGCTGCTGGATTCCTGAAGCAGCGCGCGGCTGAAGGCGTTCACGTTCGCCAGCAAACCATCCCAACGGCTGTGAACCGCCAGATGGTGCAGCCGCGCCGCCAGCAAATGCGCCGCCAGCACCGGCAGTTGGGCATTTTGGGGGGCGGTTTTGGCGTCCACTTCCAGCCACAGCAGGCCGTAAACGGTTTCCTCGTAACGCAGGGGCATCAACAGCGCCGGACGGTCGCTTGCCAGCTCGGCCACTTCATCGCGCTCGCGCGGCTCGTGCCACGATAACCAGGTCAGCCACGCTTCCGGCGACTGCATCCAGGCCAGCGCCGCGTCGTCCGGCCGGCAGCCGGGGCTGCGGGCGATTTCCAGGCTGGCGCTGCTGCTGTCCAGCAGGCCGATCATGGCCGGGGCGTCCTGGCGGTCAAGCCAGTTAACCAGCGTTTCGGCGGCTTCCCGCGCAGTGACGGCTTGCCCGATGCGAGCCGCAAGCTGATGAAGATCGGTGAACGATTTTTCGGTCGGCATCAACGGTATCTCTTTGGACAGTTGTTATCATTATGACACAAAATTAATGTGAAAAACGTCCAGCATCGTTTGAATTGTTTGAATTTTTTGAAATATCGGTTTGTTCCCCGTCTGCAACTTTTCGTGCGCGGACAGCGTACTATCGAGTAGAACGTCGGCATTAAAGGTAAGGGAGTATGTAATGGTATCTGAAGAACGCGCCGACCAGATCGCCACCGGCGTTTTTCTCGTCGGCCTGGGTCTGCTGTTCACCAATGTATTGAGTTTCTGGCCCGGCATCCTGTTTGTCATCGGGGCGTCGAACATCGCGCGGGGAATGGCGGAAGGGCGTCCCTGGTACAATGTGTCCGGCGGGCTGTGGTTAATCGGCCTGGGCGCGGTTTTTCTGCTGGGTTTTAGCTGGCCGGTGCTTTTGATCCTGATCGGCCTTTCGATGTTGTTCGGCCTCAGCGTGAAAAACGAATGGGGGTGCTGCCAGCCGGAAAAAGCTAAAAACGGTCAGAAACGCAAAAACGACGATCCGTATTACGACGACGATTTTCACACAGATGCGATCTGAGCGCAAGAGGAGCTTCAACAATGGCATCGAAAGAACGCGCCGACCAGGTAAGCGGCGCTATTTTCCTGATCGGCCTGGGCGTGATCGCCCTGATAAACTACTGGTGGCCGGGCATCATGTTCGTGATCGGCGCGGCGCTGATCGCGCGCGGCATGGTGATGGGACAGCAGTGGCAAAACATCACCGGTGCGCTGGTGGTCATCGGCATCGGCCTGATTTTCGCCCTGGAGGACGTGATCGGCGGGGTCAACTTCTGGCCGCTGGCGTTAATCATCCTGGGGCTGGTGCTGTTGTTCGGCAAGGATATTGTCAACCGCACCCGCTGATGCCGCGTTAAACCGCGCGAAAGCGCATCCAGACATCCGTCAACAAGGGGCTTAAGCCCCTTGTTTGATGATAGGCGCTAAAAACCGCCAGCGCCAAACAAACGACTGCCCTACCCTCTCTGGACTCCGGTACGGCGCGGCGCTATAGTAACACCCAGTTGATTGAAAAAGAGATACAGGCGAAAAAGGTGAACCTATTGCAGCGTTTTTTAACCGGCTTGTGGCTGCTTCTGCTGGCGGCCTGCGGCGCGGCGGGCAGCGAAGCGCCGGCCATCGCGCCCATCATCCAGATCAGCAAAACGCCGGAACAGGTGGTGACGGACTTCCTGACGGCCTGGCGGCAGAAGGACTATCCCGCCATGTACGCGCAGCTCAGCCCGCAGAGCCAGAACTTTTACAGCCTGCCGGTTTTCCAGCGGCAGTACGAAAATGTCGAAACGACTATGAACCTCAGCGACCTGAGCTTTCAGGTCGGCAAGGCGCGTTTGCAAGGCGCGGCGGCGGAAGTCCGGTACGACGTATCGCTGACCTCACCGGTGTTCGGCACGATTGAAGACCGCGACCGGATCATGCGGTTGATCGAGCAGCCGGGCGGTTGGGGCATCGTCTGGTCGAGCATGGACATCTTCGACGCGCTGGCCGCCGGCTCGCGGCTGGAGATACGCGCGCAGCGCCCGGCGCGCGCCAATATCTATGACCGGGACGGCAGCCTGCTGGCCGAGGAAAACGGCACGGTTTTCGCCCTGTATGTGGCGCAGCAGGATATGGCGGATGTAGACGCCTGTCTGGACTTACTGGCGAACGTGCTGCGCCGCCCGCGCCGCACCCTGGTGACGCTGTTTTCCAATTATTTCCTGGAGACAGTCTTTTACGTCGGGGCGATTGACCCGGAAACCAACGCCGCGCGCGGCGCGCAGCTTGACCAGACCTGCGCGGTGCGGCGCATCGAAAGCAGCATCCGCCGTTATGCCGGCCTGGGGGCCGCCGCCCATGTGACCGGTTACGTCGGGCAGATTCCCGCCGATCAGGCCGAATCTTACCAGCGGCAGGGGTACAATGCCGGCGACCTGGTGGGGCTGGCCGGTGTTGAGCGGGCGTATGAAAAAGAACTGGCCGGCCAGGCCGAACAGGTGCTGCGGATTGTCTCGCCCGGCGGTGTGCTGCTGCGCGAACTGGCCGGCACGCAGGGCAGCGACCCACAGCCGGTAACGCTGACGATTGACCGTGACTTGCAGCTGGCGGTGGCGCAGGCCCTGGCCGACGCTTATAACTGGGCCGAGCCGAACTGGGCGGCGCCGGAACATTCGCCAGGGGCCGGCGCGGTGGTGCTGGACGTGAACACCGGCGCGGTGCTGGCGCTCGCCAGCTACCCCACCTTTGACCCCAGCGTATTCAACCCAAAGGCTTCTGACTACATGCCGGATCGCGGCGTGCTGTTGAGCGACCTGAACACCGACCCGCGCCAGCCTTTCAAAAACCGGGTGACGCAGGAGCAGTATTTTCCCGGTTCGACCTTCAAAATCGTCACCACCTTCGCCGCCGCTGCCGAGCGGCTGATGACCCCGACCGAATTGTTTATGTGCAGCCTGGAATGGACAAACGGCCCGCGCTACGGCGACACGCTGCCGGTGCGTTCCGACTGGCGCAAAACCGACGGCCTGGAAGCGGCGGGAGAAGTCACCATCTCTCAGGCACTTACGGCCTCCTGCAACCCGTTTTTTTACGAAATGGGCGGGCGACTGTTCCGCGAGCGCGGCGATTCGGCGCTGATGAATTACGCGCGGCAGCTTGGTTTTGGCAGCAAAACCGGCCTAGACCCGGTGCTGCCGGAAGTGGCGGGAAACCTGCGCCCACCGACCAGCGTCGAGCAGGCCATCAACAACGCCATCGGCCAGGGCGAGCTCCAGGTGACGATCATCCAGATGGCGCGTATGGTGGCAGCCATCGCCAACGGCGGCACGGTCTACAAGCCCTATCTGGTGCAGCAGATCGGCGGCATGGACGGCGGCGAGGCGCTGTTCCGCGCGCAGCCGGAAGTGGTCAATACACTGGATGAATACGATGCTTCGATCTTCCAGATCGTCCAGGACGGCATGTGCGGCGTGACCACCAATGAAGACCTGGGGACGGCTGTCGCCACCTTCCGGGATGTGCAGGGGTATACTGTATGCGGCAAAACCGGCACGGCGCAGTCCGGGCGTATCGAACCCCATGCCTGGTTTGTGTCCTATGCCCCGCGCGAAAACCCGCAGATCGCTGTTGTGGTGATGGCGGAGTTTTCCCGCGAAGGCTCGGAAGTGGCCGCGCCGATCACACGGCGCATTCTGGACGCCTATTTTGGACAGTCCGGCTGGTTGTACCCGGACTGGTGGAATGAATCGCCCTACATACCGCTGAATATCCCGGTCGGCGAAACCGGAGGATAACCGCATTTATGAACATCGTGCGCTGCATCTCGTGTGACGGCTACGGCTGGTTTGAGGAGGACGGCGAGACGGTCGAATGTGACTGGTGCGGCGGCATCGGCTACGTTTACCGGGGCGCGGACGGGGCCGACCGGCGCATCCCGGCGGGTGACTATGAAGCAGTGGCCGCGCAGCTTGAACGCCTGGAACAGGAGCGGCTGCGCGCGCTGGGTTATACCGGCCAGGCCCGCCGCCCCTGGGAGCAAAAGATTCGCCAGCAGCGGCGGGGAACGTAACGGCGAACCGCGCCCATAGGGGAGGGTTTCTAAACCCGCCCCTACTAGTTTATGAATCGTCCCGGCTCAGGCGGTGCGGTTCAAAAAATCGCCAGATGGCCGGGCTGGCATAAACATCGAAGCTGGTTTTGCCGAAGCGCGCGGACAGCCGGCTGCCCGGCCAGGTATGCCCGCCGCCGATGACGGCCAGAATTTCCACGCCGGCATCCTGCAAACAGCCGGTATAAACCACCTGCCGCACCACCGTGCCATCATCGGGAACCAGGTCGAGTCCCTGGACAAGCAGCGGCTCGCCGGTACAGCCGTTATGTTCGCCCCAGTAGGCAGCCGTCTGCGCGGTGGAAAGATAAATCGGGATATTGTTCCGCCAGATGCCCTGCCAGGGGATAACATCATCTTCCGTCCCCTGGATGACCAGCACCGGCACAGGCGCGGAGGGGTTGCAGGCTTCCAGCAGGTAGCCGGGAAAGGTCGAGGCTACCGAAGCGACGGCGGCGATTTTGTCCGGCAGTTCGCATCCCAGCCGGAAGGCCATCATGCCGCCCATCGAATAGCCGCTGGCGTACATGCGGTCGGTATCCACCCGCAGGCGTTGGGCGATCTGGTCTATCATCACGGCGATAAAATCCACGTCGTCCAGGTCGGCAGGCACGCGCTCATCCCCCACGCGGCCATCCGCCCAGATGCCATAAACGCCGTCCGGGTAGGCGGCGATAAAACCGTAGGCTTCGGCCAGTTCGCTGAACTGCGTCAGTTCTTCCATCCACGCGCCGCTGCCGCTCGCGCCGTGCATGGCGATGACCAGCGGCAGGGGGTCGCCGGTGCGGGTATAGGCTTCCGGCACGTAGACGCGAAAACTGCGCTGCCGCCCGCCGTGTTCCAGGCTGAAGTCGTAGCTGCCGGGCGCGGTGATCGCCTGGGCATTCACCTTCGCGCTCACGTTCACCAGCAGCAGGAGCAAAACCAGATATTTAAAATACGCCATCGAAAGCCATCCTTTCTGAACTGTTTAATGTACTGTCTGCCCCGGCTGCGCGTTCAATCCGGTCTGCGTTACAATAACGCGAAAAACCGGTTTTTACACCCGAAAGGTGGTTTAAAATGCCGCTGATTGAAACGCAACACGGCGCGATCTGGTACGCCGACCACCGCGAACCGACCGCGCATCTGCCGGTGACGCTGCTGGTTCACGGCGCGGGCGGCAGCCATCTGGACTGGTCTGCCGAACTGCGCCGCCTGCCGGAAGCCAACGCCGTCGTCCCCGACCTGCCGGGGCATGGCCGCAGCCCCGGAGCAAGCCGCCAGAGCATCGGCGGATACGCCGCCGACATGGTTGCGCTGCTGGACGCGCTCAAACTCGACCGGGCGGTAGTGACCGGCCACAGCATGGGCAGCGCCGTTGCGCTGACGATGGCGCTGCATTACCCCGACCGGGTGATGGGGCTGATTCTGATCGGCGGGGGCGCTAAACTGGGCGTGCATCCTGATCTGCTGAATGTGCAGGCGGACAAAGAAAAAGCCGTTGAGATGATTATCAACGGCTACTGGGGCGCTGCCCCGGAATACGACCAGCTTCGCCGCCTGAGCCGCAAGCGCCTGATGGAAACTCCCGCCGAGGTGCTGCACAACGATTATATGGCCTGCAACGCCTTCGACGTGCGCGGGCAGCTGGAGCGCATCCGGCAGCCGGCGCTGGTCATCGGCGCGACCGACGACCCCATGACACCGCTCAAATACAGCCAGTACCTGCGCGATAACCTGCCGAATGCCCAATTGGTGACGGTGCAGGGCGCACAGCATATGATGATGCTGCAGCAGCCGCAGTTCGTGGCCGATGCGGTGCGAAACTGGCTGACCGGCCTGCATGGATAAGCCGCACGCAAAGGCGCGGATAGGAAGGCGGGGATGCAGCACTTAAATACGCTCTGGCAGGCCGTGAGCGCCGCTTCGACGGTGGCGGAACTGGCGCGGCATGTGCAGACCTTTCACTTTGGCGTGGTGGGGCCGACCACCTTTTATTTGCAGGCGGAGGGCGCGGAAGTGCGAATCGCCCGCTGGAGGATGCCGCAAATCCAGGTGGCGGCGCAGCTTCAGGCGGCCTTCGGCTGGCGTATCGCCACCGACCAGGACGAGGCCGGGGTGTACGTGGTGGCGCGGCGGCGTCCGGTGGTCGGGGTGCTGGCGCGTGCCGTGTTCGCTGTTTCCGTCCCGCTGGATACTTATCTCATCCTCAAACTGGCCGATGGCCGAGTGATTCTGGATGAGGTGTCCGGTACGCTGCATGTGCCGCCGGCAGACGCCGGCGGCAGCATCACGCTGCAAATCGAGAATTCGACATAAAAACACGGAAAACGCCTGTAGAGGCGCGCCGGTGTGCGCGCCCCGGCGACATTTAATCGCAAAGGGAATTAGATTCATGCCACACATCACCGTTAACGGCGTGGAACTGTATTACGAACTGCACGGCGAGGGCGGCGACGTGCTGGTGCTGAACAACGGCATCATCACCAATACCGCGTCCTGGCTGGCGTTCCAGGTGCCGGCGCTGCTGCCGTATTACCGCGTGCTGCTGTACGACATGCGCGGCCAGGGACAGTCGCAAAAGTGGGCCGAGGGCGACCCGCCCTACACCTGGGAAACCCACGCCGACGACCTGGCCGCCCTGCTGGACGCGCTGGAGATCGAAACGGCGCACATCGGCGGCATTTCCTACGGCGGCGAACTGACGCTGGTTTTCGCGCTGCGCCATCCGGCGCGCTGCCGCAAGCTGATCGTGGCCGATGCCGTCAGCCACGTTGGGCCGCAGCTTAGGGCGATTGCCGACAGTTGGGCCAGGATAGCCGCGCTGGGCGACCATGACCTGTTCTACCGCGCGACCTGGTACTGGAACTTCAGCGAGGCGTTTTTTGCCGAAAAATACGACTTCCTGTTAAGCCGCCTGGAGGCCGCGAAGGCGCTGCACCTGCCGTCGGTTATCCAGCTTTGCCGCTGTTTTCTGTCGCTGGATGTCACCGCGCGCCTGGAGGAAATCGCGCAGCCGGCCTGCGTCATCGTGGGGGAAGCCGATATTCTCAAACCGCCGCATTACGCGCAGACCATCGCCGCCGGCCTGCCGAACGCCGCCCTGCACGTGTTACCCGGCGCGGGTCATGCCTCGTTCTGGGAAAGCGCCGAGTCCTTCAACCGGATTATCCTGGACTTTTTGCAGAACTGAGCGGGTCGCGCCCTACGTCCTTACCGCCGGTCGCGGCGTTTTTGCACCCGGACGCGGCCATCACGCTGTTTGCGAACCCAGGCCAGGTAGCGCGCGATGTCCGGGTCTTGCCGCAGGGCTTCAAGGGTGTTCAGTTCATTCGCCAGGGTTGCGTTGGTGAAGAAGCTGTGCAGCGTCTTGTGGCAGGCGGCGCACAAATCCACCGTGTCGCGCCCGCCTTCCGACTTCGGCACGATATGGTGTTTGCTCACCTGCCGCACCTCGCGCCCGCACAGGGCGCAGATGCAGGTTTCCGGTTCGGGCTTTTGAGGCATGGCTCTACTCTTTGCATCTACCGGCATCTGGAAACTGATAAGTGGCAACTACTTCTTATAATACTTCTTGCCCTTCAGCTTCTCCGGTAGCAGGTTTTCGTCGGTGTAGGCTTCGTAGCCCTTGCCGTAGCCCAGGTCTTTCATCAGCCGGGTGGGAGCGTTGCGTAAGTTCAGCGGAATCGGCAGGTTGCCGTGCTGTTTTACATCGTCTAGGGCGGTGAAAAACGAATCGCAGGCGGAACGGTCTTTGGGCGCTAAAGCCAGGTAGACCGTGCCGTGCGCCAGGTTGATCTGGCATTCCGGGTAGCCGATGGTTTCGACGGCGCGGAAAACCTCGTTGGCGACCACCAGCGCCGTCGGCTGCGCCATGCCGATGTCCTCGCTGGCGAAGATGACCATACGCCGGGCGATGAACTTGGGGTCTTCGCCGGCGTCCACCATACGCGCCAGGTAATACAGCGCGGCGTCTACATTGCTGGCGCGCATACTTTTGATGTAGGCGCTGATGGTGTTGTAGTGTTCCTCGGCGGCTTTGTCGTAGCGCAGGTGTTTGGATTGCAGCGCGTTTTTCAGGTTTTCGACCGTCAGCGCGCCGCCCTGCGCGGCGTACAGTTCGGCAGCGGCTTCCAGCAGGTTCAGGGATTGGCGGGCGTCACCGTTGGCAAAATCCGCCAGGAAACCCTCGGCCTCCGTGTCGAGTCTCACGCCCAGTTCCGCCGCGCCGCGCCGGATAATTTCGCGCACCTCGTCCGGCGACAGCGGCTCCAGCACGAACACCTGGCAGCGGGAAAGCAGCGCCGAAATGACCTCGAAGCTGGGGTTTTCGGTGGTCGCGCCGATGAGGATGAGCGTGCCGTTTTCGACATACGGCAGCAGATAGTCCTGCTGCGCTTTGTTAAAACGGTGAATTTCGTCCAGGAACAGCACCGCGCCGGTGCGGGCGGGCGGCTGGTGCAGTGTGAACAGGTCGCGCGTTTCGCCGGCCTGCACCTGCTCTACGATGGCGCGAATTTCGTTTTTGCCGGCGGAAACCGCCGACAGCTCAAAATAGGGGCGGTCGGTCTGGGCGGCGATGATGCGCGCCAGCGTGGTTTTGCCCACGCCGGGCGGCCCCCAGAAGATCATCGAGCGGACGCGGTTGTGCCGGATGGCCTGGTAAAGCGGCTTGTTGGGGCCGACCAGATGCGCCTGCCCGACAAATTCATCGAGCGTGCGCGGGCGGATGCGGTCGGCCAGCGGTTTGGAAGTGGGCGGTTGATTCATGACAATTTAACTTGACCTGGGTCGTACAGACGGGTTATATTTTAACGCATGATGACGATTATCCCCTACCCGTTTATGCTGTCCGGCGCGCCCTGTTGTGCGTTGATTCTGCCGCGCCGCCTGCCGGGAGGGTGATGACTCGTCTGCTGCTATCAAACACGAGCCGACCCGCGCAGGGTCGGCTTTTTATTTGGGGAGGTGCGCCGGTGTTGACCATTGCCTGACGGACACAGGTTCTTTATTATGATGATGTGCATCTGTTTTTCTCATCTATTGAATCAAGGAGGACAGCTATGAGCGACATCACGAGCCGGGGTTATGCCAACCCCGACATACTGGTTTCGACCGATTGGGTGGCGCAGCATCTGGACGACCCAAACATTCGGATTGTCGAATCGAACGAAGACCCGCTGCTGTACCCCTCCGGGCATATTCCGGGCGCGGTTCAGGTGGACTGGACGACCGACCTGAACGACCCACTGCGGCGCGATTACCTGGACAAAGCCGGTTTCGAGGCCCTGATGTCCCGCATCGGCGTGACCAACGAAACGACGGTCGTCTTTTACGGCGATAAAAACAACTGGTGGGCGACCTACGCCATGTGGGTATTCCAGTTGTTCGGCCACAACCGGGTGAAAATCATGGACGGTGGACGCCTGAAATGGGAACAGGAAGGCCGCCCCTTCACCCGCGACGTGCCGCAGTACCCGCCAGCCGCCTATCAAGCCCCGGAGCGAGACGACCGCGCCATTCGCGCTTTCCGCGACCAGGTGCTTAAACACATCGAAAGCCGCAAGCCGCTGGTGGATGTCCGCAGCCCGGACGAATACACCGGCAAAAAACTGCACATGGAGGGCTACCCGCAGGAAGGCGCGCTGCGCGGTGGGCATATCCCCGGCGCGAAAAACGTCCCCTGGGCGCGCGCGGTCAACACCACCGACGGCACGTTCAAAACGGCGGACGAACTGCGCGCCATCTACGAGCAGGAGCAGGGTTTAAAACCGGAAGATGACATCATCGCCTACTGCCGCATCGGCGAACGCAGCAGCCACACCTGGTTCGTGTTAAAATACCTGCTCGGTTATCCCAACGTCCGCAACTATGACGGAAGCTGGACGGAGTGGGGCAATTCTGTCGGTGTGCCGATTGAGAAGTAGGTATGATTCCCGAAAAACTGGCCGAAATCATTGACGACTTTTCCAGCATCACCGACCGGGGCGAGCGGGCGGAGTATTTGATCGAAATCGCCGACCGCTTCCCGGCGGTGAAAGTCCCGCCAGAGGTGGCCGCGCCGCCTTATGACGAAGCGTGCCGCGTGCCGGCCTGCGAGTCGGAAGCCTTCGTATGGGCGGTGGAGCAGCCGGATAACACCCTGAAGTACTACTTCGACGTGTTGAATCCACAGGGGCTTTCCGCGATGGCGATGAGCGTGATCCTGGACGAAACCTGTTCCGGCCAGCCGCTTGAACAGGTGGCGGCCATCCCAACCGAAATCGTGCTGCAAATTTTTGGCCGCGAGATTTCGATGGGCAAAGGGCAGGGATTGATGGGTATCGTCAGCATGGTGCAGCGCGAAGCGAAAAAGCGGCTTTCCGGGGCGTAAGCCGGCGGGCAGGGCGCAGGGTAATCGCATATGAAAGTTTTCAAAAGGTCATTGAGGCTTGATAAAGGTCGTTTCGTGGGTAGGGGCGCAAGACCTTGCACCCCTACGAACCACCAAAACCCTTTATGACCCCAAACCTGGCATGATCTGCAATCGCCCTGAGGTGGCGCTCCCGGTACATGGTCGGCAAATTGTGCTACAATGCGGGGTAAACCCGCCGGACAGTGGGTTTAAACCCACTGTTCAAAGTTTATCGGTTCGATGGTCGTATCAGGAGGGATGATCTGGACTCGTTAGCCCTGGCTCGTTACATTGTTGATCTGGTCGAGGACAAAAAGGCCGAAAATATCGTCCTGCTTGATCTGCGTCCCGACGCCATCATCGCCGACTTTTTCGTGATCTGCAACGGCACCAGCGACCGGCAGCTTAAGGCGCTGGCCGAGCATGTGCGGGAAAGCCTGAAGGAGCGCCTGCAAAAAATCCCCCTTGCCATCGAAGGCACGGGCGAAAGCGGCTGGGTGCTGCTGGATTATGGCGATGTGATCGTGCATCTTTTCCAGGAAGAAAAGCGCCAGTATTACGACCTGGAAGGGCTGTGGCGCGGGGCGCACGTCCTGCTCAGCATTCAATAAAAAATCAAGGGCGCATCGTCCTGCGCCCCCGATTGGAATATCCTGCTGTTACCCCTCAAAAATCCAGGGGTCGTTATTGCGCGGCCAGCTCACCAGTTCGGCCTCGCTAAACCACAGGCTGACTTCCGCCTGGCCGTTTTCCACGCTGTCCGAACCATGCACCAGGTTGCGCCCGATTTCGAGCGCGAAATCCCCACGAATCGTGCCGGCGGCGGCTTCGTTCGGTTTGGTCGCGCCGATGGTCATCCGGGCGGCGGCGACGGCGTTCGTGCCTTCCAGCGCCATCACCACCACCGGCGACGAAGTGATGTACTTCACCAGCGGCTCAAAAAACGACTTGCCCCGGTGAACGGCGTAGTGCTGTTCCGCCAGCTCCTGCGAAACCTGCATGAATTTCATCCCAACGATGCGTAACCCCCGCGCCTCGAAGCGGCGGATGATCTCCCCGACCAGGCCGCGCTGTACGGCGTCCGGTTTGGCGATAATGAGTGTGCGTTCCACGTTGCCTTCCTTTGCTGTCATAATTTGGGCAAGATAAGCGGGTCTGAAATGACCCGCTTATCGCTATAACCGTTAAAAAGCGGATTTAATTATAACTGGTTGAGGGCTTTCCGGTAAATATCCAGCGCCGCCTGGAGTTTACCCTGCCGCATCAACCCATCCCCCAGGACGCGGTGAATGGCCGCGTTCGTTTTGTGCTGGTCGGCCAGGCGGCTCAAATCGCTGGTGACGGCTTCCAGTTCAACATTGGCGCGCACCAGCGACTCGTAATATTTCAGCCGGGTATCAAGATCGTGGCTGCTGGCGCGGGCCTGCTGCAAAATGTTAACGGCGTCAACAGCGGCAGCCAGGACCGGCTGCGGCGGGGCTGCCGGCGCGGGCGTGGGGGCGGGCGCAGGGGTTGGCGCGGCTGCCGGCACGGGCGCAGGTGCGGGCGGCGGTTCAACCACTGCTGCGACCGGGGGCGCGGGGGCTTGCGCCGCCGGCGTAAGGCTCTCTTTCAACCAGTCCGGCACTTCGTCTGCATCCACCGCCTTCAGCCAGTCGGGAATTTCATCTGCCGGGACGGCCACCGCCGCCGGGGCCTGTTCCGCCTCCAGGTTCAGCCAGTCCGGCGCGGCCTCGACCGCTTCGCCCTCGTCCAGCGTCTCTTGCAGCCAGTCCGGCACTTCGGTCGGCTGGCCGAGGGGCAGTTCAGTTTCCGGCTCCAGCGCCGCTTCTTCCAGGGCTTCTTCCTCTACCTCACCGAACAGCCGGCTGTTGACTGCCGCGATCCGATCCGGGTCGGTGATGTTCCGCGCGTACCAGTCCGGCACTTCGGATACGTCGTGCTGGCGTTCGTAT
>QUBZ01000083.1 GCA_014338005.1 Chloroflexota bacterium | reverse complement strand
GGAATAGTAGACATACAAAGACCTCTGGTTGGCTTGCGATTTCACACTTCAAGCTTTACCAAAGGTCTTTCTTTTTCTCAACTACTGCCAAACTTCAGGTCCCCTCTCCATTACATGGAGAGGGGATTTAGGGGTGGGGATAACCCCTGTGAGGGGGTCGGTAAACACACGCTGGCGGGTTAATCGCGCCGGAAGGCTTGCAGGGTTTCCAGGTAATAATCCGGCAGGCCGATGTCGTAGCGTGTGCCGGCCATCATTAGCCCCAAAAAGCCGTCCTCGCGGCGCAGCCGGTCGAGCGCCGAAGTCAGCTGAAACTCGCCGCGCTCGCGCACGTTGTTTTGGATGTGTTCTTCCAGGTAATCAAACACCTGGGGTTTGATGATGTACTGGCCGAACAGCGTCAGGTATTCATCGTCCGGCAAAACCGGCACGCGCAGGTTTTCGCGGGCGTACTCAACGGTGGGTTTTTCGGCAAATTCGGTGATGTTCAGCAGGCGGTCGGGGTCGAGCCAGACGCCGGTTACAGTCCCAAAGTTAAAAATCTGGTCTTCGGGCGTGCGGCGCAGGCCGACGACGCTGGTATTGTGCTGGTTGTAGGCGTCCACCAGCTGCCGCGCGCAGGAGCGGTCGCCGGTGGAGCGGTAGATGTGGTCGCCCAGCATCAGCAAAAACGGCTCGCCGTCCAGCGCCTCGCGGGCGCAGTAAACCGCGTGTCCCAATCCTTCCTGCATGTTCTGGACGATGAACTTCACGTTCTGGCCCATATCCAGCAGGCGGCGCGAGTATTCCTGAAAATGCGGCGGCAGTTTGTTGTAGTTTTCGATTGTGACCTGTTCGTTAAAGAAGGACTGGAAGGCCGGCAGGTCGTGTTCCTGGACGATGATAATCACTTCATCCAGGCCGGCTTCCAGCGCCTCCTCCACGATGATGAGGATAGCCGGTTTGGCGATGCCGTCGTGGTCAACCACCGGGAACAGTTCCTTTTTGGTGGCTTTGGTGGCCGGAAACAGCCGCGTGCCAAAACCCGCCGCCGGGATGAGCGCCTTACGCACCTTCGTGCTGGGCGAGATGGTGAGTTTGAGGCAGGGCATTTTCAGGTCACGCTCGATGATTTCGATAACGGCCTGCTGGTCGGCGGCGCTGCGGGCGATGAACTGCGCCGTGCCATCGCCCTGAGAGCCGACACCTTTGCCGCCACAGATGTGCGGTTTAAGCAGCTCGTAGTTGAGGACGCGGTGCAGGACGGGCGCGGTCAGTTCTTCCGGGCAGGCCGGGGTGGCATAGCGGTCAAAGTTCGCCTGCGCTTCGAGCATCAGCGCGCCGACACGCTGCGCGTCGCCGGCTTCCAGCGCCTCGATGGCCTGATGCACGATGCGCCGGTTGACCGGCCCCAGCAGTTGTTGAACGCCGCGTTCGATCTCGGTTTCGGCGAAGGGATAGCTGCGGTTGAGCCGGGCGAGGATTTCCATGGTGTCTTTTTGGGCCTGCAAGTCCACGATGACGAAGTGCAGTTCCCCCTTCACACGCAGTTCGGTAGTGTCCAGGCGGTCGCCGTCGAAAGTCATCAAAACCGGGCGCTGGCCGAAGGCACAGCCCTGATCCATGCGCCCGCAGCGCGACGGGGTGAGGATTTCGCCCCGGTAGGCCATCTCCATTTCGCCGCGCACCGTCATTTTCAGATCATAAACCCGGTTAAAGGCGCGCGCCGTTAGTACGCAGATGGCGGCGCTGGACGACAGCCCTTTTTTGACCGGCATATCGGTTTTGTAGTTGTTGATAACCAGCCCGCGCACGTGGTAGTGCGTCAGGACTTCGTAGGCCACCCCGGCGATATAACTCCAGAAGCCGCCTTTTTGCGCTTCTTCGAGCAAAGCCTGCGGCTCCATAGGGATTTCATACGGCCCATGCGCTGCGCCGTCCGGCGTGGTGGACGACAGCACCAGCGCGTTTGGATGCGGCTGGACATCGGCATAAATGCCCTGGTTCGTGCCGGTGATGAGCGCGTACCCTTTTTCGATGTCGGTGTTGATTCGGCGGTATCCGCCTGCCCAGTCCGAGTGTTCACCAAGCAGGCAGATTCGCCCAGGAACGAATATCTTCAAGGAAGAAAACTCCTTCCGTTTATGTAAAATCAAGATTCTAAGGCTATTGTAACGATTTCTGACGGTCTGTGCAGCAGGCCGGCGGTTATTCGCCGCGATTCAGGAAATGCAATACAATCATGGGCGAAGTACCCGTATTGAAAGGTCGGCGGTGTGATGGAGTCCTTCTTCAAACCGGCTGTGCTGGTGATGAGCCGGTTGAAATATCCGCAAAAGTTTGCGCTGGTGGGACTGCTGCTGCTGCTGCCGCTAGTAGTGGTCGGCAGTCAATTTCTGGTGCAGATTAATAACGATGTTGATTTTGCCACCAAAGAGCAGATCGGCCTGCGTTATGGCGACCCGGTGATGCTTTTTTTCCAGCACATCCAGCATCATGCGGCCTTGAGCAGCGTCGTGCTGAGTGGGGCGGTGATGTTTGAAGGACAACTGCTGCAAGAAGAAGCCGACATTGAAGCGGCCATTGAGGCCGTAGACGCTGCCGACCGGGAACTGGGCGGCGTTCTGGAGATAAGCGCCCAGTGGGAAGCGGTTAAACAGGAATGGGCGCGGCTGAAGGATCAAACCATGTCTCTGCGTCCGGCGCAGAGTATTGCAGCGCACAACATCCTCAGCCAGAACATCGTCAATCTGCTGACGATCATCGGCAATACCTCCAACTTAATCCTCGACCCCAATATTGACACATATTACTTGATGGATACGGTGATTACCAAACTGCCGCTGGCGACGGATTACATGAGCCAGATTCGGAACTACGGCCTGCGGGCGGCAGTGACCGGCGTGCTGACGCGCGAAGACCAGACCCGCCTGACGATTCTTTCCGGCCTGGTGCAGTCCACGCTGGAGGCCAACCTCAGCGGGCTGGGTTATGCGTTCGGGGCCAACCAGGCGCTGCGCGCCCGCCTGCAAGTCCCGCTGGACGCGAATCTGCGGGCGGTGGACGAGTATTTAACGTTTATAAACCGGGAGATTTTGAGTAAAGCCGCCGAAAGCAACCTGCGCGTCGGCGCGGTGACGATCAGCCCGGATGATTTTCTGACAACGACGACGCGGCTGATTGACCAGAGTTTCACTTTTTACGATACAGTCTGGCCGGAACTGGACGATCTGCTCCAGGAACGGATAGACCGCCTGACCCAGCGGCGGAACATGGTCATTCTGGTGGGGCTGGCGGCCTTGAGCGCGACGGCCTATCTGTTCGCCGGGTTTTATATGGCCGTCATCAGGACGATTGCCAGCCTGGAGCGGGCCTCGCTGCGTATGGTGAAGGGCGATATGGACGGCCAGTTCGAACCGGTCAGCCGGGATGAACTGTCGCAGGTGGCGGTGGCCTTCAACAACATCGCCGGTGAACTGGTGGCCGCGCGCGACCGGGCCATTGAGGCCAACCGCGCCAAAAGCACCTTCCTGGCGAACATGAGCCACGAACTGCGAACGCCGCTGAACGCGATCATCGGTTACAGCGAACTGATCGAGGAGGAGCTGCACGAGCGTGAGGACGACGAATTTATACCCGACCTGAATAAAATTCAGACGGCGGCCACGCATCTGCTGGCTTTGATTAACGACATTCTCGACCTGTCGAAGATTGAGGCCGGCAAGATGGATTTGTTCCTGGAAACCGTTGATCTGGGGACACTGATTGACGGCGTGGTGACAACCGCCGCGCCGCTGGTGGAGAAAAACGCCAACCGTCTGGAAGTGCGCCGCGCCGATGATCTGGGACAGGTATATACGGACGTGACGAAAGTTCGGCAGACGCTTTTGAACCTGTTGAGCAACGCCGGCAAGTTCACCGAAAAAGGGCAGATCACCCTGGAAGCGAAGCGCGTGACCGAAGGCGGCATGGAATGGATGGTGTTTGTCGTCGCCGATACCGGCATCGGCATGTCGGAAGAACAGGTTAGCCGGCTGTTTAAGGAGTTCTCGCAGGCGGATTCGTCCACCACGCGCAAATATGGCGGGACGGGGCTGGGGCTGGCGATCAGCAGGCGGTTCTGCCAGATGCTCGGCGGCGACATCAGCGTAAAAAGCAAACCCGGCCAGGGGGCGGCCTTCACGGTCAAACTGCCGGCCATCACGCCAAAAGCGCCGGAAGCGCAGCCCGTCACCGAGATTAAAGCTCCGCCGCTGGTGGCCGGGGCGAGTACGGTGCTGGTGATTGACGACGACGCTTCGGTGCGGGAGGTCGTCTCCCGCTTTTTGTCGAAAGAAGGATTTAATGTGCGGGTGGCGGTCAACGGCCAGGAAGGGCTGCGCCTGGCGCGCGAGTTCAAGCCGGATGTCATCACGCTGGATGTGATGATGCCGGGTATGGACGGCTGGTCGGTGTTAACCAGCCTGAAAGCCGACCCGGAACTGACCCATATCCCGGTAGTGATGATGACCATCGTCAGCGATAAAAACCTGGGTTACGCCCTGGGCGCGTCCGATTATCTGACCAAACCGATTGACCGCGAGCGGTTGGTGAGCGTGCTGCGGCGCTACGAGTGCAAACGCCCGGTGTGTGACATCCTGGTGGTGGAGGACGACCAGCAAACCCGCGAAATCCTGTGTCGGATGCTGGACAAAGAAGGCTGGCACCCCCGCGAGGCTGAAGATGGCCTGGCTGCGCTGGAAAAAGTGACCGAGGAAATGCCGGAACTGATCCTGCTGGATTTGATGATGCCGCGCATGGACGGTTTTGAATTTTTAGCCGAACTGCGAAAAACCGAAGCCGGGCGCGCCGTCCCGGTGATCGTGGTAACGGCGATGGATTTGACGCCTGACGATCGGCGGAAGCTGAACGGGCAGGTCAAACAGATTTTGCAGAAGGGCGCGTTCCGGCAGGACGAACTGCTGTCGGAGCTTCGGCGGCTGGTGCTGGACTTGATTCACCAGCGAATGCCGGACGAAGATAAACAGTGGTAGGGGCAGCAAACTCCGATGGCGAAACTCATCCTGCCCGGACGAAATGACGCGATTGTACCCGCCGGCGAACTGATGTTTAACTTTTTGCTGGCGCTGCCGGGCCGCGCCAGCAGCCCGCACACGCAGCGGGCCTACTTCCGCTGGGTAGATCAATACCTGTGCGACGTGGCCGGGCTGAAGCCGACCACCGGCGACGCGCGCCTCCACCGGATGCAAAACCTGCCGGTGGCGGTGCTGCAAGCCAGCCTCAGCGCGGCGCAGTTCCGCGCCTGGCTGGGGATGCTGGCGCGTTCGCATGGCAAGCAGGGCATCGGGCAGGCGCGGGCGGCTGTCGTCACGCTGGCGAGCCTGCTGGCGGAAGCCGGTTTGCTGGACGACTACACCGGCGCGAGCATGACCAATGTGCGCGCGCCCAGAGCGGAAGAAGGCCAGCGCCCTGGACGCTGGCTGTCGCCGGAGCAGATCAAACGGCTGATCGCCGCCGCACAGCAGATCGCTACGACGGAAAATCAGGCGCTCCGCAACCATGTGGCGCTGACGATTTTATGCACGCTGGCGCTGCGCCGGGAGGAACTGGCCGCCGCGCGGTGGGGCGACCTGAGCGTGCAGAACGACCGCATCGTGCTGCGGGTGCATGGCAAGGGGCGCAAGGTCGCCATGATTGACGTGCCGCGCCCGGTGTTCAGCCTGATTCACCGCTGGCGGGCGGCCATAAGCCGCGAACAGCCCACCCCGGATAAAGAGTCGCCCCTGCTGCGGCGCATCTGGAAGGGCGGGCGCATCGGTCGCCGGGGGCTGACGCCGGACGGCATCTGGTGGATTGTCTCCGACGCCGCGCTGATGGCCGACCTGGGTCATGTCGCCCCGCACGATTTGCGGCGTTCGGTGGCCGGGGTGCTGCAAGAAGCCGGGACGCCGATTGAAAAAATCAGCCGGCTGCTGCGCCATTCCAACGTGGCCGTCACCGAACGTTACTTAAGCCGCCTGCCGCAGCGCAACGAAGGCGCGATTTTGATGAGCGATGTGCTGGGGCTGGACGATGACGGCTGGGAGACGCCCGGCTGATTACCCGCCGACGACCACCACCGATGAGCTGCTGTCTTCATAGTGTTTAACGATCAGATACCAGCCCAGGAAGATCAGCAGCGTGGGCGCTTTGGCATCCTCCAGCGCGGCGTCCAGGCTGATGTCGGCGCTCAGTTTAAGGCCGCCGCGCGTGTGGAAGCCGACCAGCGGTTGGCCGGTTTCGTCCGTCCACACCCATTTTGTCCCCCAGAAGTTGCCCTGCTTCCAGTGAAACACCCGTCCATCCGGGTATTCCAGGCGGCCCGCGCCGCTCCAGTTATAATAAAAAACCGCCGCCCGGTCGCCCGTGCCGACGGAGTGAATCTCCACCCGCCGCTGCCAGAAGCCCTTTCGCTCAAACGTCCAGCGGCAGCCCACGCCTTCCACCTCGGCCAGCGAACTCCACCAGCGAGGCCGCCGGATGGTGGCGATCACCTCGCCGTTGTGGGCGCGCAGTTCAAAATCCTGCTTCCAGAAGCTCGGTTTTTCCCAGCGAACATCCTGGTTTTCCAGTTCTGCCAGCGTCTTTTTCATGATCTTGGCCCTTTTTATCCTTAAAGCGCCTGTCTACAACATTTATTACGCAGATGTTCGGCCTCGGTTTCGCCGCCGGGGTGATTTAAACGCGGCTTAACGTTCGCATAAGGCGGGCGAGGGCTGTACAATAAGGCCTCAACCACGACCGGAAGGGAAAAATGATGTCTGAAAATCGCGCTGTAGAACTGGCTCGAAAGGTCGCTGCGTGTTATGCCGAACAGCCGCCCGTGCTGGCGGTGGCGCTGGCCGGGTCGGTGGCCGCCGGTATGGGGGACGCGATTTCGGATATTGATTTATACGTCTATTCAATGACGCCGCTCGGATTGGATGAGCGCCGCGCCATCGCGGAACGGGACGCGGCGCGCGCCGACGTGGATAACCGGTTCTGGGAGCCGGGCGACGAGTGGATAGACCGCGAAACGGGCATTAAAGTGGATGTGATGTTCCGGCATCCCGGCTGGATCGAGGAACAGCTTGACCGGGTGCTGCGCCAGCACCAGGCTTCCACCGGCTATTCGACCTGTTTCTGGCACAACGTCCTTAACTCGCACAGCCTTTATGACCGGGACGGCTGGTATGCGCGGCTTCAGGTCGGCGCGCAGCAGCCCTACCCGGAGGCGCTGCGGCGGGCGGTTATCGCCAAAAATTACCCGATTTTGAATCAAAAGCTGTCGGCCTATTCGCACCAGATCGAAAGCGCGGTCCGGCGCGATGACTGGGTGAGCATTAATCACCGGGTGGCGGCGCTGCTGGCGAGTTATTTTGACATCCTGTTCGCGCTTAACCGGCTGCCGCACCCCGGCGAAAAACGCCTGCTGCGCGCCGTCGAGGAACGCTGCGAAAAATACCCGCCCTCCATGCGCGCGGATGTCGAACATCTGGTGCGGGCAAACGCCTTTGAGGCGGTGATAACCGGCGCAGCCGCGCTGGTGGCGGGATTGGATCAATTATTGATGGCTGAAGGGCTTCTTGAATAATCAAAAAGAGGGGAATAAAAGATGTTATTTGATGTGACGATTTTCCCGACCAATCTCAACACCGCCGGGGACCTGGCGCGCCAGGTTGAGGATTACGGGTTCGACGGGCTGTGGACGGCGGAAACCGCGCACAACCCGTTTTTGCCGCTGACGCACGCCGCCGCCGCGACACGGCGCATCAGCCTGGGGACGGCCATCGCGGTCGCCTTCCCGCGCAGCCCAATGGTGACGGCGGGTATCGCTTGGGACTTGGCCGAGCAGTCGAAAGGGCGCTTTGTGTTGGGACTCGGCACGCAGGTGAAGGCGCACATCACCAGACGTTTCAGCACGGAATGGAACGCGCCTGTGCCGCGCCTGCGCGAGTATATCGAGTCCATGCGCGCCATCTGGAACACCTGGCAGAACGGCGCGCCGCTGCGCTACCAGGGCGAGCATTATAAATTCACGCTGATGACGCCGTTTTTTGCGCCCACGCCTATGCCGTATGCCGACATCCCGGTGTATATCGCCGGGGTGAACGAAGGGCTGTGCCGCCTGGCCGGGGAGCTGTGCCAGGGGTTTCACGTCCACGCCTTCCACACGCCGCGCTACCTGAAGGAGGTAATCATCCCGGCCATCGAAAGCGGGCTGCAAAAGACCGGGCGCGCGCGGGCGGACATCAGGCTGTCGTGCGCGATTTTTGTGGTGACGGGCAGCAGCGCCGAGGAAATGCAGAACCATGCCGTGATGGCGAAGTCGCAGATCGCGTTTTATGCCAGCACGCCCAGCTACGCCGCCGTGATGGAACTACACGGCTGGGGCGACCTGGCGCAAAAGCTGAACGCCATGAGCCGCGAGGGGCGCTGGTCGGAGATGTGGCAGGAGATCAGCGACGACATGCTGGACGAATTCGCGGTGGTTGCCCCGCCGGACGAACTGCCGCACAAGATGAAAGAACGTTACGACGGGCTGCTCGACCGGGTGGGGTATTACCTGCCGTTCGTGCCGGAGGAAACCGACAAAAAGGTGATCTGGGACAGCGCGGCCCGCGTATTTGGTTAATAAAGGCATATCAGCTTGAAATCGAGCGAGAGGTTATGGACACCAACGACTACATCACTACCCACGCCGACCGGTTCAAAGAACAGTTAAAAGACCTGCTGCGTATCCCCAGCGTCAGCACACTAGCGCAGCACAAACCGGACGTGGAACGCGCGGCGGCGTGGCTGGTCGAGGACATGCGGCGCATCGGCTTTCAGATGGCGGAGGCCATCCCCACTGCCGGGCATCCCATCGTTTACGGCGAGTGGGTGGGCGCGGGGCAGGGCGCGCCGACGGTGCTGGTGTACGGGCATTACGACGTGCAGCCCGCCGAAATGGCCGACGGCTGGCTGACCGAGCCGTTCCAGCCGGTGGAGCGCGACGGCAAAATTTACGCGCGCGGGGCGATTGACAGCAAAAGCAACGTCATGGCGCAGCTAAAAGCCGCTGAGGCGATGCTGGCGACCGGAGGCGCGCCCGTCAACCTGAAGCTGCTGTTCGAGGGCGAGGAGGAGTCGAACTCGGAAAACCTATCGGCCTTCATCGCCGCTAACCGTGACCGGCTGAAAGCTGACGTGGTGGTGATCTGCGACGGCAGCATGGCCGACCGGCAGCAGCCGGACATGAGCTACGGCCTGCGCGGCGTGGTTTCGATGGAACTGGAAGTGTTCGGCCCCAGGCAGGATTTACACAGCGGCCACTTCGGCGGCACGGTGCATAACCCAATTCAGGCATTGGCGGAGATCATCACGGGGCTTCATAACCCGGACGGCAGCGTGAGCGTGCCGGGTTTTTACGAGGACGTAGAGCCGCTTTCTGACGAGGAACGCGCCGAACTGTCGAAGGCGCTGCCCTGGGTCGAAGCCGAGTGGCGCGACGTGGCTGCCGCGCCTGCCCAGTGGGGCGAACCGGCCTACAACCTGCACGAACGCATCGGCGCGCGCCCGACGCTGGAGATCAACGGCATCGCCGGGGGCTTTGCCGCCGAGGGGTTTAAGACCGTCCTGCCGGGGCGGGCGCTGGCGAAAATAAGCTGCCGCCTGGTACCGCACCAGACCTCGCAAAAAACCTACGAGCGGGTGCGGGATTACGTGATGCAGATCGCGCCGCCGACGGTGCGCGTTGAAATGCGGCTGATTTCGATAGGCGAGCCGCTGCTGATAGACCGGCACAGCCCTGCCGTGCAGGCTGCCCTGCGGGCCTACGAAAACACCTGGGGCAAACGTCCGCACTTCACGCGGGCGGGGGGCAGCGTGCTGGTGGCGGTGGATTTGCAGCGGGAACTGGGCGCGCCGCTGGTGCTGCTGGCCTTCGGTTACAAGGGCTGCGGCGCACACGGGCCGAACGAACACGTTTACCTGGATATGTGGTATCGCGGCATGGCGACGATGATCGCTTTCTGCCGGGAAATCGCCGGGTAGAGACGCTTAAAAACAGAACGCAAAGACGCAAAGACACAGAGAGAGCAAAGCCGTCCCCGCTGTTCTAACTCGGAACTCAGCACTTGGAACTCAGCACTGATTTTAGGAGGAATTGAGTGAACGCACACGATCATGCTCGCAGCCAGGCGTCGGCCTACCTGGAGCAGTTGAAAGACCTGATTCGCATCCCCAGCATCAGCACTGACCCGGAGCGCAAGGGCGACATCCGGCGCGCGGCGGAATGGCTGGCGGACGATCTGCGCTGTATCGGTTTTGAGCGGGTGGAGATCAAGCCGACCGCCGGGCATCCGGTGGTGTATGCCGAATGGCTGGGGGCGGGCGAGGGCGCGCCGACGGTGCTGGTCTACGGCCATTACGACGTGCAGCCCGCCGAAATCGAAGCCGGGTGGGACAGCGACCCATTCGAGCCGGTGGAGCGCGATGGTTTCCTGTATGCGCGCGGCGCTTCCGACGATAAAGGACAGGTGTTCGCGCACGTCAAGGCCGCCGAGTCGCTGCTGGCGGCGGGAAGGCCGCCGGTCAACCTCAAGCTGGTGATCGAGGGCGAAGAAGAAATCGGCTCGCCGCACCTGAGTGCGTTCGTCGGCGAAAACCAGGATTTGCTGAAGGCCGACGTATGCGTCATTTCCGACAGCGGGATGCCGAAAATCAACGAACCGGCCATCGTTTATGCGCTGCGGGGGCTGGTGTATGTGGAACTGGAAGTGTTCGGCCCGGCGCGCGACCTGCACAGCGGCCAGTACGGCGGCACGGTGCATAACCCGGCGCAGGCATTGGCGGAGATCATCGCGCAGCTTCACAAGCCGGACGGCAGCGTGGCCGTGCCGGGTTTTTACGACGATGTGCTGCCGCTTTCCGACGAAGAACGCGCCGAACTGGCGAAAAAACCCTGGGACGAGGCCGACTGGCGGCGCACGACCGGCGCGCCGATGCCCTGGGGCGAGGCGTCCTACGCGCTGCACGAGCGGGTTGGCGCGCGCCCGACGCTGGAGATCAACGGTTTGGTCAGCGGTTTTTACGGGCCGGGGCAGAAAACCGTTCTGCCGGCGAAGGCGCTGGCGAAAATAAGCTGCCGCCTGGTCGCCAACCAGAACCCGACGCGCATTTACGAGTTGATCCGCGATTATGTGGCGCGCATCACGCCGCCGACCGTTCGCAGCGAGGTGCGCCTGCTGCAAACCGGCGAGGCGGCTTACGTAGACCGCCATACCGAGGCCATGCAGGCGGCCATCCGCGCCTACGAACAGGGGTGGGGGAGCAAGCCGGTTTTCATGCGCGAGGGCGGCAGCATCCCGATTGTGGCCGACTTCCAGCACAAATTGAATTTACCGGTCATCCTGATGGGCTTTGGCCTCAATGACGACGGCGCACACGGGCCGAACGAACGGTTTAACATCGAGATGTTCCACCGGGGCGTACAGACAGCCATCTATTTTTACGAGGCGATTGCGGGACGTTAACCGGCTGCCCCTACAGGAGAAAGGCATGACAGACGCACACGAATTTGCACAGGCGAACGGGGAACGTTTCCGGCAGCAGTTGTTTGATCTGCTGCGTATTCCCAGCGTCAGCACCGACCCGGCGCGCAAGGACGACATCCGGCGCGCGGCGGAATGGCTGGCGGACGATTTGCGGCGCATCGGCTTTGAACGGGTGGAGATCAAGCCGACCGCCGGGCATCCGGTGGTGTATGCCGAATGGCTTGGCGCGGGGGATGGCGCGCCGACGGCGCTGGTGTACGGGCATTACGACGTACAGCCCGCCGAAATCGAAGCCGGCTGGACGAGCGATCCGTTTGAGCCGGTGGAGCGCGGCGGCAAAATTTACGCGCGCGGCGCGGCGGACGATAAAGGGCAGGTCTTCGCCCAGGTGAAGGCCGCCGAGTCGCTGCTGGCCGCCGGGGGCGCGCCGGTAAACCTGAAGTTTCTGATCGAAGGCGAAGAAGAAATCGGCTCGCCGCACCTGGGCGCGTTCGTGAGCGCCAACCGCGACCTGCTGAAGGCCGACGTGTGCGTCATTTCCGATACCAGCATCCTGGCGATAGACCAGCCTTCGATCTGTTACGCGCTGCGCGGGTTGGCCTATATGGAAGTCGAGGTTTTTGGCCCGAAGCAGGATTTACACAGCGGCGGTTTTGGCGGCATTGTGCATAACCCGGCGCAGGCATTGGCGGAGATGATCGCGCAGCTTCATCATCCGGACGGCAGCGTGGCTGTGCCGGGTTTTTACGACGATGTGCTGCCGCTTTCCGACGAGGAACGCGCTGAACTGGCGAAAAGCGCCGCGCCGGAGGACTACTGGCGCGAGATGACCGGTGTGCCGGCCTTCTGGGGCGAGGCGGCCTACGCGCTGCACGAGCGCATCGGCGCGCGCCCGACGCTGGAGATCAACGGTTTGGTCAGCGGCTTTTACGGCGAAGGGTCGAAAACCGTTTTACCGGCCAGGGCGCTGGCGAAAATAAGCTGCCGGCTGGTGGCAAACCAGCAGCCGCGCCGGATTTTTGAACAGGTGCGCGGCCACATCGCGCGCATCACGCCGCCGACGGTGCGGAGCGAGGTGCGGTTAATCGCCGAAGCGCACCCGGCGCGCACCGATCTGAACAACCCGGCCATGCGGGCGGCGATGGCCGCCTACGAAAAAGGCTGGGGCAAACGCCCGCTGTTCGAGCGGGGCGGCGGCACGCTGCCGGTTATGGCGGACATCCAGCGGGAGTTAAAGATGCCGGTGGTGCTGATGGGCTTTGGCCTTCGCAGCGACGGCGCGCATGGGCCGAACGAACATTTCCATGTCGAAATGTTCCACAAAGGCATCAACACGGCGGTGTATTTTTTCGAGGAATTGGCGAAATAACCCGGCATCGTGGGCGGCCAGGCCGGGCCGCTCCTACAATCCGATCTGGTTATCCGATCAGCCGGTGATTTTCGGCCTCATCTTCGGCCAGCAGCCGTTCGATTTCGGCGGTTTCCAGATCGTCCACGTACTGCGCGACCGCCTCCGACAGGTAATCCGGCAGATCGGCGTGCAGCTTTTTAAAGTTGGCGATGAAATCCGGGTGCGAGTTGTAGGTTTCGCCCAACCCGCTCAGGATTTCCAGCGTCGGTTCGTAGAAATAACCGAGGTGTTTGTGCCACCGCAGCATAATCGCCTGCACTTCGGCGCTGTGCGGCGCTTTTCCGGCTTCCAGCGCATCCACCAGGTCGAAATAAATCTGGCTGCCTTCCTCACCGATAGCCTGCCGCTGCGCCGGGGTGTAGCTGTTCCAACGTTTGATCGAGGCGTTAACAATATCCGCCCCATATTGCAGCCGCGCCACCCGTTCGTAGTGTTTTTGCTTTTCGTCGCTGAAGGCTTCAAACATCCGCTTCTTGCTCATGTTCACTTCTCCTACCAGGTGCATGATCGTGCTGTCAACCGTCTTGATTAGATTTTGCAGGCGGCGGCTGCGTTCCTGTAATACTGCCCGGTGGGAGCGCAGCGCCGCGACCAGATCAAAATCCGGGCTGTCGAGAATCGTCTTGATCTGCATCAACTCCAGCCCGATCTCCCGAAAAAACAGGATTTGCTGGAGTTTGAGCAGACCGGCATCATCGTAATAGCGATAGCCGTTGCTGCCTACCGAGGCGGGTTTAAGCAGCCCGATTTCGTCATAATAATGCAGGGTGCGGATGCTGACCCCGGCCAGTTCGGCAAGCTGTTTGACGGTGTACATCACTTCTTCCTCACTCGTTCCGAGTACAGGATAAAGCATCACGTAACGTGAGAGTCAAGGGGGGCCGGCGGGGAATTTTAAAATCAGGGGCGGCGCTTGGCCGCCCTCGCAGCGGGTTTATCGAAGCCAGGAGTCTCTGAACTGCATCCAGTCGGTTTCGTCGGCGTCCCATTCGGCGTAGATGGCGAGTCCGCGCACGAATGCGGCAGCATCCCCTGCCGCCAACAAACCCCGGCGCACGCCCTCCACTGCCGAAGCGATGTTTTCCACGTCGGGGCGGTGTTCCGGCGTTTCGGCGTCGTAGGCGGGGATGCCGATGATGATCTGCGCCGCGTCGTCCATTTCCGCCGCCACGCCGGCGAAGGTTTGCACCTGGTAGGCCACCCAGGCGGCGTAGTCGCTGGAGGAGTCGAGGCCGCTGTTATAGGCGGTAATCACCATCTGGTCGGCCAGCAGCGCCACGCGCTTTTTATAATCCGGCTGCCAGTAGGTATCCGGCGCGATCTGGGGCGGCTGCGGAACGGCATCATTGGGGGGCGTCCAGTCCGGCGGGACGGCGACCGACAGAAACGCGCCCTCGCCCAGGGTGGCGCGTACCCGGCGCAGCAGCGACAGGAAGTCCTCGTCGCCGTCCAGCACCGGCACAATATTCAGGAACAGGCCGTCGAAGGCGAAATCATCCACCATGCGGCGGCTGAAGTCGGCCACCTGCTGCTGGATGGCCGGGTTCCCCAGCCGGCTGCTGCCATCTTCGCCCTGGGAAGCGACGCTTAACCAGCCGTAAAGCCGGACTTCGGGATAAACCCGGCGGAAAGCCTGGACAAAATCGCTCACGGCATCGAGCTTGATGGTTTCCGACCACGCGCCGTCCGGCTGTAACAGGCTGACCCAGGCATAAACCGTGTTGATATGGTTTTCGCGCAGGCGGTCGGCCAGGGCGTTGATGGCTGTTTCATCGGGGCGGTCATACGTCCATTCGGTGCCGATCCAGATGGCGTTTGAAGCGACCGGCGTTTTGTCGCCCGTCAGCCGCCCCAGGATGACGATCACGGCCACGATGATGACCAGACCGCCCAGGCCGTAGAGGATAATTTTAAGGCCCGGCAGTTTGATGGACGGCAGTTTAATTCCCCCGGCAGGGGTGAGATGCCGGAAGTCTGGCCGGGCGGCACCGGGGCGGGCCATGCCCTGCTGGCGGGCCTTGCGCCGTTCGTGGCGCTCGCGTGCGCGGTTTTTACGTTCGGATGACGATTCCACTAACAGCTCCTCAACCATTGAGCCGGATGAGCAGAGGCGGCCCCAGGACGAGCAGGCCGATGATAATCGAAGCGACGACCGCCAGCAGCACGGCAGCCGCCGCCACATCCTTACCGACTTTCGCCATCGGGTGATAGGTGGGCGAAACCAGGTTAATGACCGCCTCGACCGCCGCGTTTAAAAACTCGGCCATCCAGACCATAGCGATGGTCAGTGTGAGGACGGCCCAGCCGGCCAGATCAATTTGCAGCCACGCCGCCAGGGCGAACACGACGGCGCTGGCGAAACTCATGATGCGGGTGTTTTTCTGGTGGCGCAGCATGTACAGCCAGCCGGCCAGGGCATAACCCAGGCTTTGCAGGCGGTTGGGGCTGGTGGCGAGCGCGCTGTAATCGTTGGGGTTGATTTTCATGGTGCTGGTGAGCGCGTCCACCAGCTTTTTATTCCGGGTGGTCATGGCTGTTTCCTTCCAGCGCCGGCACGATGTCCGGGGAAATGCCCAGGGCTTGCAGCGCCTCGGCCTGGGCGGCCCACATGGCGGCGCGGTTTTCGGGCGTATCATGGTCGAAGCCCAGCAGATGCAGCGTGCCATGCACGACCAGCAGCGCCAGGCTGTCGTCAAGGGCATGAGCTTCGCGGGCGGCCTGCGCGGCAGCGTAAGGATAGGCGATGATGAGGTCGCCCAGGTAGGGCGGCTCGCCTTCTTCCTGCACCGGGGGCGCGTCCGCCGGGAAGGACAGCACATCGGTGGGGGAGTCCAGCCCTTGGAACTGCCGGTTAAGGCCGGCGACAAAATCATCGTCCGCGATCACGACACTGAGCGCGGCGTCATCGGGCGCGCCCTGCCGGGACAGGACAGCGGCGGCAGCGGCCTGTAAACGATTTTCGTCCAGGGGATAAACCCCTTCGTTGTGAACGGTGATCGTCGGGGTCATTTAGTCGGGATGATCCTCGATAAAATCTTCTTTTGGGACTTCCAGGCCGTTGTCGTTCAGCCGCAGGGCGGGCTGTTCGCCGCTGGTGCGCGGCAGCGGCGGGACTTCTGGCAGCGGCGAGTTGTCGTCCTCGTCCAATGCCGGTTTGACCGGCGGCATCTCGCGGGACTGGTTGTGACGGCGCGCGCCGTCCGCCTCCGGTAGGGGCGAAAGTTCGGTTTTGCGGTCGGATGCATCGGCAGCCGGACGGGCCGGTGGGCGCTCCTTGTCGCGCTCGGCAGCCGGCAGCGGATAGCTGATGCGCGGATGGAACACGGCTTGCAGCATATCGGTGACGATGCGGCGCACGGTTTTGATATCGCTGAGCGTCAGGCCGGAGTCATCAAGCTGCCCGGTGCGCAGTTTGATTTCGATGATCTGCTGCACCGTATCGGCGATTTCCTGCTTGCGGGTGGGCTTGCGCGAGCGCACCGCCGCCTCGCAGCTGTCGGCGATCATCAAAATGGCGGTTTCGCGGGAGCGCGGGCGCGGGCCGGGATAGGTGAACAGGTCAATATCCACTTCCTCGTTGTCGCCCGCGCGCTCGACGGCCTGTTGGTAAAAATACAAAACCTGCGTGCCGTGATGTTCGAGAATAAAATCGCGGAAGCGGGCCGGCAGGCGGTACTGGTGGGCCAGCTTTTCGCCATCAATGACGTGGCCGATGATGATGTCGGCGCTGCGGGCGGGGTCATCCAGCACGTCATGGGGGTTCAGGCCTTCGACCTGGTTTTCGGTGAAAAAGGGCGCGTTGACCATTTTCCCGATGTCGTGATAGAGCGCGGCCACGCGCACCAGGTCGGCGTTCGCGCCGATGGCATTGGCGGCCTGTTCGCCCAGGTTCGCCACCTGGAGCGAATGCTGGTAGGTGCCGGGCGCTTCCCGCAGCAGCCGCTGGAGAAGCGGCTGGTTGGGCTGGCTGAGTTCGATGAGTTTGAGGCTGGTCGGCAGGTTAAAAAGCTGCGTTACCAGATAAAGACCGCCCAGGGCGACCGTCGCGGCCAGGATGCCGTTGAGCAGCCCGTAAATGATCGGTTCAATCACGTTGGAGTCGGGCAGCCCTTGATAAAAAATCGCTACGATGATGACGTTGCTCAAGCCGACCAGCAGGCCGGGCATAAAAAAGCTGTTCAGCCGTTCGGCGCGGCGCAGGGTGAGCGCGGCCATCAGGCCGCCGCCGGCGACCAGCATCGTCATTTCCAGCGAATTGTTCTGCATCAGGCCGACCAGAACCGCCAGGCTTAACGTGCCGATCACGGCAGTGCTGGAGCCGATGATGGCGACATACAGCAGCGCCAGTGCCGCCGTCGGGTAGATGTAAATTTGCCCGTAGATGCCGGAAAGCCGCGCCCCAAACAGGATAATCAAAAAAATGGCGGCCAGCAGCGCCAGCATATCCGGCGAGCGCAGCAGCGCAGGGCTGAAATGCGCGATGTACAGGCCGGTGATGACCAGCACCAGCACGCTCGCCAGCAGGGCGCGGAAAATTTCTTGCAGGCGCTGGTCGGCAGGTTCGAGCAGCCCCAGCCGCTCCATCGCCTCGTAGGCCGCCGGGTCTATACGCTCACCGGCGCGCACAACGATCTGGCCGCGCTGGAAACTGCGGCGCACTTCGACCTGGGCAGCGGCCTCGTCGCGGGCCTGTTCGGTCGCTTCGGGGTTCAGCAGCGTATTGGGGCGAATCAGGTCTTTGACGATGGCGACGATTACCCGCGCCATCTCTTCATCAACGCGGACGCTGACCTGGGTAGGCAGTTGGGCGCGGATGGAAGGTAGGTTGGACTCGCGGATTTCACCCTGCATCACCCGCTCTAGGACGGCGGCGGCCTGATCGCTGACATCGCTCCAGGTCGGGTCGTCCATCGCCAGGATGGCGCGGGCGGTGTCGTCGCTCAGGTCAAGGTGTGTGATCTGCCGGAGGTCGTGAAGTTTTTGTTCCGGCGTGCCGAAAGGGTCGCGCCGGATGTTGGTGATGTAATGAAGCACCTGGCGGGCAAGTTCGGTTTGCTGCCGGGATACGCCGGGGTCGGGCAGAAAATAAACCTCAGCCACGCCGTCACGGACGCGCTGGCGCTGCTGCTCGGTCAAAACCAGGCTGACATAAGAGGGCAGGTCAACCGGGGCGCGGATGTCCTGCGGGGCGATATCGTCCACGCGCAGGACGGCGATATTGTTTACGCCCAGGAACACGCTGTCAAAAGCGACCAGGATGGTAGTTGCCAGCACAAACAGGGTCGCCGCCAGCGCCGTCCCGATAAGCCGCAAGGCGCGCCGCGTCCGCGCGACCGGAATCCGAAAGAGCCGCTGAAGAAGTTCGGCCAGCCAGTTCACCATAAGCGGTTCAGGAATTCAATAACTCGCGGACAACATCGTTGACGAGTTTACCATCCGCCAGCCCTTTAACTTTCGGCATCAGCGCGGCCATCACCTTGCCCATATCTTTAGCCGAGGCAGCACCGGTCTGCGCGATGGCGTCGCGGGCTAGGGCAGCGACTTCTTCCCGCCCAAGCTGGCGCGGCAAAAAGGTTTCCAGGATGCCCAGTTCAAATTTTTCCTGCTCGGCCAGCGCCGTGCGCCCGGCTTTTTCCATCTCGTCAATGCTTTCGCGGCGTTTTTTGGCCTCCTTTTGCAGGATGGTATAAATTTCCTCGGCGCTCAGCTCCTTACGTTCGTCCACTTCCACCTGCTTGATGGCGCTCATCACCAGGCGCAGGGCATCTCGGCGGGCGTTATCCTTGCTCGCCATCGCTTCTTTCAAAGCAGCCTGGAGTCTCGCTTTTGGATCATCCATGACGATATTCGCTCCTGGTCAACAATCGTTTCGTCCGGGCCGGCAGGCCGCCTGCCGGCCTTCGGCGGCTTCCAGAACGGGCGCGGCCAGCATCTGGCCGTCCTCGCGGCGGCTGAGGCGCGCGGGCGTGATGTGGTCGGTCAGCGCGCGGGGATGGATGCAAAACGCCCGGATGTAATTATCAGTATAACCTACATTGACGAACCCGGCTTCTGTTGCGCCGGCGACCTGCTCCCACAGCACGGGCAGTGTGCGCCCGATGAACCGTTCGTTAAAATGCCGTTCGCCTCGGTCGGCCAGCGCCAGCAGTTGAGCGGCGCGCGTTTTTTTGACCGCTTCGGGGACAAAACCGCGCATCCGCGCCGCCGCCGTGCCGGGACGTTTGCTGTACCGAAAGACGTGCAGCCCGGCGAAATCCATCTCCTCGATGAATGCGCGGCTGATGGCGAATTCGTCCTCGGTTTCGCCGGGGAAGCCGACGATGACATCGCTGGTGATGCGAACGTCGGGAATCCGCTCCCGCGCGGCGCGCACCAGGGCGCGGAACTGCGCCTGCGTGGTGCGGCGCAGCATCCGTTTAAGCGTGGCGTCGCAGCCGCTTTGCAGGGGCAGGTGCAGGTGCCGGCACAGGCGCGGCTGTTCCCACAGGTCAAAAAATTCGGGCGATAAATCCCAGGGTTCGAGCGACGAAAGCCGCAGGCGCGGCAGGTCGGTTTCCTCCAGGATGGCGCGCACAAGGGACACGAGGCCGCCCCGGTCGCCCCAATCGTGGCCGTAGCTGCCCAGGTGAACGCCGGTGAGGACCGCCTCCTGGTAGCCGTCCGCGTGCAGGTGGCGGATTTCGTTCACCACATCGGCCAGCGCCCGGCTGCGCCCCGCGCCGCGCGCGACGGTCGTCACGCAGAAGGTGCAGGCGTTGTCACAGCCGTCCTGCACTTTGACGAAAGCGCGCGTTCGGCCAGCCGCGCCGCGTTTGTCGTCGCGCTCAAGCGGCTCGCGGTCGAACGGCTCGACCGGATGGCCGGTGAGGGTTTCCACCAGCTTGTCTTTGTGGAGGTTATCCACAATGCCGGAGACGCCGGGCAGGACGGCGATTTCCGCCGGGGCGATGTGGGCATAACAGCCGGTGACGACGATCTGCCCACCGGGTTGGGCGCGGTTCAGTTCTCGCACAATCTGGCGGCTGCTGCGGGCGGCGTCCCCGGTGACGGCGCAGGTGTTGACCACCAGCCAGTCCGCCGAGGCGGGGTCGTCCACGATTTCGTGTCCCTGCTGGCGGAACTGCCGCGCCATCCTGTCAATTTCCGCCTGGTTAAGGCGGCAGCCCAGCGTGCGAAGATGTACTTTCATTCCTGTTCCGGCCCAAAGATTACCAGATTATCAAAATCCACCATCACGCCCGGTTCGTCGGCGCGTTTATCAAAAGCATGGACGATCAGGCCGATTTTACCGGCGGCGATTGAGCCGTCCGTTAGGGTATCCAGCATTTGCCCGCCCACACATTCGCCCAGGGCGGTGAAAGTGCTTTCCCCCGCCGGGTCGTCCGGCACGCAAAGCTGCACCGGCTGGTTGTTGATATAAAAGCGGAACATATCGCCGGTGGCGACGACCCGCAGCCAGTTGGTGACGCCCAGCCCTGGCCGGATGGCCGGTGAGGGAATCCAGTCGCTCAACCGCTTCTGGATGCCGTTGAGGACGCGCATCACCTGGTAATAACCATCGCTGCTGATGAAAAACCAGTAGTAGCTGTCGTCGGCGGGGCTGGAATTGCCGTTATCCTCCAGCCGGAAGATGACGCCGTAGGCGTTATCCAGCGGCCCCTGCACCGGTTTGGCCTCAATGCGCAGGTCAAAATCGGCAAAATACGGCCTGGCCGCCGAAAACGGCCCGCTGTTGGGGCTGCCGGCTTCCAGCCGCAGCGCGCCATCCAGCAAAACCTGCGCGGAAAGCACCCCTTCGTAAAGCTGCCATTCGTCGGCAAAACCGTCGAAGGCCGCAATATAAGCCACCTGTCCCGGTTCGACCGGGATAATATAGTGCCAGTTGGCCGTCAGCCGGTTGAGGACGTAGGCCGCCGCCAGCACCAGAACCAGCGCCAGCAAAAAGATAAACCGACGCAAAGGGTTTATGCCTCCGCTCGATAACACTGCCGCTGGATTTTAACATGCCGGAAATGGGGCGTAAACGTTCAGTTCGGCAGCGTTTCGGCGTAAAAGGCGTCCAGCAAATGCTGGAAGCGCGGGTCCTGGCCGGAGAGCGCGACGGCATGTTTGAGCCATTCTTCGGCCTGGCCGAGATCATCGGCTAAGTGGTAGGCTGCGCCCAGTTCGGCAGCGTAGGCCGGGTTGGTGGGGTCGAGCGCGGCGGCAAGCTGGAAAGCCGCCAGGCTGCCGGCCAGATCGCCTGCGGCGCGTCGGTGCAGGCCGTCCAG
>QUBZ01000205.1 GCA_014338005.1 Chloroflexota bacterium | reverse complement strand
GCCTCAATTAGAATCGTGTCAGAATCGACTCTGTCGGCAAGCGTGGAAATATATTCCGGGGATACACCAATCACCTTACCTCCCCAGGTGCGCTCATAGATAAACACCAGTCCATATTGATTCAGCGCTGTCGAAAGGGCCTGGGGCGAGCGAATCTGCTCGGTGGTCAGAGTGTGTGGGAAAGCGCGGAGTTCTTTTTCAGCGATGCGTGTGGTCGTCGTCGCCAGCACGCGCAGCCCGGCGAACAAATATGCGCCCAGCACGACCCGAAACGGATGCCAGCCGCCAAAAATCACAATCGCCAGCGCAATCCAGCCGTCGCCGGCCATGCTCGGCGGCGTAGACCAGCCGGCTTTAACATTCAGCGAATAGGCTGCGCCCGCCAGGCCGACCAGCGCCCCGCCCACCCCGGTATAGATGTAACGCAAGGCGTTGACCCGCGTCCCGCGCGCGAAGGCCGTTTCCGGTCGCTCGCCGACGGCGCGGTGCGCCAGGCCGGGGCGCGTGCGGAACAGCCAGTACCACAGCCCGAACACCAGCACGTAGCTGATGTAAACAAAAATGCTCTGCCGAAAGAAAACCGGGCCGATGACTGGAATCTGCTCCACCACCGGCAGCGGCGTATTCAGGATTTGCGGGCCGGGGATGCGCGTATAGTTCTGGCCGAGAAACTGCGCCAGGTTGGCGGCCAGCAGCGTCAGCACAAAACCGACCGCCACCTGATCCTGCCGCAGCGTGATGCCGCCGAAGGCGACGATCAGCGCGATCAACCCACCGACCAGCATGGCCGCCAGCACGCCCACCAGCGGGCTGCCGGAGGCCAGCGCGGCCACAAAACCGACCATCGCCGACAGGATGATGCTGCCGTCCAGCGACAGGTTGACCACCCCGGCGCGTTCCGTGACGGTTTCGCCGATGCTGGCGATCACCAGCGGCGTGGCGTTGGCGACGATGCTGTTAAGCGTGCGGATGAGTTCCTCATTCATGGGCTGTCACCTCGGCGGTTTCCTCTCTGGCGGCCAGCCGCCCCCGCAGGCCGTTAAACAGCAGCACGATCAGCACCAGTGACCCCTGAAGCACCCCCGCCAGCGACGAGTCCACCCCCAGCGCGATCTGCAAGCGGGCGCTGCCGCCCAGAACAACGGCGAAGATGAGCGTCACGAACGGGACCCACACCGGGCGGACGGCGATCAGCAGCACCACCAGCACGCCCAAAAAACCGATGCCGCCGGAGACGCCGGGGCGCAGACTGGCGCTGACGAACGTGAACAGAACGCGGTACAAACCGGCGATTCCGGCCAGCGCGCCGCAGACGACGAAGGCGCTCATGGCCGCGCGGCGGGTCGGCACGCCCAGCAGCAGGGCCGAACGCGCGTTTTTGCCGGTGGCCTTCAATTCCAGCCCCCAGCGCGTGCCGCGCAGCGCCAGCACGACGGCCACCAGCGCGGCGGCCACCACCAGGACGGCGACCAGGCTCACCTTAAATGTATCCGACAAAAACGATGGGATGGCCGCGTCAGGAAAGGGCGGCGTGCCGCGCACGCTGCCGCCTTCGGGCGGCTGCCAGGGACCGGAGATTAAATAGATGAGCAGCACGTTGGAAAGCGCATTCAGCGCCACACCGCCGAAAATTTCATGGACGCCCAGCCGGGTTTTTAGCACCCCGACCAGTGCCGCCCACAGCGCGCCGCCCAGCATCGCCAGCGCGATCTCGGCGGCCACCAGAAACGGCTGCGGCAGGTCAAGCGTCAGCGCCCCCCAGGTGGCGAACACCGCCCCCATCACCATCTGCCCCTCAACGCCGATATTCCACAGCCCCGCCGTGAAGGTGACAATCAGGCCGATGCTGACCAGCGTCAGCGGCATCCAGAAGTTGACCATCTGCCCCAGCGCCCGCGAGTCGCGCGTTGCGCCTTCCCAGATGGTCTGGAGTACGGCCAGCGGGTCGGCCCCAACAGCCAGGACAAGCAGCGCCGCCAGTGCCAGCGCCAGGATAACCGGCGCGATAAACAGGCCGATTTGCAGCGGTAAAGAATGGGTTTTCATGCCTCTGACGCTCCATCGAAGTGGCCGCCGATCAGCCGCCCCAGTTCATCAATCGAAGCGCGGCTGGCATCGGGGATTTCAAACACGCGCCCGGCGTAAAAAACCAGGATGCGGTCGCTGTAGGCTACCAGTTCATCCCTGGGGTGGGAGGCGTACATCTCCTTGGCGGGAAATCGGAGATCGGGCTGGAAGAACTCATCATGGGCATTGAAGGCAATCGCCATCATGTCGGGCTTCAGGCCCATCAGGCGAACCTTCTCGTCAAACCGTGCGCTGGCGATGCCAAACTGCATGATTGGGTCACAGCCGGCTTTGATTTTCTCCTGTAGCGCCTTCCAGCCCTCGAAATTCGTCTGCGATAGCCTCCGCCCGTCGGCTTGAATATCTCGCTCGAGGGTATGAACCCCATGAATGTGGGTGATACTCGCGCCCGCATCGACAGCCCGGATGTACTCGGCCGCGACCGCCTCAACATTCTCCGTTGGAGGGCATAAAGGATTGCCGGGATACGAC
>QUBZ01000082.1 GCA_014338005.1 Chloroflexota bacterium | reverse complement strand
CTTGTTGGGCGTCAGTCAATGCGCCTATTGTCTCGGATGCGCCCGCCATCACTGCTGCTGTCACCGAAGCGGCGGGCGCAGCGCCAGGGACAAGCCAGCAGCTTTAGCCGCTGGTCGTTGACAAGGTAAGCTCGCTCCAGATTTTAGAAATCGTCTATTCGATTATATCGTCTCACCCAGATACCCTGGGCAGCATTTTTGAACCCATTCTGCCGCAGGGTATCCGGTAAAACTCACGCGAGTTTTCCCTCAGCACTCAAACCAGGTCATGCCTCCGCCGTCGGCTCGGCCTGTTTTTCCCGCAGGCGCACCCGTTCTGGATCCGTCGCCAGCGAGACAACCACCAGCGTCACGAAACTTAACGGAATAGACACGATGCCGGGGTTTTCCAGTGGGAACGGCGCGGGTCCCGTGCCGAAATACTGGTACACGGTCGGCGAAAGCACGATTAACACCAGCGAAGACACCATACCTACCAGCACCGACGCGGCGATGCCCTGGGCGGTCGTGCGCTTCCAGAACAGCAGCATCAGAATCGCCGGCAGGTTCGCGGATGCTGCGACGGCAAACGCCAGCCCCACCAGGAACGACACGTTTTCGCCCTCAAAGAAAATCCCCAGCAGGATGGCAATGCCGCCAACCACGATGGCGGCGATTTTACCCGCCCGCACCTGCGACTTGTCAGACAGTCTGATGCCGCCGAAGCTGCGAACCAGGTCATGGACGACCGCGCCGCTCGACGCCACGATCAGGCCGCTGACCGTGCCAAGTACGGTTGCGAAGGCCAGCGCGGAAACAACCGCAAACAGTGCGGTGCCAAAGTACTGCGCCAGCAGCGGCGCGGACATATTGCTGCTTTCGACATCCAGCACGCCGTTGACCATCGCGCCCAGGCCCATGAACAGCGTCAGGATGTAGAAGAAGCCAATCGCCGCAATCGCCACGATGGTGGACTTGCGCGCGGCGGACTGGTCAGGGACGGTGTAGTAACGAATCAGAATATGCGGCAGGGCGGATGTTCCGAAGAACAGCGCCAGCATCAGGGAGACGAAGTTCAGCCGGGAAGCAGTGGTCGCGCCTTCATCCACCTTGAATTGCAGGCCGGGGCGCATGATCTGTTCGCCGGAGGTGATCGTCTGATACCACAGCGTCACGTTTTCGTCGCCGCTGCTGAAGGTCTGGCGGGTGAAGCGCACAATGTCGCTGTCCTCGATGATCGCCAGAAACTGAACCGGGTTTAATCCCTCGATGGACTCAACCTCTTTGCCGTCCACCACAATCCTGTCAAAATGCCCAACCTGGAAAAATTTCTGCTCCGCCTGCGGCGCGCCGTTGTAGAGCGTTTCGCTGCCGGTTTTGGCAATCGAGAGCGTTTCGCGCAGAACCGGCTGGCCGTCCATCTCGGCCAGATGCCACCATCGCTCCACGCCCGCCGCATCGGTCAGCTTCACAAACCTGTGCGCGCCGACCTGCTCCTGCGCGACGATGGTATACGACGTATCGGCCAGCGCCGTCACCGCGCCGTCACCAGCTGCGGTTGCGCCGATGGTTACGTACTGGTGATAGTCTTCCGACGGCTTGAGCGCGAAACCGTTGCTCAGCACCAGGATGACCATGATGGTCGAAAAGACGATCAGCAGCCCCCCTTTAAGAAACTGCACGTAAGTGGTCGAGGCCATGCCGGCGGTCGCTACGATGAAAATCACAATCGCGCCGACCATTATCACGCCGACCTCGTGCGGCAAACCGAACAGCGGCTTGACCAGCGCGCCCGCCCCCACCATCTGCGGAATCAGATAGCAGACCGACACCACCAGCGTGCTGATCCCCGCTGTGAGCTGGATGCCTTTGGAGTTGAATTTGGCGTCCAGCGCGTCGGAAAACGTATACTTGCCCAGGCGCTTGAGTGGTTCGGCTACGACGAACAGCGCCACAATCCAGCCGGCCAGATAACCGATGGAATACAGAAAGCCATCATAACCGACGGTAGCGATCAGACCGGCGATACCCAGAAACGACGCGGCGGAGAGGTAGTCGCCCGCGAAGGCGATTCCGTTCACCGACCAGTGAATCCTGCCGCCGGCTGCGAAATACCCCTTCGAGTCTTTGGTGCGCCGCCCAAGATACAGCGAAAGTCCCACCACCAGCAGAACAAGCGCGACGAACAACGCGATAGCGATGGGAGAGGCTTCGTAAGTCATGGGGTGTCTTTCCCTTCAGTATTGAGCCGCTTTTCGTAGCGCGCGCAGACTGCGTTGTAGATCAGCCCCATGACGATGGGCAGTACAATCAGGCCGAACCCGTACACGACGGCCAGATTAAGACCAAAGAGGCTGGATTCGCTCATGATTTTGGGGCTTAAAGTATTCAGCGCCACAAAACCCAGGTAAACCAGTCCATAAATGACGAACAGGATCAACCCAATCCGCGCTTTGATGTCGGAAGCGTTGTCCTGTCCCAGTTCGGCGGCAGGCCCATGATCCATAAAAAATCCTTTCTGTGTAAAAAATCGCCGCCTGTAAAATGGTTTAAGTGAAAATGCGGCGCTTCATCGGAGTATAGTGCAATTTATCACAATCTGCTAGACGACCATATATTCTGCATTTGATGTTGGATCGAAACAGACACCGGACAGCATATCATTCTCCGGTGCCTGTTTGCAGCGAAGATTAATTTTGTTCCGGGATGGAGTAACCGCCAAACGCGCCGATCATGGATGGCATAAGGGCCAGCAGCGCCAGGCCGCTGACCAGCCCGACCGCCAGGCCGACAAACGGCACGCCCTCCAGCCGGAAATAGAAGATAAAAGCGACCACTTCCCCGGCAATCCACGCCGCCAGCGTGGTGATAAACCAGTTGACCGCAGCCTGATTGTTTCGATGGAAGCGCCGCAGGGCAGCCGCCTGCCCCAGGCCGAGCAGCGTGCCGACGAACACGCCAAAAACAAAACCGACCAGGAGATGCTCCGTCGCAATCATATGCGCGAACCGCCGCCCCAGCACGACCCCCGCCGCGTAGCCGAGCGCGGTCGCGGGCAGCCACCACCACAGCCCGGGACGGTCGCCCAGATGCCGCCGCAGCACCCACCACTGCGCCGCGCCAACCGACCCGCCCAGCAGCAGATCGCCCGGTATGCCGCGAACCAGGCCGCCGTCCGTCGCGCCCAGCAGGCTGCCGACCAGCAGCGCGGCCATATTCGCCAGAAGCCACTCGATCAAAAATTGACGCTGCATATTCCCTCCTTTATTTATGATTTAAGACATAAGCTTGTCCCGATTCTGTAACAAATCGTCACGATCTTAAGGAAAAAACCTTACAAAATCCTTGTGAAAATAAAGGCCAGCATGAATTTTTACCCAACAAATTCACCGAACATGCGTTCCGTTTTGTGATATGATTAGGTAGAAATTACGTTCGACCGGTGGCGGCCATGAAACGAATGCGGCGCAGCAAATATCGTAATACGCGGGTCAAACGCGGGGACTTCACTTTTGACAGCGAGGCCGAGGCCAAACGTTACGCCCGGCTGAGGGCCTACGAAGAAGCGGGTCACATCAGCGAATTACAGGTGCATCCGACCTACGAACTGCTGCCCGCCTTCACCGACCGCTACGGCAAAAGGCAGCGCGCCATCCTCTACGAGGCCGATTTCGCCTACGTGCAGGACGGCGTGCTAGTAGTTGAGGATGTGAAGGGTAAGGAAACGGAAGCCTTCAAACTGAAGCGCAAGCTGTTCCTGGCGCGCTACCCGGAGATTGACCTGCGCGTGATCGCGGCGAAATGAAGACAACGTGATACAACAGCATGACCCCCTCAATACTTCGGCAGGCGGCGGTCTATCTCGTCCGCCCAGGCCAGGATGCCGCCCTTGAGGTTGAGCAACCGGTTGGTATAACCGGCCTCGCGCAGAAAACGAATCGCGTCGGCGCTGCGAACGCCGCTGCGGCACAGCGCGATCACCTCGCGGTCGTCGGGAATCTGCGCCAGGACGGTTTCCTCGCGCAGCTTGCGCCCGGCCAGCACCGCGTTTTTGGCCGCCTGGATGTCCCCCTTCGGGATGAACAGCGCGCCGTCCAGCGCCACAATTCGCCACTCGTGCGGCTCGCGCACATCCACGATGACCGGGTTTTCGCCGGCGTCCAACCGCGCCTTCAATTCCTTGACGGTGATTTCATCCACCGGGTTTTCCTTTGCGCCGTTCTGGCTGCGGTACTCGCTGCGGTCGTGGGCCGGCATCCCGCAGAACTGCTCGTAATCAATCAGTTCCACCTGTTCCGGCGCCACGCCGCACACCGGGCAGCGCGGGTCTTTCCGCAGTTTGAGCGTGGTAAAGCTCATCTCCAGCGCGTCGTACAGCAGCATCCGCCCGATCATCGGCTGGCCGATGCCCAGAATCAGCTTGATGGACTCGGTGGCTTGCAGCGTGCCGATAGTGCCGGGCAGTATGCCTAACACGCCGCCCTCGGCGCAGCTTGGCACCAGGCCGGGCGGCGGCGGCGAGGGGAACAGGCAGCGGTAGCACGGGCCTTCTTTGGCGTAAAACACGCTTAACTGTCCCTCAAAACGGAAGATGCTGCCGTAGACGTTCGGCTTGCCCAGTTTCACGCAGGCGTCGTTGACCAGATAGCGCGTGGGGAAGTTATCCGTCCCATCAATAATCACGTCATACGGCGCAAGCAGGTTCAGCGCGTTTTCGGATGTCAGCGGCACGTTGTAGGTATCCACCTGCAAAAACGGATTGATGTCCTTCATGCGCTGTTCCGCGCTTTTGACCTTTAACACTCCCACGCTGGCCTGCCCGTGAATCACCTGCCGCTGGAGGTTGGTTTCGTCCACCACGTCATAATCCACCAGTCCGATGCGGCCAATGCCGGCGGCGGCCAGGTACAGCGCCAGCGGGCTGCCCAGGCCGCCCGTGCCGATCAGCAGAACACTGGCGGCCTTCAACCGGCGCTGCCCCTCGATGCCCACTTCCGGCATGATGAGGTGACGGCTGTAACGCCGGATTTCTTCATTTGACAAATCTGACAGCTGCTCGACAATCGGTAACATGCCCATTCCTTTTCGCAGTTGGGGCAGGCTGCGCCCCATACATACTAACGCTAACGCACTTTATCCCGCCGCGACCTCGATCTGCCGCCGCAGTTTGGCCGCATCGGCCACGCCATGATTGACCTCCAGCGGCTGCCCCTGCCGGTCAAGGATGAAAGTGGTCGGCGCGGAAAAAACGCCCCAGCGGTCGGCAGCGGCGGTATCCTCCAGCGCATTAACCTGGATGATCTGCACACGCTCGCCCAGTTCCGCCTGCAAACGCGCCAGCGCGGGCTGCTGCTGCGTGCGGCATGGGATACAGCCCGGCGTCGTGAAATAAACGATGGCCGGAACCCCCGGCTTTAATCCGCTCAGGATCGGGTCGCTGCCGACGCTGGCCGCCGCGCGCCGCAGATTCCAGTGTTTGAAGCCGCCATAAGCGGCGAACGCCGCCGCCAGCAAAACAGCCGCGATGACCAGCCGTTCGATCATTTTTTCACCCCTCGACGCGCGCGCGCTGGAAACCCGGCACGCCCAGGCGGTTAAGCTGATAATACATCCAGCAGCCCAGGCAGAAGTTCAGCCAGAAGTTCAGGTTCGCCAGCACGATCACCACCCACACCAGAACCCAGGCAGGGGTGGGGACAGCCGCCAGCAGCAGCACGGTCGCCGCGCCGTTCATCAGCCCGCCCAGCAGCATGGCGAAGCGGTGCGGTTCCGGGTTGTCCGGGATCACGTTCGGCTTGACGAAACCGCCCGGTTTTAACACCCGCTGGTAAAGCAGGCGGTACGGCGCGAAAGGCGCGTCCAGCGCGCCGAGAAGCTGCGCGGCGGCCACAAAAACAACCAATATCCAGCTGTCCAGCACAAAGCCGAGCAGCAGCAGGATAATCGTCGCCGCCTGCCCGACCTTGATTCCACTCTGGTCAACTTTCCGTAGAGTCTCGTTTGCCATGATGTTCGCTCTCCACATTTTCAATTACTAAAACACTGATGTCCGGCCAGCCGTAGGCGGCTTCTCGCAGTTTAACCCCGCCGATTTCGATGTCCTTCTCCATCACATACACCCCGCCCATACGCTCGTAAAAACCGCGCGCGGGGTTGTCCTTCAACACCCAGATCAGCCAGGACGCATATCCCCGCGCCAGCAGTTCGCGCGCCAGGGCTGTCATTAACAACCGTCCAATGCCCTGCCCCTGATTTTCCCGGAACAGGTAAATGGCATACAGTTCGCCGCTGTAATCCGGGTGTTCGTCCCGCCCCGGCCCGCCGCAGACGAAACCAACGATACGCCCGCTTTCATCCTCGGCCACCAGATACACCGACCGGCTTTCCGGGCTGCCCAAGCTGCGCTCCCAGTTCGCCGTGCTGCGTTCGTAGCTGAGGCCGGCCAGATATTCCGCCGGCACGATTCCGGCATAGGTCGAGCGCCAGCTGTCCACATGGACGCGGGCGATGCCGGCGGCATCATCGGGGGTGGCCGGTCGGATGCGCGCCATCTTCAGCCCCCCGCGATGCTCGGAATGATACGCAGGCTGGCGTCCTCATCAATTTCGGTGTCCAGGCCATCCAGGAAACGGGCGTCCTCGTCGCCCAGGAAAACATTAACAAAATTCCGCAGTTCGCCGCCGTTGAACAGGTGCGGGCGCAGGTCGGGGTACTGCGCCACCAGGTCGTCCAGCGCCGCGCCGATAGTTCTGCCGCCGACGATGACCTGCGCCTGATTGCCGGTATACACCCGCAGCGGGGTTGGGATTTTGATACTTGCCATAACTGCTGCTCCTTAGGGCGGGCTTCTAAACCCGCCCCTACGATATATCCTGATACAGATCGTCCCACAACTCGTCCAGGAAGCCGCCGACGATGTGGGTCATCGTTTCGACTTCTACCAGGAACGAGTCGTGTCCAAAAGATGCTTCGATGTGCCGATAATCTACCGCGCGCTTCAGGTTTTTTAAGGCGTCCACCAGTTCGACCGCCTGCTCGCGCGTGTACAGCCAGTCGCTTGAGATGCTGACGACCAGGAACGGGCAGGCCGTCCGGCTGAGGGCCGCTTCCAGCGAGCCGTAACCCTCGGCGGCGTCGTAATAATCCAGCGCCTTGGTGATGTACAGGTAGCTGTTGGCGTCGAAACGCTGCACGAACTTTTCCCCCTGGTATTGCAGGTAGCTTTCGACGGCAAAATCGGTCGAAAAATCATAAGCCGGCTTGCTGCCGTTCTGCCGCCGCCGCCCGAACTTCTGCTCCAGCGAGCCTTCGCTCATGTAGGTGACGTGGCCGACCATCCGCGCCACCGCCAGCCCTTTTTCCGGGCGCGCGCCGCCGTAATAATCGCCGCCGTTCCAGTTCGGGTCGGCGTAAATGGCCTGCCGCCCGATTTCGTTGAAGGCGATATTCTGCGCCGACGAACGCGGCGTGCTGGCGATGAACAGCACCGAGCCGACCCGCTCTGGGTAGTCTATCGCCCATTGGAGGGCCTGCATCCCACCCATGCTGCCGCCGCCGACGGCGAACAGCTTTTGAATCCCCAGGGCGTCCAGCAGATGGCGCTGCGCGGCTACCATGTCCTGCACAGTGATGAACGGAAAACGCAGGCCGTATGGTTTGCCGTCCGGCGCGGGCGACGACGGCCCGGTGCTGCCCTGGCAGCCGCCGATTACGTTCGAGCAGATGACAAAAAAGCGGTCGGTGTCGAACATTTTGCCCGGCCCAACCGCATCATCCCACCATCCTGGTTTTTCCTCCGGGTTATCGGTGTGATACCCCGCCACGTGCGCGTCGCCGGACAGCGCATGACAGATCAGAATCGCGTTTGAGCGGTCGGCATTCAACCGGCCATAGGTTTCATACGCCAGGGTAAAACGTTCCAGCATCTGCCCGCTGTGGAGTTCGAGCGGCGTCTCGAAGTGGGCATAGTGCCGCCGCACAATCCCAACCGAACCCGGTCGGCGTGCGCGGCGGCGGGTGTTATTGAGCGGTTTGGTCATGATATTCACAGGTACGGCGACCATGTTTGGCTGCTCCTCCAGGTTGATGAACTGCCAGGACGCCGGGAAGATACGCCCACAATTTTGGCGAACCCGGCATCCCGGCAGTTCGTTTTTTTACCCTACCGGATGCACGCTGATGCCCTGCGCCACCTTTAGCGCCTGGTCGAGATCCCACAGGATGTCGTTGATGTCCTCAATGCCGACCGCCAGCCGGATGTAATCATCCGTCACGCCGGTGGAAATCTGCTCCTCGGCGCTCAACTGCTGGTGCGTGGTGGTCGCCGGATGAATCGCCAGCGAACGCGCATCGCCCACATTGGCGAGGTGGGAAAACAGCTTCAGGTTGTCAATAAATGTCCGTCCCGCCTGTTTGCCGCCCCGAATGCCGAAGCCGATCACCGCGCCCGCGCCTTTGGGCAGGTATTTCTGGGCGCGTTCGTAGCTGGGATGGCTGGGCAGACCGGGGTAGTTCACCCACGACACCGCCGGATGTTCCTCCAGATAGCGGGCGACGGCCAGCGCGTTATCCACATGCCGCTGCATCCGCAGTGCCAGCGTCTCCAGACCCAGAATGTTCAGGAAGGCGTTAAAGGGGGCCTGGCAGCCGCCCAGGTCGCGCAGGCCGACCACGCGGGCGCGAATGATATAAGCCAGGCTGCCGACCAGATCGGCAAACACCGCCCCGTGATAGGCCGGCTCCGGCTCGGTCAGGTTCGGGTGGCGACCGCTGGCCTTCCAGTCGAATCTGCCGCCGTCTACGATCACGCCGCCGATGCTCAGGCCATGCCCGCCGATCCATTTGGTGGTGGAGTGCAGCACGATGTCCACGCCAAAATCGAACGCCCGCCACAGGTACGGCGTGGCGAAGGTATTGTCGGTGATGACCGGCAGGCCGTGCGCGTGCGCCAGCGCGCTGATGCCCTCAAAATCCGGGATTTCCAGTTTGGGATTGCCGATGGTTTCCAGGTAAATGGCTTTGGTTTTATCGTTGATGTGCGGCTCGAAGTCCGCCGGGTTCGTGCCTTCCACGAAATGCACCTTGATGCCCAGGCGGCGGAAGCTCTGCGAGAACTGGGTGTACGTGCCGCCGTACAGCGCGGCAGCGGCCACGATCTCGTCGCCGGCATTCGCCAGCGTGGTGATGGCGAGAAGCTGCGCGAACTGCCCGGAGGAAGTCGCCAGGGCCGCCACGCCGCCTTCCAGCGCCGCAATGCGCTGCTCGAATACATCGGTGGTGGGGTTCATAATGCGGGTATAGATGTTGCCCGCTTCTTGCAGGGCGAACAACGCCGCCGCATGGTCGGTATCGCGGAACTGGTAGGAAGTGGTCTGGTAAATCGGCACGGCGCGCGCCCCGGTGGTCGGGTCGGGCCGGTAGCCGGCGTGCAAAGCCTGGGTGTTAAAACTGTACTCGCGCTGGTGTCCGTTGCTGCTGCTCATAATCCGTCGTCTCCTTGAAGTGCGTTATCGTCCTGCTGATGCGATTCGATCACGGCGGCAGGCGCGCGGCCTGCCCCAACCTTCAAGCGAAAACGCGGCGGTTTTAAGCGGTGATATGCCCACAGTCGGAAGTCGTCAGCGGCCAGCATTTCCTTACGCATGTTGAACGCTGACGGCTAATATCACCCGCGTGCCGCGCCCCGGTGTTGGTGTTCACATTCGATACGCGCCTCCTGTAAAATTCTTATCCCATCTATCTGCCAAAAGCCGCCGGCTTTCAGCGGTTAACGTTTGCCCCGGCGTCATCGCCCCGCAAACGCTAACGGCTGGCAGCCAGCCGCTAGTCACTCACCGCCAGTTCGTCCGGGTCGAAGGCCGACCGGTCGGCGCGCAGCCGCCAGACCAGCATTTCGGCGGCACGCCCCTGCCGGACGGAGGTAATCAGGTAGACGAAGTTCGGCCAGGCGTGATCGCGGTCATAAACCGATGGGACGGCGGGCGAGTCCGGGTGGCTGTGGTAATACCCCACCAGCGCCAGGCCGCGTATTTCGGCTTCGTCCTCCAGCCGCGCCCAATCCTGGGGCGTCATGGCGTAACGGTGGTGCTGTTCCTCGGCGGCGAAAACGTTCTGCACCGGGATAACGTCGCTGATACGAACGGCCTCGCCGTCCAGCGCCCCCAACAAAAACCCGCCGCCTTCGTTCGGATAACTTGCTTCCAGATGATCGAAGATATTTCGCTGCAAAACAGGCCGAAGCACCACGCCCATTAATCTTCCTCTCCGCTTCAAACAAAAAGAGCTAACCCCAGGGGTTAGCTCTCGCTGATCGCAGACGGTTCTGGTTTTACTTCAACCGTCCATGCGGCCCACGCCCCAGGGAATCCAGGCAGACGCGCATACACATACACATGGGCATGGCCTCAAGATTCAGAACGTGGGTGGACGTGAAGTTTATCATGGCGCAAAAGCCTAACACGCTTCGCGCCGGAATGCAAGTCTAAAAACGACCAATTTTCATCCAATCTGGAACAAATATCGCACGCTTTCCGTATAGTTGAACAGGAGCGGATTAAATCAACGGGCGGTGGTTATGATTCCGATAAAAACCCTTCAGCCGGTGCGTTCCAAAGCCTACGTCACCTACGGCCTGATCGCCATCAACAGCCTGGTTTTCCTGTGGCTGCTCACTCAATCGCAGCAGCAGCTTGGGCAGACGTTTTACGCGCTGTCCGCCGTACCGTGCGAAATTTCGCGCAATTTCCTGTCGGTCGAAACGCTGCTCGACCTGTTCCGCAGCATGTTCCTGCACGGCAGCTGGCCGCATCTGGTCGGCAACATGACCTATCTGTGGATTTTCGGGCGCAACGCCGAGGATTATTTCGGGCATCGGCGCTTTCTGGCGCTGTACGTAGGGGCCGGTTTGCTGGCGGCGCTGGTCGAAATTATGGTTAATGCCGGGTTGTGTGTGCCGATGGTGGGGGCCAGCGGCGCGATAGCCGGCGTGCTGGGCAGCTACCTGCTGCTTTATCCCGGCTCGCGGGTGCGGATTATGATTATCTTCTTCCGCTTCTTCCCGCGTTTTTATAACATCCCGGCGCTGGTGGTGCTGGGCCTGTGGTTCGTCATCCAGTTGTTTAACGGCATCGCTTCCCTGGGCGCGACCACGCTGGGCGGCGGGGTGGCGTTTTTCGCCCACATCGGCGGTTTTGTGGCCGGGCTGATTATTACCTTCATCTACCTGATGTTCAACCCGCCCCCCGACCGCACCATTTACCTGAGTTGATATAAAAATGCCCGGCGGCGCGCTACAATAAGCACTGGGGCATCCCCTTCGTGGCTCACCGCCGGTCTATGTATGAGGTAGTTGTGTGTTTCCAATCAGCGATTTAAACCCGACACGCCGCATCCCTTATGTCACTTATGGTCTGATTCTTGTCAATGTGCTGGTCTTCATCGGTCAAAGTGGCCTCTCACAACGCCAGCTTTTTAACATCTTCATCAACCAATCCATCGTGCCGGTGCTGGTCGTCCGCGACCCCTTTTCGCTCGAAACGCTGCTAGACTTTATCCGTAGTATGTTCTTTCATGGCGGGTGGGCGCATCTTATCAGCAACATGGTGTATCTGGCGATTTTTGGCGACAACATCGAAGACCGGTTCGGCAAGGTGGTCTACGTGTTGTTTTATTTCGCTTGCGGCTTTGCTGCCGGTATCACACAAATTTTAATTGCGCCGGATTCGCGGGTGCCGATGGTTGGCGCCAGTGGGGCGATTGCCGGTGTGCTGGGCGCTTATCTGTTGATGTTCCCCGGCGTGCGCGTGCGCGGCCTGGTTTTTTGGGGCATCTTCCCATTCACGGCAGATGTTCCGGCCATTTTTGTGCTGGGGTTTTGGTTTATCACGCAGTTATTTAACGGTTTCCTATCGCTCGGCGTAGATACCATGAGCGGCGGGGTGGCGTTTTTCGCCCACATCGGCGGTTTTGTGGCCGGCATGGCCTTGACCGGGCTGCTGATGTTGATTGTGCCGCAGCCACCTGCCGAACAGCGCCGCCGTTGGGTTTACGAACGCTACGGGCGATATGATTACTGAATGCGACCCACCGGCGGATAACCCTTTCCGAATCGGCTGCAATATGCCATATTAGACGGCGCGACCTGTATCCGAAAGCGAAGTGATGTTATGCGCCGCGATATACTTTTGACGACGGCGCTCGTTTTGATGAGCGCCTTGCTTTTTAGTCTGGCAGCTGCCCAATCCACCGCCACGCCCGCACCAACGCCTACCCCTACCCCCAGGCCAGCAGACATTCTCGTGCCGGAGGTGATCGCCGATTATCCGCACGACGCCGGCGCTTATACCCAGGGTTTGCTGCTGCACGACGGCTTGTTTTACGAAAGTGCCGGCCAGTACGGCGAGTCCACGCTGCGGCAGGTGGCCCCTGAAACCGGCGAAGTGCTGCGGCAGGTGGACGTACCCGCCGAATATTTTGCCGAGGGTCTGGCGTTGGTCGAAGACCGCCTTATCCAGATCACCTGGCGCGAGCAAACCGCTTTTGTGTACGACCTGGAAACCTTCGAGCCGGTGGGCATGTTTGAGTACGAAGGCGAAGGCTGGGGGCTGTGTTACGACGGCCAGCAGCTTTTTATGAGCGATGGCACGGACACCCTGACCATCCGCGACCCGCAAACCTTCGAGGCCACCGATGAGCGGCTCATCAGTCTGGAAGGCCGCCCGGTCAGCGAATGGGCGTTCCGCGGACGGCCATTAAGCCTGCTGAACGAACTGGAATGTGTGGATGACTGGATTTACGCCAATATCTGGTATTCCGACCTGATCTTCCAGATTGACAAAAACAGCGGCGAGGTGAAGGCCGTCATCTTCGCCGGCGACCTGCTGACCGACGAGGAACGCAGCGCGCTGGCCGATGATTCGGTGCTGAACGGCATCGCCTACGATCCTCAGAAAGAAGTTTTTTACCTAACCGGCAAACGCTGGCCCAGGCTGTTTGAAGTCCGCTTTGTGACGCCGGACTGATCTCCGTCTCAACCGTCATGGGCAGCCGGCAGCCGGCGCTGCCCACCTGCTAAAAAGCGAGATGTGATCTTATGGAAACCAATCCGGTTGTCGCCCTGTTTCTGGTACTTGGCATCATCATCACGGCTGCCCGCGTCGGCGGCGCGATCGCGCGGCATTTCGACCAACCGCGCGTGTTGGGCGAACTGGTGGTCGGCGTCATCCTCGGCCCGACCCTGCTCGACCTGCTGCATCTGCCGACCTTCGGCATCGAAGCCGCGCATCTGGAAGTGACCATCCACGAACTGGCCGAACTGGGCGTGCTGCTGCTGATGTTTAAAGTCGGCCTGGATGTGCATTTACGCGAACTGGCCGAAGTTGGCCTGGTGGCCGGAATCGCCGGGGTGTCTGGGGCGCTGCTGCCGCTGGCGATGGCGCTGCCGGTGGTAGCGGCGTTCGGTTATTCCTGGCAGGAAGGGCTGTTCGCCGGCGTCACGCTGGCGGCCACCTCGGTCAGCATTTCCGCCCAGGTGCTGCTGGAGTTAGACGTATTACGCACGCGGGAGGGCAACGCCCTGCTGGCGACGGCGCTGATTGACGACGTGGTGGCGATTTTGCTGGTTTCGCTGGCGATTGCCATCACCGGCCCGCAGCAGAGCGCGCAGCCCGGCGACCTGCTGCTGATCGTCGCGCAGATGGGCATTTATATCGTCGTGGCCTCTGCAGTGGCCTGGTTTATCCTGCCGCGCGCCGCCAACTGGATTCACCATCATCCGGCGGCGTCGCAGTCCTACGGCGTGCCGGCTTTCGCGCTCATCATGGCACTGCTGTTCGGCTGGTCGGCGGAATATCTCGGCGGTGTGGCGGCCATCACCGGGGCATTCATCGCCGGGGTGGGGTTCAGCCGGGCGCGGGAAAATGTTAAACGCGCCATTGATGTGGCCGCCTCGAACATGTCGTATGCCTTCCTCGTCCCGATCTTTTTTGTCAGCGTCGGCCTGCAAACCGACCTGAGCCGCTTTCCTCTGGATGCGCTGCCCTTCGCGGCGGTGCTGCTGCTGGTGGCAGTCGCCTCGAAAGTGATCGGCTGCGGGGCCGGCGCGCGGCTGGGGGGCTTCAACAATCAGGAATCGCTCCGATTGGGCGTTTGTATGATCTCGCGCGGCGAGGTGGGTTTGATTATCGCCTCGTTGGGCCTCAGCAGCGGCATTTTCCGGGCCGAACAGCCGCTCTTTACATCGCTATTTCTGGTAATATTGTTATCAACAGTACTGACGCCTCCACTCGTGCGCCGGGTTTTTCAGGAGACGCCATCCGAAGTAACCGAAGGGGTTTAACTGCATGTTGAAGCTGGTTATCCTGATTACGTCACGAATTGACGATGTTCATGCCATAGGCGAAGCCTGGCAAAAGGTGGGCGCGCCGGGCGTCACGATCATCGAAAGTTATGGGCTGCGCCGCTTGCAGGAAAAATCAAAATCGCTGGAAATCCTGCCCGGCATGATGTCCCTGCAAGAGATTCTGCGGGAAAGCGACATCACCAGCGTGGTCATGCTTTCGGTGGTTAACGATGCCCAGGTGGATGCCCTGCTGACTGCGGCCCAAGCCGAGCTGGGCGACCTTGACCGTCCCGACACCGGGGTCATTTTCGTGCTGGATGTCGAACGCGCTATCGGTATGCGAAACCACAGCCAGCACCACTGATTTTATCCCGCAGCGGCGTATAAACGCACCAAGTCGCTTCGAGAAATCACGCCGACCAGCCGCCCCTCGCGCAAAACGGGCAGCATCCCCAATCCGCGCCGGGCGACCAGCCAGGCCACATCGCTGATTTCTTCCTCCTCGCGGACGCATGTCACACCGCGTTTCATCACATCGGCAGCCGTCATTCCAGCAGCAGCCGCATCGCCGGAGTGGATAACAATATCCAGCCCGCGCACCAGGCCGATCACCTGCCGGTCGTCATTTATCACCGGGACGCTGCGAATCCGGTGCGCCTCCAGCAGGCGCGCCACCTCGTCCAGGCGCGTATCGGCACGGACGGTAATCACCTCTCTGGTCATCAACTGGTAGGTCTTCATCGTGCCTCCTCGGCAGGTCGAAAGAGGCCATCATATGCAGATGGCCTCGATGCTCTGGCTTTAGAAGTCAAACAGCTCATCTAGGAATGATTTGCGCTTGCGCTTGTGAGTCTCGCCTGGGCGGTAGTCGTCACCATCGTCCCGTCTGGGCGGCGCGTAGCCCTGGCTTGGTGGGACGACGACAGCCGCCGACCGCTCGATAATTTTGTCCAGTTCGCCCCGGTCGAGCCAAACCCCCCGGCATTTCGGGCAGTAATCAATCTCAACACCCTGGCGTTCCGAAATCTTCAGTTCCACATCACATACCGGACACTGCATTCCGTTAATCCTTCCACAATCTGCGCCGGCTGCGCCAGCTTTCGCGCCGCCGGCTGCGGCGTTCGTCCTCAAAATCCTCATCATCCATGCTGCGGCGTTTGCTTCGGCGCGGCTCGTAAAGCGCGGCCTCATCGTACAGGTCTTCGTACTCGGCCAGCGCATAGGCGCGTTTGCCAGCGCGCCGCTGCCGCCGAACCGACCGTTCTTCCACCCGTTCGAGCAAATCTTCATACGCCATGACGGATATTTTCCCTTTCTGTAAGCAATCCTTTTACAGCCGGCGGCGGGGCGAGAAAGGCAAGACTCCCCGCCGGTTTTCCTACAAAGCAGCCGCTCGCGGCTGCCGCCAGCTTAAAGCCGGGGCCAGCGCCGTTTTTACCAGACCTCCGACGTGCATTTTTAAACCCTCCTCATTAGATTGGCATTAAATCTGCACCCGCAGGCACCAGTACCAAAGTACCATCATTACCCCTTGAACACCCCGCGCCGCACCAGCAGTTTTTCCGCCTCCACACCCCAAAAAACAATCGTGCTGAGAACCAGACAGATGCCCAACTGCTCCGGCGTCAGCGGCGTGGTATTAAAAATCTGGTTGAAAAACGGCGCGTAAATCGCCAGCAGCTGCAGCGCCACCGTCAGCGCCACTGCCACCACCAGGAAGCGGTTGCCGAAGAAGCCGATTTTGAAAGTGGACTCGCGGTGCGAACGGTTCGCCAGCGCATGTCCCATCTGGGCGATGGTCAGGAAGATGAACACCATCGTGTTCCAGGTGAAGGCGTTGTAGGTCATGCCGCCTTCGAGCTCCAGCGCGCGCGTAAGCTGCTCCGGCAGGATGCCCAGTTCGGCAGCGCGCGCCGCCACCGCCGCCGTATCACCCAGGTCTACGTCGTTGACGCGCTGCGCCGCCACCACCTGTTCCATCGTCAGCCCCAGCTCGTCCGCTGCCGGCTGCGCTTCGGCCAGATATTGGTTAAACGACCAGATGCCCAACAGCAGGCCGGTTAAACCCAACAGCAGCCCGACAATCAGGATATGCCGGGCCATGCCGCGCCCGAAGATGCTCTCATTCGGCGCGTAGGGGGCGCGGCTCATCACGCCGCGTTCGCTTTTTTCCACGCCCAGCGCCAGCGCCGGGATGCCGTCGGTGATGAGGTTCATCCACAGAATTTGCAGCGTCGTCAGCGGGATGGTCATCAGCGCCACCAACTGCGTCGCCAGCAGCACAAACAATTCGCCGGTGTTGCTCGCCAGCAGGTATTTGATGAAACGGCGCACGTTGTCATAAATGGTGCGGCCTTCTTCGACCGCGCTGACGATGGTGGCGAAGTTATCGTCCAGGATGACCATATCGGCGGCCTCTTTGGAAACCGCCGTGCCGGTGATACCCATCGCCACGCCGATGTCCGCGCGTTTGAGCGCCGGGGCGTCGTTCACGCCGTCGCCGGTCATGGCCGCAATATGTCCTTTTTTCTGGAGTGCCTGCACGATATTCAGTTTGTGCTCCGGCGATACACGGGCATAAACGGCCACCTGCTCGACCTCGGCTTCCAGTTCCGCCTGGGACATGCGGTTGAGGTCGTGGCCCGTCAACACGCGGTCGTTCGGGCCGGCGATCTCCAGATCGCGGGCGATTTTGAAGGCCGTCAGCGGGTGGTCGCCGGTAATCATCACCGGGCGAATGCCGGCCCGCTGGCAGGTTTTAACCGCCTGTTTGACCTCGGTGCGCGGCGGGTCTATGATGCCGACCATACCGACAAAAATCAGGTTTTGTTCCACGCCGGACAGGTCGGCGGGCAGTTCCGGCAGCCGCGTAAAGGCCAGCCCCAGCACGCGCAGGCCATCCCGCGCCATGCGGTCGTTGGAGCCGGTGATACGCTCGCGCCAATCCGGCGTCAGGGGCAAAATCTGGCCGTCCACCCACACCCGGTCGGAAACTTCCAGCAGGCTGTCCACCGCGCCTTTGGTGAAGGCGATAAAACCGGCCTGCCGCGCCCGCATCAGGTTGACGATGTACGAAGCGCCGTCCTCCGGCATCACGCTTTCGTCCAGCCGGTGCAGGGTGGTCATACGTTTGCGCTCCGACGAAAACGGCACTTCGCCCACACGAGGCAAAACCCGGTCAAGGTGCGACTTCCACAGGCCAAAACGCGCCGCCGCTACCACCAGCGCGCCTTCGGTCGGGTCGCCAACGGCGCGGTAGCCCTGCGGATGATCTTTATCCACTTCCAGCACCACGTCGTTGCACAGCGCATCCCCGGCCATCAGCACTGCCTGCGCCACGTCCGCACCGTCGCTGCTGCCGTTCTGGGCCACCAACGCCGGCATCCCCCGGCGGATCACGTCGTCCATCGCCGCCGTTTTTCCGGCCACGTCCACCAGCACCACCGTCATTTTGTTTTCGGTCAGCGTGCCGGTTTTGTCCGAGCAGATGACCGTCACCGAGCCGAGTCCTTCGACCGCCGGCAGCTTGCGGATCAGCGCGCGGCGTTTGAGCATCCGCTGCGCCCCCAGCGCCAGCGCAATCGTCACCACTGCCGGCAGGCCTTCCGGCACGACGGCGACGGCAATCGCCACCGCATTGAGCAGCACCTCCTGGACAGGTGTGCCGACGATCAGGCCGATTAAAAACGCGACCGCCATCACCGCCAGCGCCGCGACGATCAGCACCTTGCCGACTTCTGCCATGCGGCGCTGAAGCGGCGTCTTTTCGCTCTGTACCGACTGAATCAGCTCCGCGATGCGGCCAAGCTGGGTATTCATGCCGGTTTCGACCACCACTGCGCTGCCCCGGCCATACGTCACCGACGTACCCATGTACAGCATGTTATAACGGTCGCCCAGCGGCGCGTTGGCATCCTCCAGCGCCATAACAATTTTTTCCACCGGCAGCGATTCGCCGGTCAGCGAAGCCTCCTGAACGCGCAGGTTAGCGGACTCGATCACGCGCGTGTCGGCAGGCACAACGCTGCCGGCTTCCAGCAAAATAACATCGCCCGGCACCAGCTCGCGCGCTTCGATGTCGGCCAGATGCCCATCCCGCCGCACGCGCACCAGCGGCGCGGCCATCTTCTTCAGCGCGGCCATCGCCTGTTCGGCGCGGTATTCCTGCACCAGCCCCAAAACAGCATTCAGCACCACAATCGCCAGGATGGCGATCACACTGTCGGCTTTGCCCAGAAAAGCCGAGATAACAGCGGCAAAAATCAGCAGCAGCACCAGCGGATTGGTGATCTGCTCCCACAAAATCGCCAGCGGGCTTTTTAAACCACGCTCGACCAGCTCGTTGGGGCCGTGCTGTTTGCGCCGCTCCGCCACCTGGTTTTCCGCCAGGCCGGCAGTTACATCCACATCCAGCGCCGCAGCCACCTGCTCCGCTTCTAAAACGTGCCAATTCCTTGAAGAAACCGCGTGTTCCTGTTTTTCAGCCAGCATTCTCGCCCTCAAAATACAAAAAGCCGACATCTTCCCCAGGAGGAGACAGGATGTCGGCCTACGCTGCAACCGGTTTGGTCAAACCTTTCGCCTGGGTCTGCCGTAATACGTTAAAATTATCCCGGATAGACTCCGGTTTCGGGGTGAATCATATCATCAGTATGCCGGAGGATGCCCCCCCATTTTTGGGGGGTTAAACAAACCGCTCGCTCAGGTCGGCGTCCACCGTCAGCACGATCACGCGCTCCCCGGTGCGGGTACTCATGTCCGTGTGCAGGCTGATGAGACGGCAGCCGGTGATTTCCTGGACGATGGTTTCCAGCAGCGGGCGCGAGCTTTCAAACAGCTGGCGGCGCGTTTCCTTGACCAGGGTTCTACCCTCGTGCGTTTCGGCCAGTTTGACCTCCGCCGGGGTGAGGATGCCGCGCAGCCGTACCAGAATCAGGTCGTTGATGAACAGGGTGCGGGCGTCCACCGGCCCGCGCCCCAGATACTCTTTTTCAAACTTCACAATCGCCCGCGTAAACTCCGCCTCGGCCTCGCCGCGCGTTTTGCGTTTATTCATCCTGACCAATCCTTGCCGGCTCAATAAGTTTCCCACACCGCTTCGCCGGCGAGGATGCGGCGCACCTGGCGCGGAAAACGCGACCGGCTGATCGGCTTGCCGATAAAAGCGTCAAAACCGGCAGCTTTACAGCGCGGGATTTCGGTATCGGCGTCCTGCGCCGTCACCGCCACCACCAGCGCGTTTTTGAGCAGCGGCTCGGCGCGGATTTGCTTTAAAACCTCGTAGCCGTTGGTTTTGGGCAGGTTGATGTCCACAAAGATGATGGACGGGTGCGGTTTCATGGCGCAGGCCAGTTCCACCACACCTTCGCCGGTGGTGTTCATCAACGTGTCCACACCCATATAGCGCAGCATCACGCCGATGATCGCCATGCCGCCGGCATCGTCTTCAACCACCAGGGCATGAGTTTTCGTCAGGTCTACTTCGGCCATGCGGCTCACAATCTATAGAGACACAGCATCGCGCGTCCCTATCTCTCATGATGTTTTGTGGTTGTTCGACCGCCTACAGCGGCGGCAAAGAACCGGGTTTGACCTCGACAATTTCCTCATCGCTGCCCCGCCGCCGGTAGCGACGAATCGGCGTGACGGTCAGCCGGTAGCCGTGTTCCTGCGCCCAGCGCCCGATGTCGCGCAGTTCGAGAAGCCCGGTTTTCATGCCGCTGCCCTGCTCGTAACCAAAGCGGTACGACAGAAAATGCGGGTTCTGGTCAAGATAGTCCAGCGCCACCTGCGCCGCGTCCGCCAGCCGCTGCGGGTCGTTTTCGGCGTCCAGGCGCTGCAAGGCCTGAACCGGCAGTTCGAGATTGCGGGACATCACATCCAGCAGCAGCGGGCGATGGAAAAACTTCGACAGCATTTCCGGCCTGGAGAGCGTTAAATCGCCGGGCAGTTCAACCGGCGTGCCGTCGCGGCGGTAAACCTTCAGTTCCAGTTCAAAACGTTCGTCCTGGATGCGATTCCAGCGCCGTTTGTCTTCTTCCGGCACCAGCGCCTCCACCTGGGACATCACCGCCCGCGCGCCTTCCTCCAGGACGACCTTGAGCGGTTTGCCGCCCTGGTCTTGAATCGGCGGCATCATCGGCCCAATGTTCATGGACAGGCGCGGACGCTCGAACTTTAACGCGGCGGCCAGCGCCCCGTCAATGCCACCAAAACCCACCGGCACAATCGGCGCGGTGGCGTGGTAGCTCAACCAGGCCACGCCCGTCCGGGCGCGTTTGAAGGCGCTCTCCCAGATACCCCCCTCCGGGAACATGCCGATGACGCCGCCCTGCCGCAGCACGCCTAAAGCCTGGTTCATGGCCTGCCGGTCCATCGCACCCCGGCGAATGGGGATATAACCATAGGTATTGGCAAACGGCGCATAACGGGGGTCAAGCGGAATTTCGCCCGCCGCCATCAGCTCGATCTCCCAGGGTGTGTACAGCACCATCAGCGCCGCTTCCAACATGGCGACATGATTGCCGACCACGATCAGCGGGCCGCGCGTGGGCAGGTTTTCCCTGCCGGTGATGGTCAGACGTGTGAGCAGCCCGGTCAGTGCGCGCCCCACAAACCGGATGGACTTTCGCAGGAACCGCCTGCGCGGGTACTGGATAGCGATTTCCTGAGCCATAGACTCCTTAAACCGTGACGATAATATCTGCTCCAAAGGCCGCCCGGTTTTCGTCGGCTGCCGCCGCGACCGGCACATCCACATACAAACCGCCCGCCACCGCTATATCGTCGGGGTTGGGGCCAAGCTGGTAAACCTGCACACGCAGGCGCATCCGGGTATAACGCCCCGGCGTGACCTGAAACGTGTGGTAGTCGGCCTCACGCGCCAGATGATAAGTGCGCTCCTGGGGCCGCAGCGGCTCGCCGTTAACCACCGCCAACCGCACCACCAGTTCGACCGGCGGAACGTCCACCGCCGCCCGGTCAAACCCCACCTGGACGCTGCTG
>QUBZ01000081.1 GCA_014338005.1 Chloroflexota bacterium | reverse complement strand
CGCAGGCGCTGGCCGCCGAAGATTCGATCACGCTGTTCCATGCCGCCGACCGACGCCGCACCGCCCCCGACCTGGAACTGGTCATGCGCGCAGTGCCGCAAATCGCCCGCACCGTGACCGCCGTCACTGCCATCACCAATGGCATCGTCCGCGAGGCCGCCGGGCATAAAGCTGTGGTTATGGGCGCATCGTTCCGCCGCCCCGAAAAAGGCGAACCATCCGGTATCATCGTGGAAGAAGTCTACCAACGCGCGAAACTGCCGGTCGTCCTGGTACGCGGCACACAGCAGGAGGCGCTGGAGTTTCACCAACCGAAACCACTGCGGATGCCCGAAGAAAACCTGTCCACCCGCGTGGATCGGTGGTTCGCCGAAAACACCTTCCACAGCGGCGAATTCAGCGATCTGCGGGAGTTAGTATCGCTTAAGGAAAAACGCGGCCTGAGCATCAGCCTGGCGCTGCCGGCGCTTAACGAACAGGAAACCGTTGGAGCGGTGATTAGCACGCTGAAAAAAGCGTTGATGGACGACATGCCGCTGATAGACGAAATCGTGCTGATTGACAGCAGCTCGACCGATAATACCGTTGCCATCGCCCAGGAAAACGGCATCCCCACCTATATTCATCAGGAAATCCTGCGCCATGAAGTCGGTTCATTTAGCGGCAAGGGCGAGGCGCTCTGGAAAAGCCTGTATGTGACCAAAGGGGACATCATCGCCTGGGTGGATACGGACATCACCAACATTCACCCGCGTTTTCTGTACGGGTTAATCGGCCCCCTGCTCAAACACCAGCAAATCCAGTATGTGAAAGGCTTCTACGCGCGCCCGATTCAGGTGAACGGCAAAATTCAGGCTTTTGGCGGTGGGCGCGTGACCGAACTGGTGGCGAGGCCGCTTCTCAACCTGTTTTATCCCGAACTCTCCGGCATCATTCAGCCGCTTTCGGGCGAATATGCCGGGCGGCGCGAGGCGCTGGAACAGGTGCCGTTTTTCAGCGGTTACGGCGTCGAAACCGGTCTGATTATAGACCTCCACGAACGCTACGGCCTGGCCGGAATCGCCCAGAGCGACCTGGAAGTGCGCGTCCATCATAACCAACCCCTGCTTAACCTGAGCAAGATGTCGTTTGCGATTTTGCAGGTTTTTATCGCGCGCCTGGAAGGGCGCTATGGCGTGCAGCTTTTGGATAAAGCCAACCGCAGCATGAAGCTGGTAGTGCAGGAGCCGGAACGTTTTGCGCTGGACATCGCCGAAATTGGGGATGTTGAGCGTCCGCCGATGATAACCGTCCCCGCCTATCGAGAAAAATACGGCATCGCCGACCTCAGTTAGAATTCCCGTTGATTTAGCCGCCGGATGGTGGCATGATTTGGTAATTAAGGTATAAAGGCCGGTTTATACTGTCCGGCCTATTCCTTGTTTTTCCATAAATTCTGAATTAGGCCGGAGGGCGAACGTGAGCGGCGCGGAACGACTGCACAACCGTATCAACCTGACCAGCATCCCCTTCACCGATCGCGGCTCGCGGCTGCTGCTGTTCCGCAGCCAGCACCAGTTCGCCATCCGCCTGGCCGAACGCTGGGTCAAGTGGGAAGCCGAGGTCGGCCACTACCGCCAGCGTCCGCCCCTCGTCACCGACTTCACCTTCCTCGACTCCGACGGCCAGCCCCTCACCGAGCTGAACGTCGAAACCACGCCCCATGCCGTGTCCATCACCACCGCTCTGGGGCGCTTCACCTGGCTGTTCCTCGACCCTGAAACCCTGCTGCTCAGCCTGCCATCCGCCCGCTGCGGCCTGCGTTTCAGCCTCTACGCCCAGCAGGCCGCCGCCGACTTTCGCGGCGCCACCCTGCGCGGCAAACGCAACCTGGCCTACACCACCAACGCCCGCATCCTCGCCAACCACCTCGACCCACTCGACGCCGACCACTTCCAGGCCACCCTCCAGCTTGACGCCCACGCCGGCCAGGCGCTGCTGCTCAACATCACGCCCCGCCTGGGTTTCAACCGCTCCATCCCCGACCCCGCCGCCGCCCTCGACGCTGCCCGCCGCCGCTGGGACGCCTGGTTTGATGCCGTGCCGCCGGTTCTCGATCACCTCCGCCCCCAGTACGATTACGCCTGGTGGATCATGCGCTCCGGTCTGGTCAACACCCGCTACTTCTTCACCCGCGAGGCCCTGCTGCCCTCCAAAGTCCACTACGTCGGCGTTTGGCACTGGGATCAGGTCTTCCACGCCCTGGCTTACCGCCATGTGGATTTGCAACTGGCCGAAGACCAGCTTCGCATCGTCCTCGATCACCAGCGCCCCGACGGGATGCTGCCTGACGCCATCCACGACGAAGGGCTGGTCACGCACCTCGCCCAGCCGGTGGATGCCGATGTCACCAAACCGCCCATCATCACCTGGGCGGTGCTGAAGATGCAGGAAAGCCACCCTCACCCCGACTTCCTGGCCGAGATCTACGACCCGCTCACCCGCTGGAACGCCTGGTGGATGAACGTCAACCGCGCCCCCGACGGCTTGTGCCTGTACCAGCATCCCTTCTCCTCCGGCCTGGACGACAGCCCGCTGTGGGATGCCGGGATGCCGGTCGTCTCACCTGATCTGAACACCTACCTGGTCTTGCAGCACGACAGCCTGGCCGCCATCGCCGAGATGCTCGGCCAGACCGAAGCCGCTGCCCGCCACCGCGCCGAGGCCGTCCGCCTGCTGGACGCCATGCTCACCCACCTGTGGGACGAACAGACCGGGCTGTTCCGCGCCCGCCACGCCGACGCGCTGCTGCCCACCCGCACGCCCTTCGGCCTGCTGCCGCTGCTCACCGGGCGGCTGCCGCGCCCCGTCGGCGACCGGCTGGTGGCGACCCTGACCGACCCGCAGCAGTTCTGGACGCCCTTCCCCGTACCGACGGTGGCGCTGGACGACCCGGCTTTCGACCCCTGGCAGATGTGGCGCGGGCCGAGCTGGATCAACATCAACTACCTGCTGGTGGAGGGGCTGAAGCAGTCAGGGTATGAGATGTGGGCGGCGGAGCTGCGGCGACGGACACTGGCGCTGGTAATGGGGCAGGACGACATCTACGAGTATTACCACCCGCTGACGGGAGAGCGACCGCCCAAAGCCGCCCCCATGTTCGGCTGGTCGGCGGCGCTGTTCATCGAACTCGCCCTCGAAGAAACTGCCTGGCAGCAGCCCGGCCACAACGCCTGATCGCAGCCGAAAATATCAGCAGGCTATAATACGCCCCTCGGCGGCACGCAGCAGACGGTCATAAATGGCGACCCCCAGCCCGGAACGTTCGACGGCGCGGGTTAAAATCACGTCTGCCGACCGGCGATCTAATTCTCGCAGGCCGGTGAATAAATTCGCGCCAAGCTGCGCCAGGTTTTCCCGCGCGCCCAGACGAAACACCAGCACATCCGCGCCTTCAAAAACGTCGGCGTCCTCATCCGGCAGTAGAATACCCACCCGCTGCCCCGCTTGCAGGTAATCCTTCACGGCGGCCTGCATTCGCGGGATAACCCGCTCCGGCTCGCCGGTGAACAGCAGCAGTTCCGCGCGCGGCGAATAATGTTTGAGCAGCATACCCGGCGCTTCGATTCCGGCATCGTCGGGCTGTAAATGGCGCGAAACCAGCGCCACATCCGGGATAACCGCCCGCAGCATTTCCAGCGTGATGCCGCCAGGGCGCAGCACCGCCGGGGCGGGTTTCGTCAAATCCAGCACGGTCGATTCCAGACCGATGACGGTCGGGCCGCCGTCCAGCACCACATCTATTCGACCGTCCAGGTCTTCCAGAACGTGCGCCGCCGTCGTCGCGCTGGGGCGGGCGAAGCGGTTGGCGCTGGGCGCGGCCACCGGCAAGTCCGCCGCCCGGAACAGCGCCAGCGCAGCCGGGTGATCGGGCATTCGCACCGCGACGGTTTCCAGCCCGGCGGAAACATTGGGGGGAATACGTTCGCCCCGCCTCAAAACCAGCGTCAGCGGCCCCGGCCAGAAGCGGCGCGCCAGATCATAAGCCAGACTCGGCACACCAACGGCTATCTGTTCCAACTGCGCCAGATCGTATAAATGCACGATGATCGGGTCGGATGCCGGGCGGCCTTTGGCCGCAAAGATGCGGCTGACAGCCGGCGCGCTGGTGGCGTCCGCACCCAGACCATATACCGTTTCGGTCGGAAAAGCCACCAGTCCTCCCTCCCGAAGGGCAGCCGCCGCCCGTTCGATCAGATGGGAATCGGGCTGGCGCGCGTCCAGCCGTAAAACAAGCGTTTTGACCATCACAACTCTAATCGCAAATTCACCGCGCGAATTCCGCGAAACGTTTATAATAATATCATGGTTAGTTTTGCTGGAGTATGGTATGCATCACCTTCGCGCCGCCTGGCAGCGTTTCCGCCTGCTTCAAATCAGCTTCCTGGTTGTCGGCATTTTTCTGGCCGGCTTCGCGCTTGGCAGCCAATATAACGTCAGCCAGGCGCAGAGCGACCTCCTGCCCCCTGCCGGGAGTGAGACACTGTTCGCGCCTTTCTGGCAGGTTTATAACCTCATTACCACCGAATATCTGGAGCCTGTCGAGCCGGAAACCCTGGTGAACGGCGCTATTCAGGGCATGATGAATGCCCTGGGGGATCAGTTCAGCGGGTACATGAACCCGGAAATGTATCCCCTGATGAACGCCGATCTATCCGGCGCGGTTGAAGGAATCGGCGCGCTGGTGGAAACCATTGAAGAAACCGGCGCCATTCGTATCGCCAGTGTGCTGGAAGGCTCGCCGGCGGAGGCCGCCGGCATCCAGGACGGCGATATTTTCATCGAGGTGAACGGCGAAGATGTCACCGGCCTCAGCCAGATGGAACTGGTCATCAAGGTGCGCGGCCCGGCGGGTACGGTGGTCAATCTGACCATGCAGCGCGGCGACCAACTGCTGGAATTTTCTGTCACCCGCGCCCGCATCGAAGTTCCCAACATCGAATACAAAATCCTGGATAACAACATCGGTTACGTCAAAATGCGGGACTTCAGCGCCGACGCGCGCACTAAACTGGACGGCGCGCTGCAAGCCCTGGACGTTAACCAACTGGACGGGCTGATCTTCGACCTGCGCGGCAACCCCGGCGGCCTGCTTTCGACCGCCATCGAAATCGCCAGCGCCTTCATCAAAGACGGCACAATCCTGATCGAGGATTTCGGCAGGGGCGAGGAGCGCGTTTTTGAGGCCAGCGGCTCATATATCGGCGTTTCCGTCCCGCTGGTACTGCTGGTGGACGAGGACAGCGCCAGCGCATCCGAATTGGTGGCCGGCGCGCTGCAAGACCGGGGACGCGCCAAAATCATCGGCGAGACGACCTTCGGCAAAGGCACGGTTCAGACCTGGCGCGAACTGGTCAACGGCGGGGGCGTGCGGCTGACGATTGCCCGGTGGTTAACGCCGAACCGCAGCTGGATTCATGACGTGGGTATTACACCGGATATTGTGGTGGAATGGACGCCGGAAGTGCGGAACGACCCCAACGACCCGCAGCTTAAAGCGGCGCTCGATTACCTGCTGACGCTGCAACCGGCCAGCCTTATGCCTTAACATCCATCCCGGCGACTTCTGTCTTTGCAACGGCCACCGCACATGCTATACTGCGGTGGCTTTTTATGCCGGTCATTGAGGAGTTAACGCACATGCAGGCAGCTTTGCAGATCGCTTCAATCATCATTTCGGTGGTGCTGATTATTTTGATTCTGCTTCAAGTCAAGGGCGGCGCGCTCGGCAGCCTGCTCGGCGGCGAAACCGGCGGCTTCGCGCGCACGCGGCGTGGCCTCGAAAAGACCCTGTTTAACATCACCATCGGCCTTTCAATCGCCTTCCTGGCGATTTCGATCCTGTCGGTTGTGGCTTTCCGCATGTAAAGCTCTCTTTGCGCTTCGTTTTATCTTAACCATTTTTCATGCTGCGCGGATTTCGCTGGCAACTGGTCGTTTTGCTCACGGCGCTGGGGCTTTTTCTCGCCGGTTTAGCCTCGCGTTCGCTCAATGATACCCCCGCGCCGGATATTCCCACCGAACCGACGCCGGCGGCCAGCGCCGAACCCATCGTTTCCACAGCGGCGGACGAAGCGCCGGTGTCGCTGCCCGTGCCGCTGCCTGCCGATGAAAACACGCCCACCCTGGAATTTACCGAGGCGCTGGTCGGCAGCGTGCAGCGTTTGAACCCCCTGCTGGCCGGCTTAAACCCGGCAGACCGCGACATCACCGCCCTGATTTTTGAAGGGCTAACCCGTGCCAATGAATATGGCGAACCGGCCCCGGCGCTGGCGGCTGAATGGGTGATTTCGTCCGACCATCTGGAATACGTGGTGCGTTTGCGGCAGGACGTGCTGTGGCAGGACGGCGCGCCTTTTACCGCGGATGATGTAATGTACACGGTTTCGCTGCTGCAATCGCCGGATTTTCCCGGCCCGGCGGAGCTGGGACGCTTCTGGCGAACGGTTGAAGTCCAGCGGTTGAGCGACCATCTGGTGCGCTTCCGCCTGACACAGCCGCTCGGAACATTTTTAGACATGCTGCGTATCGGCATCCTGCCGGAACACGCCCTGCGCGGCACGACGGCGGCGCTGATCGCCAATCACCCTTTTAACCTATCCCCCATCGGCACCGGCCCTTACCAGATCGGCGCGCTGCGCTCGACCGACGGCAGCCGTATAGACATCGTTGATTTGCAGGCCGCCCCGGTCTACCGGCAGCGGCCTGAAGGCCAGGCCGGATACACCATCAATCGTTTCCGCTTTCGCCTGTACGATACGTTTGAAGCGGCGCTGGCCGCGCTGCAAAACGGCGAAGCTGACGGGCTGATGGCGCGAAACGTGCAGGAACGGCTGGCACTGGTCAATTCGTCGGGGCTGAACATCCACACGCAGATCGAAGCCACGCTGGGCGTGCTGATTTTTAACTGGGTGAAGGACGAAACCGCTTATTTCCGCGAACAGCGCGTGCGGCTGGCGCTGATGACCGGCCTCGACCGCGCCGGCATCATTGAGCGTTATCTATCAGGTCAGGCCGTCCGGGCGGACAGCCCGCTGTTCCCCGGTTCGTGGGCTTATACTGCCGACCTGCCCTGGCCGCAGCCAGATATAAACGCCGCTCGCGCCCTACTGGAAAACGCCCGTCCGGTAGTTACTTCGCCGGAAGCGACCGAAGAAGCCGCCGGCAGCCGCTATCAGTTCCGCATCCTCGTGCCGGACACCCCGGCGCTGGTCAACCTGGCGCAGGAAATCGCGGCCCAGTGGTCGCCTCTCGGCGTCCAGGCGGCGGTCGAAGCGGCTGCTCCGGGGGACTACCAATCGCGCCTGGACAGCGGCGATTTTGATGCCGCCGTCGTCGAACTTTCGCTTGGCGGCAGCGCTGACCCGGACGTATATACTTTCTGGGATGAAGGGCAGTACCCGGACGGCCTGAACTACGGCGGCGTCAACGACCGGCGCATCAGCGAAAGCCTGGAGCGCGCCCGGCGCGACCCCAGCGGCATCAACCGGGCTGTTTATTACCACGAATTTCAACGGGATTTCATCGAGCGCGCGGTCGCCATCCCGCTTTATTACCCGCTGTTCACCTATGCGACCGCTGCTCGCGTCGGCGGCGTGCAGCTCGGTTTTGTCGGAATACCTGCCGACCGGTTTTTAACCCTCAGGGATTGGGAAATCGCGCCGCCGGGCCAATGATTACCCTGGCCTGCCGACCGATACCCCGGCGACATACCCGCTGGCCCAGGCCCATTGGAAGTTGTACCCCCCGATTCGCCCGTCCACATCGCAGATTTCGCCGCAGAAATACAAACCGGGACACATGCGGGACTGCATGGTATTGAGGTGAATTTCCGCCAGCGGCACGCCGCCGGCCGTCACTTCGGCATAATTAAAACCGCGCTGGCCGGTGATCGGCAGCGCCAGGCGGGTGATCGTCCGCGCCAGCGTTTTGCGCGCCTCGCGGCTGAGTTGACCGGCAGGCGTATTGGGTTCGACGCCGGCATATTCGCACAGCGCGCGCGCCAGCCGCTCCGGCAAAAACGCCCGCAGATACCGCGCCGGGCTGCCGCGCCCCAAACCCTGTAAATCTGCCTCCACCTGTTCCGGCGTTTTGCCCGGCAGCCAGTTAATCGTCAAAATTACGCTGGGGTCATCGAAGCGCGCGGCCAGATAATAACGGCTGATGTCCAGCACCGACGGCCCGGACAGGCCAAAGTGCGCGCAAAGCGTCGAATCCGTAAAAGCGGCCAGTATCTTGCCGGACGGCGCACGGACTTCCAGCGTGGCCGGGACGGTGACGCCGCTCAACGAACAGATAAAATGGTCGCCGGGCAGCGTCAGCGGCACTAAAGCCGGGAGGATGCGCGGCGTCAGTGTATGGCCGAGCGAACGCGCGATCTGATAACCAAAACCATCCGAGCCGGTTTTCGGCAGGCTGCACCCACCGGTCGCCAGCACGACGTTCGGCGTCTCGATCTGCCCCCAAGCGCCGCTCACGATGAACCCGTCCCCCGCCCGCGTCACCGCCTCAACACGGCGCGGGTGCAGGATGCTGGCGCCGGCCTGATACGCCGCCGACAGCAGCGCGTCCAGCACCGTTCGGGCATCATCCGTGAGCGGAAATAACTTGCCGGTTTCTTCGCATTTCAGTTCGACGCCCATCTCGCGGAAAAAAGCCGTCGTCTGTGACACGTCAAAGCGGCGCAGAACTTTTTTGATGGCGTTGCGCGACGATCCGGCGTAGGCGCTTTCGTCCACCGCCGCATGAGTCACGTTGCAGCGGCCACCCCCGGCCACCAGAATCTTGGCCCCCGGCTTGCGCGCGCCGTCCAGCAGAACGACGCCGCGGCCAGGGTTCGTCCGCCCGGCCCAGATACCGGCCATTAGCCCGGCAGCCCCGGCCCCAACGATCACCACATCGGCGGTTTCGGGCATGTTAAAGCGCGTTTTCCTGCGCCAGGATGTGACGCAGCAGGTCTTTACGGGCACTGCCGCCCAGGATTTCCAGCTTGCGGACGCCCAGGGGGTCTATAACTTCTCGCAGCAGGCGGATTTCTTCCGGCGTGGGCGGCGGCGTTTCACGCGCGTCCGGCGCGATCTCCAGCGCGAAGCCGGTCTTTTTCTGCGCCTGTTCGATGCTGATGCCCGGATGCACACTGGTCAGGCGCATCCGGCCGTTCGCCCAGTCGAACTGCCCCAGGTCGCTGATGAGATAACGCGCCCCGGAGCCGCGCCGACGAGTCGGCACATGCCCCAGGCCGCTGACATAATCCACCTGTTCCGCGAACGTCACGCGGGAATGGCGGGGGACGTATAAATGGATGTGGTCGGAAAACACGGTCACGTCCGGGATGCCGCCGCTTCCGGGCAGCCGCATCCGAGGGTGGCGATAGTCTCTGCCGAACGCAATATTATTGAAGTTTCCGGCGGCGTCCACCTGCGCGGGGCGAAAAAACTCCTTCGTCGGATAGTTCGGCAGCAGGTCGGCAGCGCCGGCCACAAAACCAAAGTGCGCCAGCGCCCGCCCCAACCACAGGTCTTCGATGCGCCCGACGCCCAGCGGCGACCAGTCCTGGCACATGCTCTGCCCGATGGCCGAGGTGAAGATGGCGTTCGGCGCATGGGTGATTTTCGCCAGGATGAACCCGGCCATCACCAGGGGTGTATTGATGCCCTGCGCCAGCAAATCACCATCCTGCACCTGGCGGGCGATGCAGACGCAAATCAATTCGTCTATTGTGAAGTCCACGCTTCAATCCTCGGCTTTGCTGCCCGTGCCATCCATGCGAACCATCAGCGGCGAGAATTTGCCGACAATATCAATCAGGTCGGCCTGCGCCGCCATCACCGCCTCAATCGATTTGTACGCCTGCGGCGACTCGTCCAGCCCAGCACTGATGAGCGTCACGCCGCGTTCTTTTAAATAGCGGTCGCGCTCCGTTTTGGTGATGGATGCGGTCGCCTGGCGGCGGCTCATGGCCCGCCCCGCGCCGTGTGCTGCCGAATTAAGCGCCTCGACCACGCCCCGCCCGCGCACGACAAAACCGGCATCGGCCATCGAACCCGGAATCACGCCCATCACGCCCATCCCTGCCGGAGTCGCGCCCTTACGATGTACGATCACCTCTCGTTCGGCGTCGGCGAAACCGCCGGGCGCGGGCAGGCGTTCCTTCCAGGCGAAATTGTGATGGTTTTCGACCATCGCCAGCGGCTTGAGTCCCGCCGCTTTTGCTACGCGGGCATGAATAACCTGGTGATTGGCCGAGGCAAAACGCCCGGCCAGTTCCATCGCCAGCCAGTAAGCCTGGCCTTCGTGCCAGTCCAGCGGCAGCCAGGCCAGATGCCGCGCCGATTTATCCAGGCCGGGATGCAGCGCCATCGCCATCTGCGAATAATGATTGGCGATTTTAAAGCCAACCCCGCGCGAGCCGCTGTGCGACAGCAGCGCCAGGTATTCGCCGGCTTTCAAACCGAGCGCAGGATCATCTTTTTCCAGCCGCAGCGCGCCCCACTCGACAAAATGATTGCCGCTGCCGCTGGTGCCAAGCTGGCCGCGAGCCGTATCTTTGAGCGATTTCAGAAACTTGTCGGCTTCCCAGGCCGGGTCGTCCAGAACCTCGTGTTCGGCACGCTGGCTGCCCCGCCATTCTTTGCCCGCCCCGAACAACGTTTGTTCCACCAGCGCCTTTTTGAACTGGCCGGCGCGCTGTTTGAGGACAATCGGCGACTCCGGGAACACCGACAGGCGCACCCGGCAGGCGATGTCCACGCCGACGGCATACGGGATGACGGCGTTTTCGGTCGCCAGCACGCCGCCGATGGGCAGGCCGTACCCAACATGGGCATCCGGCATCAGCGCCCCGGCCACACTGACCGGCAGCCGCATGGCCGCGTCCATCTGCGCGCGCGATTCAGGGTCAATATGCTCCTGCCCCCATACCCGGTACGGCAGCGGGACGGAGCGCAGTTCGCCATTCAAACGGATTCACCTCACACAAATCGAATATTCATTCGATCATAAAGGGCGGTCAGGGTTTTATCAAGGTCGAGCGCACCGGGTCTTACGGCACATCCCGAAGATTTGACGGGTATAACAACTATGCTACAATGGCTTCACAATCATCAATCGGCGCTGTTCCCGATCTGGAATAACAGGAGCATAAGATGTCCTTCATCACAATCCTGAAACAAGCGGACATTTTTTACGAACTCACCAATACGCAGCTTGAACTGGTCGCTTCCATCTGCACCGAAAAACACTACCAGGCCAACGATATTATCTTTGAAGAAAACACCCCCGGCACGGAACTTTATGTCATCGCCAACGGTGAGGTTGAAATTATCGTCAATCCGGCATTGGTGGGCAAAGAGGCCGCCGGCGGCATGTACACCATCGCCACCCTGCGGCGGGGGCAGTCCTTTGGCGAAGTATCGCTGGTAGACGAAGGCGTTCGTTCCGCCGGCGCGCGCTGTTCGCAGCCGGATACGCACCTCATCATCATCCCGCGCGACAAACTCATGCTCCTGTGCGATACCTATCCGCAGCTCGGCTACCGGCTGATGCGTAACCTGGCCGCCGACCTGGCGATGAAAATTCGCCATACCGACCTTCAGGTTCGGGAGCAGCTGACCTGGGCGCCCAACCAGCCCGGCGCATGACACCCGGTTTAACATCGTTTTCCATCCATCATGGCCTATATCCTCGTCATCCTGTTAGGGACGCTGCTCATCGGTTTATCGAAAGGCGGTCTGGGCGGGCCGGTGCCGGTGGCGCTGGTCACACCCTTACTCAGCCAGGTCATGCCCGCCGCGCAGGCGGTCGGCATCGCGCTGCCGCTGCTGATGGTCGGCGACCTTTTCGCGCTGTGGGCCTACTGGCGGCGGTGGGACACCCACCAGATCAGACTGCTGCTGCCGATGGCCGTCATCGGCGTCGTCATGGGTACGCTGCTGCTGGCTTCGCTGGCCGGTCAGGATTTGCTGCTGCGGCGCATTCTGGGTTTATTCACCCTGCTGGTCGTCATCTACAAAGTAGGCAGCGAACGGCTGCGGAAGCTGGAATACCGCTCGCGGCGCTGGCACAGCTGGCTGGTGGGCTGGCTGTCCGGCTTCGGTTCGGCGCTGGCGAACGTGGGCGCGCCGCCTTTTACCGCTTACATGCTCTTGCAGAACATCAGCCCGGTAGCATTCATCGCCAATACTACCCTGCTGTTTGCCATCGTCAACGCGCTCAAATTGCCGGGCGTGCTGCTGACCGGGGTGCTTGATCTTAACCAGTTCATCGGCATCCTGTGGGCGCTGCCGCTGATTCCGCCGAGCATCTGGTTGGGGCGTAAATTCGTGGACTGGGTGAATCCCCAGATTTTCGAGCAGTTAATGGTCGTTTTGCTGTTCGCCGCCAGCCTGGCCCTGCTGTTCAGCGCGCCGCGCTAGAGGTGGCATCATGAAAGCACAGGTTTTGTATACACCCGCCCCGGTCGAAACCGCCCCGCTGCAAATGGCCGACCTCCCCAACCCGACTCCACCGCCGGGACATCTGCTGGTGAAAGTTCACGCTTGCGGCGTCTGTCACACCGATTTACATCTGGTCGAAGGCGAACTGCCCCACCCAACACTGCCGGTCATCCCCGGCCACGAAATCGTCGGCATCGTCGAAGCGTCCGGCGCGGGCGCGGCGCGTTTCCCGGTCGGGGCGCGGGTGGGCATCCCCTGGCTGCACGAAACCTGCGGCGGCTGCGACTTCTGCCGGCGCGGGCAGGAAAACCTGTGCGAAAACGCGCGTTTTACCGGCTATACGGCGATGGGCGGCTACGCGGAATATGTGACCGTGCCAGAGGCATTCGCCGTGCCGATACCGGATCGTTTTAACGACCTAGAGGCCGCACCGCTGCTGTGCGCCGGCATTGTGGGCTATCGTTCGCTCCGGCTGTCCGACGTAAAACCGGGCGAACGGTTGGGGCTGTACGGCTTCGGCGGCAGCGCACATTTGTGTATTCAGGTGGCGCGGCATTGGGACTGCCGGGTTTTTGTCTTCACCCGCAGCGCAGAACACCAGCGTCACGCCTATGACCTGGGGGCGGCCTGGGTCGGGCAGGCGCACGACGAACCACCCCAGAAACTCGATCGGGCGATCATCTTCGCGCCCGCCGGCTGGATGGTGCCGCTGGCGCTGAGGCATTTACGCCGGGGCGGCACGCTGTGCATCAACGCCATCCACACCAGCGACCTGCCCGCCATGCCCTACAGCCTGCTGTGGCACGAACGCACCGTTCGCAGCGTCGCCAATGCCACCCGCCAGGATGCCGAAGAATTTCTGCCGCTGGCAGCTTCCATCGGCATCCACACGGCTGTACAGCCGTTCGACTTCGACGCAGCAAATATCGCTTTGCAGCACCTTAAACGCAGCGAAGTGATGGGCGCTGCCGTACTGCAAACAGCCTAAGCCTTGTTTTTAACCAGCCGCACGAACTTGCGTTTGCCTACTTGCAGCACCGCCGGCAGCATGTCAAACGTGACCACCGCCTGCGGGTCGGTAACGGGCAGTTCGTTCAGGCGGATGCCCTTCTGCTCCATCAGGCGTTTAGCCTCGCCGCCGCTGCTGACCATGTTCAGCCGCCGCAGCACATCAATCACGCGCTCTTCCTGCGCCAGCGTTTCCTCCGGCATATCGGTCGGCAGCCCGCCATGACTGCGGAACACCTCGTCCCAGCGTTTCTGGGCCGCCTCGGCGGCCTCCGGGCTGTGAAAGATGCTGACCAGCGTCCGAGCCAGGCGCATTTTTTCCTCGTTGGGGTGTAGAGCGCCGCTTTCCAGGCCGTTTTGCAGGTCTTGTAACTGCTGCGGAGTCCAGCCCAGCAGCAGTTTGTGGTAAATCAACAGCGCCTTGTCCGGCACGCTCATAATTTTGCCGAACATATCCCAGGGTTCGGCCAGAATCGGGATATGATTGCCCAGGCTTTTGCTCATTTTGATTTCGCCGTCGGTGCCGGGCAGGCTTTCGCCCATGATGATCGCCACCTGGGGACGCTGGCCCATCGCCTCTTGCAGCTTGCGCCCGGCCACCAGGATATTAAACAGTTGATCCTGCCCACCTACCTGCACGTCGGTTTCCTGGGCGACGGCATCATACCCCTGCATCAGCCCGTAAAACAGCTCGTGCAGGAAGATCGGCTCGCCGGCGTCCAGGCGGTTTTTGAAGTTTTCGCGCGCCAAAAACTGCTGGACGGTGAAATTGCTCGCCAGCCGGATGATGTCGGCAAAATCCAGCGTGGACAGCCACTCATCGTTAAAACGCACCCGCGTGCGCTCGCGGTCGAGGATTTTGAACGCCTGCTCGGCATAGGTGCGGGCGTTTTCCTCAACCTGTTCACGGGTAAGCTGGTCGCGCGCTTTGTCTTTATCGGACGGGTCGCCGATCAGGCTGGTGAACGTGCCGACCAGGAAGGTCACATCATGGCCGAAGTCCTGGAACTGGCGCAGCTTCCGCATGGTGATGGTATGTCCCAGATGCAGATCAGACGTGCGCGGGTCGTAGCCGCAGTAGACACGCAGCGGTCGCCCGGTTTTTTCGGATTCCAGCAGGCGTTCGCGCAGATCACGTTTCATATTTTCCCTGATCTGCGGGTCGCCATACTCCGCGCCGGACATCAGAATTTCGACTTGTTCGTCAATGGTAGGCATAAAAAGCCGTCCTCAATAAGTTTGGTGTGTTGAAGTTTGCACAGTATACACGAACGAGTTGTTTTAATAGAGGCCGATTTCGATCAAGTCCCGTCGTGTCCTGACCGGTTCATCTCGATTTAGATTTAAAAAGATACACTCGCAAGACCGCAAAAGGTACAAGTTGGCCGGTTTTCTCATCATAAATATCGCTGCCTTTGGCGTTGTTGCAGTCGAAACACGCCCAGGCAAGATTATTTATACCCTGTATCGGCCATCTTATCCTATCCCTTGTGAACCCCCCGCACTCCCACTATAATTTTGAGGGATTACCACAGAATAAGCAAGGACAGCCGCCTTTTATGAAACCGATGACCAGCGCCGAAGCGCGCCAGGCGTTTTTAGATTATTTTGAAGAAATGGGACACAAACAGGTTCATTCGTCTTCGCTTGTCCCGGCCAATGACCCTACCCTGCTGTTCACCAACGCGGGTATGGTGCAGTTTAAGGATGTGTTCCTGGGGCTGGATAAGCGCGATTATAAACGCGCTGCAACATCTCAGAAATGTATGCGGGTTTCCGGCAAACATAATGACCTTGAGAACGTCGGGCCGTCGCCGCGCCACCACACCTTCTTTGAAATGCTGGGCAACTTCAGCTTTGGCGATTATTTTAAGCGCGACGCCATCAAATACGCCTACACGCTGCTGACCGAAGTTTACGGCCTGCCGGCAGACCGGCTGGCGTTCACCGTCTACCACAATGATGACGAGGCTTACAACGTCTGGGTTGAGGAACTGGGCATAGACCCCCGGCGGGTGGCGCGCCTGGGGCCGAAGACCAACTTCTGGCAGATGGCCGAAACCGGGCCATGCGGCCCCACCAGCGAACTGCATTGGGACAAATACCCGGAGCGCGGAATAGACGACATCATCCCGTCGCTGGAAGCCGAAGATGACCGTTTCCTCGAACTGTGGAATCTGGTATTCATGCAGTTCAACCGCACCCAGGCCGACCCGCAGCACAGCAGCCAGTACGACGTGCCGCTGCCCGCGCCCGGCGTGGACACCGGCATGGGGCTGGAGCGCATCTTGAGCGTGGTGAACGGCGTCACCTCTAACTACGAAACCGACCTGTTTATGCCCATCATCGAACAGACGCAGCGGCTCACCGGCCACACGGATGCCGAACGTGACGCCAACATCGTCCCCTACCGCGTCATCGCCGATCACATTCGCGCGGCAGTTTTCCTCATCGCCGACGGCGTGCTGCCCGGCGCCAAAGGCCGCGATTCGGTCTGCCGCCTGGTCATTCGGCGCGCCTCGCGTTTTGGGACAAAACTAGGTTTCCAGCATCCGTTCCTGGCCGACGTGGCCCGGACGGTGATTGACATCATGGGCGGGCATTATACCGAACTGCTCGAACGCGCCGACGCCATCCAGAAGATCATCACGCAGGAAGAAATTCGCTTCCGCCGCACGCTGGATCGCGGCCTAAGCGAACTGGAAGCCGAGCTGGATATGCTGGCGCAGGACGGCAAAAACGAACTGCCGGGGCGGGTGGCGTTTTATCTGAAGGCCACGCTGGGGCTGCCCATCCAGGTCATCCAGGACATCGCGGGCGAACGCGGGTTCAGCGTGGATATGCCCGGCTTCAACGAAGAAGAAGCGCGACACGCCGAAGTCAGCGGCGGCGGCCAGGCGATGGGCGAAATCGAGATGGGCGAGCTGTACGCCGAAACGCTGTCGCAGATCAAAGCCGCGGGGCTGGTGGGCGAAAAGGGTGTTAATTATGCCCCTTATGGCCCAACGACAGTAGACGACCGCCTGCTGGCACTATTCCGCGACGGCCAGCGCGTCGAAAGCGTTATGGCCGGCGACCGGGTGGAAGTGGTTCTCGGCCACACGCCGTTTTACGTCGAGTCTGGCGGCCAGATCAGCGATACCGGCATCATCGCCGGTCAGGACTGGCTGATCGAAGTGGAAGATATGAAACAGCCGGTCGGCGGCCTGATCGTCCACGTCGGCGAAGTGATCGAAGGCACGCCGCGCGAGGGCGATCCGGCGCGGGCAGAGGTGGACGCCGAACGCCGCGCGGACATCACCCGCAACCACACCGGCACACACCTGCTTCACGCCGCGCTTCGCAGCCGCCTGGGGTCGCATGTCCAGCAGCGCGGCTCGCTGGTCGCGCCGGACCGGCTGCGCTTCGACTTCGTACACGATCAGAAACTCACGGTGGACGACATCGCCGCCATCGAAGCGCAGGTTAACGACATCATCCTGCGAAATTACCCGGTCATCGCGGAGGAAAAATCGCTGGCGCAGGCGCGGCAGGAAGGCGCGATGGCGCTGTTCGGCGAAAAATACGGCGAGCGCGTGCGTACCATCGTCATCGCCCAGGACGGCTACCGCTACAGCTATGAACTTTGCGGCGGCGTTCACGTCAGGGAAACCGGCGAAATCGGGCCGTTTGTCATCGTCAGCGAAGGCAGCGTCAGCGCCGGCATTCGCCGTGTGGAAGCCCTGACCGGGCATGGCGCGGTGGCGTATATCCAGCACAGCCTGAATACGCTGAGCGAAATCGCCCACCGTCTGGGCGCAGCGCCGGATAATGCGGCGCGGCGTGTGGAGGCGCTGCAAGACGAACTGGCCGCCAGCAAAAAGCAAATCGCGCAGCTTCAGCGCGACATCGCCCGCACCCGCTTTAATGCCCTGGTGGAAAAACTGGAGAGCGTCGGCGGCGTCCCGGCGCTGATCGCCAGCCTGGACGGCCTGACGATGGAACACTTACGAGAAATGTCCGACTGGTTCCGCAACAAGGTGAGCAGCGGTGTGATGGTCATGGGCAGCGTGGTGGAAGGCAAACCACAGCTTTTGGTGGCCGTCACCGATGATCTCACCCAAAAAGGGCTGCACGCCGGAAATCTGATTAAGGAAATCGCGGCAGTGGTCGGCGGCGGTGGCGGCGGGCGACCGAATCTGGCCCAGGCAGGCGGCAAGGACGCCGAGAAACTGCCCGCCGCGCTGGAAACCGCGCGCCGGTTGATTATCAACAACTATAAAGGCTGATGGCAGACCGACCGGAATATATCCAACTCGAAGCAGGCGAGGATGCGGCCTCCGTCCGTGACCGGCTGTCGTTTCTGCGCGGCAGGCGCGTGCTGCTCATCTGGCCGGAGGAAGGCACAGTTCTCACCCGTAAGCTCGATCTGGTGCTGATCCAGCGCGAGGCCATGCGCCGGGCTATTCGGCTGGCGCTGGTCACGCACGATCCACAGGTCATCCAGCACGCGGAAGAACTGAATATCAGCACCTTTGAAACCATCGGCTCCAGCGAGCGAGGCCGCTGGAAACGCGGGCGCGCCAAAGTTTTCGCCACCCGCTTCCAGCGCCCGAAAGACGAGCCGGAGCCCGATGAACTGATGGAAGTCGCCAGCCGGGTGCGCGGAGAAGCCCCCTCGCCGCGGCGGCGTATTCTGGGACGGCTGGCGATTGTGCTGGTGATTCTGGCCGTTCTGTCCGGCGCAGCTTATGCCGTCCTGCCCAGCGCCGTCGTAACGTTCACCCCTGCCCAGAGCCGTATCGAAGTCGAAACCGAAATCACCGCTGGGACGAATATTCAAGCAGTGGATGTCGAAAACCGGCTCATCCCGGCCACCAAACTCAGCGTGCAGATCGAGGACACCGGCACGATTGAAACCACCGGTCAGCAGGAACTGGGCGACACCCTGGCGACCGGCTCTGTGGTTTTCATTAACCAGACCAACGAGGCGGTCAGCATCCCGGCAGGCACGACCGTAACCACCAGCGCCGGGACGCCAATACAGTTCCGCACCACGCGGGACGTTGAACTGCCGGCGGGGTTGGGTTTGCAGATCGAAGTACCGATTGAAGCCCTGCCGACTTCCCAGGGAGAAGCCGGCAACGTGGACAGCGGCCTGATTAACACGATTATCGGCCCACTGTCGAGCCGCCTGACGGTGCGGAATATCGCGCCCACCTCCGGCGGCACAACCCAATCGCGCCGGGTGGTCAGCCCTGCCGACCAGCAGCGCCTGCTGGCAACCCTGCGGCAGCAGCTTCAGGCCCGCGCTTATGTGGAGATGCAGCCCAGGCTGAACGAATCGCAGTTTATCGTCCTGGAAACGGTGCATATCGCGGAAGAACGCAGCGATTGGACAACCTTCAGCGCGCAGCCGGGCGACATCGCCGATACCCTGTCGCTGACGATGCGCGCCGTTGTCGAAGCGGTGGCTGTTGGCGAGCAGTTTGGGCGGCAGATTGTCTACGCCCAGATGTCCAACCGGATCGCTGTCGGCCAGTTCATCAAACCGGAGACGGTCGCCTACGAACGCGGCGCGGTTTCGGACGTGAATTTACAGACCGAGCAGGTCGTGTTCACCATGCGCGGCAGCGGCATTGTCACCGAGCAGATTAACGCCGATCAGGTCCGCGAACGCCTGGCCGGGCGAACACTCAACGACGCGACCGCCTACCTGGTTAACGAAATCCATCTGGCCGAAGGCACGCTGCCCACCATCGCCCTCACGCCTGATTGGCTGGGGCAGATGCCGCTGCTGCCGATGCGAATCACCCTCCAGATCATTGAAACCTCGACATGATGCGGCTGCTGGGCATAGACTTCGGTTTGAAGCGCATCGGCCTGGCCGTCAGCGATCCGTCCGGCCTGGTCGCGCGGGAACTGGCGATCATCCACCGCATCTCCAACCGAGAAGATTTTGAGCGCATCAACCGCGCCGCCGGGGAGCAGCAGGTCACGGCCATCATCGTCGGGCTGCCGGTCAACGACTGGCCGGAAGCTGGCGGGCAAAACCAGGCCGAAACGGTGCGGCAGTGGGTGGGAAAATTCCGTCCGACGACGAATTTGCCGGTCATCTTTTGGGACGAGCAGCTCACCACCGTCGAAGCGCGGGAAATCGCCATCCGTCAGCGCCGCAAACCGCGTGACCCGATTGACGACCTGGCCGCCCGTGTGATGCTGCAAAGTTACCTGGACGCTGTGCGCGACGGGCTGGCCGCGCCGCCCGCCGTCGAATGAACGCCCGTGTTTACCGGGGCGCTGGTGGGGGATAAAGGAGACATTCAGGCTTGGTACGCTTTTTACGAGTGATCGTGCTGGCCGCTCTGGCGCTCGGTTTGTTCGGTTTTTTGAGTCTGGGCGCGCTGTTTGTCATCTCCGGCGGCCAGCCGGTGGATTTTGTCCAGAAATCGCTGATTCGCCTGTCGCTGTCCTCGCGGCAGGATGATTTACGCCGCGCCATCAGCGACGATACCACCCCGGTGCGGTTTACCGTCAGCCCCGGCGATACCCCCCCTATCATCGCTCGAAATCTGGCCGGCCAGGGACTTATCGCCGACGCTGCCCTGTTTGTGGACTACGTGCGGCTGTACGATTTCGACCGCCAGCTTCAGGCCGGGACGTATTTCCTCAGCCGCGCGCTGACCATCCCGGACATCGCCAATGCCCTGACCGACTCCCGCAATACCCAGTTCGCCTTTCGCATCCTGGAAGGCTGGCGGCTGGAAGAAATCGCCGCCGCGATTGACGCTAACCGTTATTTTCCGTTCAGCGGGGCGGATTTTCTGGCGGCGGTGGGGCCGGGCGCAGCCGTTGATCCGCAGTTTGCATCCCTGGTCGGCCTGCCGCCGGGCAGTTCGCTGGAAGGTTTTTTGTACCCGGACACCTACCAGCTTCCGGCGGACGTGACGACGGCCTGGCTGCGCGATTTCCTGACCGAAACGTTTCTGGAGCGCGTCGGCCCGCAGATTCCGGTGGACGCCGCCGCGCAGGGTTTTAACCTGTACCAGATCGTCACGCTGGCGGCCATCGTCGAGCGCGAGGCCATCCACGCCGACGAGCAGCCGCTTATCGCCAGCGTCTACCGCAACCGCCTGCGCGCCGGGATGCGCCTGGAAGCCGACCCGACCGTCCAGTATCCGCTCGGCGCGCCGGGAAGCTGGTGGCCGCGCATCACCGCCGCCGACTACAGCGGCGTATTTTCGCCCTACAACACCTATTTGAACGACGGCCTACCGCCGGGGCCTATCGCCAGCCCCGGTATAACGGCCATCCAGGCGGCGACCTACCCGGCTGAATCTGACTATTATTACTTCCGCGCCGACTGCCGCAGCGACGGTTATCACGATTTTGCCCGCACCTTCCAGGAACATCTGGCGAATGGCTGCTAGAACAGTTCTCGGTTTTCAGTCGTCAGTTACTGGCAAACGGTGGCTGTGGATTGGCGTGTGCGGCATCCTGCTGCTTCTGGCTGCCTGCAGCGCGAAACCGGGCGGCATCATCCGGGTGGCGCTGCTGGCCCCGTTCGAGGGACGCTATCGGGAGGTTGGTTATCAAGCCCTGTACGCCGCGAGGCTGGCCGCGCTGGATTTTGGCGATGCATCGGTTGAACTGCTGGCGATTGACGACGGCGGCAGCGCCGCCAGCGCAGCAGATCGCGCCCGCGCCCTGGCCGGCGACCCGCTGGTGAAGGCGGTCGTCGCCCTGGGTTACGCCGCCGTCGCGCCGGAAACACAGCGCGCGCTGGGCGATACACCGATGATAATCGCTGGCGGCTGGGGCGGGCAGCCTCAAACGGACGGCGTTTTTATGCTGGCGAGTCCCCAACTGGCACAAATGCTCACCATCGGCGCGCGCATCGAAGTGACCGAAGCCGCCCGGCTCGAAGCGCCGCTGGTGGGTGGCGAAGTTTTTGCGCTGGAACAGTTCATACACCTGCGCCCATCACCCGCCGAGGTGAAAATTTTGTCCAACGCTGCCCTGCCGGACGCGGCTTTTGCCGAACGCTACCGGCAGACCGGCCTGTTTGTGCCGCATCCGGGGCCGCTGGCGACCCTGACCTACGATGCTTTCGGCCTGTTGTTTATGGCTGTGCGAAGCCCGGATGAGAATCTGAAGGTGACACTGTCTAACATCACCTACGATGGTTACAACGGCCTGATTCGTTTTGAGGACGGCTGGTGGCAGGATGCGCCGCTGCATTATTACATCTATGACGAAATCTGCCTGGAACGCCGGCAGCAGATGTGCCTCGTCCCCGCGTCTCAAACGCCCGCCGAAGCCGCGCCGTAGAGCGTATCGTAAAACAGCGGCAGCGCCTTCACCGGGCTGTCGCTGAAAACGAACGCGCTTTCGAGGCGCGCGCGGCAGGCCGCCAGACGGTTTTCGTCATTGGCGTAAGTAAATGGTCGCCAGCGGCGCGCCGCGTTCCACCCGGTCGCCCACTTTCACATGGATTTTGAGGCCGACCGCTAGATCAACCGGGTCGCCTTTTTTCTCGCGCCCCGCGCCCAGTTCAAACGACGCGATGCCGATTTTGTCGGCGGCGGCCTGGGCGATGAAACCAGACTGCGGGGCGGCGAACGGCTCCACCAACCGCGCCGCCGGCAGCCGCGCCGGGTCATCCACCATGCCGGCATCCCCGCCCTGCGCCTCGACCATCCGCCGGAATTTCGCCAGAGCTTCGCCCCGGTGCAGGCACGCTTCCAGATCGGCGCGCGTTTCGGCGGCATCCGTCCAGCGCCGCCCGCGCCCGTATAGGCGCAGCATGTATCCGGCCACTTCCAGGCAGTGTTCGCGCAAATCCGCCGGGCCGCCGCCGTTCAGCGCCTCTATCGCTTCGGCCACTTCCAGCGCGTTGCCTACAGCACAACCGAGCGGCTGGTTCATGTCGGAAAGCACGGCGATCATATCGCGCCCGGCGTCCACGCCGATGTCCACCATAATCTGCGCCAGGGCGCGCGCGTCATCCAGGTTGGTCATAAACGCCCCCCGACCCACCTTAACGTCCAGCACGATGCCGTTGGCCCCGGCGGCGATTTTTTTGCTCATAATGCTGCTGGCGATCAGCGGCAGGCTGGGTACAGTGGCGGTCACGTCGCGCAGCGCGTACAGTTTGCCGTCCGCCGGCGCCAGATCGTGCGACTGCCCGGCCAGCACGATGCCGTTCTGCCGCGCCAGGCGGCGAAATTCCTCGTTGGAAAGCTGGACGTTATACCCGGCAAAACTTTCTAATTTATCCAGCGTGCCGCCGGAAAAACCCAGGCCGCGCCCGCTCATCTTGGCGACCGGCACGCCGCAGGCCGCCACCAGCGGCAGCACCACCAGCGTCGTTTTATCGCCCACGCCGCCGGACGAATGTTTGTCTACCGCGTAATCGGCGATGTCCGACAAATCCAGCACGTCGCCGGAGCGCGCCATCGCCAGCGTCAGGTTGACGGTTTCCTCGCGGGACATGCCCTGGATGAAAACCGCCATCAAAAATGCAGCAGCCTGATAATCCGGCACGTCGCCGCGCGCATAACCTCGCACGAACCAGGCGATTTCATCGGCGCTCAACGCCCCACCGTCGCGTTTTTTGGCGATAATGTCCACAGCGCGCATCATTTTCGCTCCTGTCCTAACCCGCCCTCCTGTTCCCAGGCTCGCCGCCTCTGGCGGGCTTCTAATATAACGCTCACTTGATTACCCGGCCAACTTGCGTAAGAATCAAAATTTAACCCTATTTTGTGTCCAGCGATTAACGGTAAATCATCATGGAAACCCCGATTCAGTCAACTTCTGCTCGCAGCGCATCATCTCGAAACCTGCTTATCATCGCCGTGATTATCGGCGTCGCGGTCATCGCCGCCGGCGCGGCAATCCTGCTGTCGAACAATGCGGCAGCCGTAACGCCGACCAGCTATGACGGTATCGCCCGCTCCCGCCTGCCGGACGGCGGTTTTGTCCTGGGTAACCCGGATGCGCCTGTAACCATTGTCGAATTTGCCGATTACGCCTGCTCGCACTGCATTGATTATTTAAGTACCGTTGAACGCTTTATGGACGAGTACGTCAAAACCGGCAAGGCCAAGTTCGAATACCGGACGTTCCCTACTGCCGGGCGCGAGTTAACCTATTTTATGGGGCAGATCGCGGTCTGCCTGGATAACCAGCGCGAGGGCGCTTTCTGGGACGCGAAAGACCGTTTTTACCAGATGGCATCCACCGGGCGTTATGACGGTAATTCAGGCCGCGTGGTCGCCCAGGAACTCGGACTGGATTACAACCAGGCGCTGGCCTGCGCGCAGTCGCAAAAGCAGGTGGATACGGACATCGCGCTCGGCCAGCGTGCCGGCGTCACCGGCACGCCCGCCGTGATGATCCGCACTGGCAGCGGCGATCTGGGCTGGATTGAATTCGGCGGTCAGCGTTGGGATCGCGGCGGCGTGCCATACGAAGTCCTGGCTGCTGTCATTCAGGCCAGCTCGTAAAAACACGGGCAGTAAACAAAAGGCGGGTCAAACAACCCGCCTTTGCGTTCTGTTATCTTGGAGGGAAGATAAACTAATGCCCCCTATCCAGACCTTCATAGACCAGAGCAAACCGTTCATTCAATGGATGCTGGACTGGAAAGCCGGCCTGCAACCACTGTCATTGTCCACGCTCACGCAGCCGGACCCGCATACAGTCGGCATTATCTCGGTAGACGTGATTAAAGGCTTCTGCACGGTTGGGCCGCTGGCCTCGCCGCGCGTTAACGCAATTGTCGAGCCGATCACGCGCCTGTTCCAACTGGCCTGGGAACAGGGCGTGCGCGACATCGCCCTGACCCAGGATACACATCCCGAAGATGCCGTCGAATTTGCCCAATACGGCGTTCACTGTGTGCGCGGCACGGTCGAGTCCGAGACGGTTGAGGCATTTAAAGCCCTGCCGTTTTTTGACCGGCTCACGATCATCCCCAAAAATTCGATCAACAGCGGCCTGGCTCCGGGTTTTGATGACTGGGTTCAGGCGCGCCCGCACATTACCAACTGGATTATCGTCGGGGACTGCACCGACCTGTGTACACACCAATTGGCGATGCACATGCGTATCTCGGCCAACCAGCACCAGCGCCGGGGCGTTCGGGTCATCCTGCCGGTGAACACGGTTGACACCTACGATATGCCGGTGGAACGCGCCGCCGAACTGGGCATAGTGCCGCACGACGCCGAATTTTTGCATCTGGTATTCCTGTATCACATGATGCTGAACGGCATCGAAGTGGTGACGGAGATTTGCCCGTAGTGCCGGCAGGTTTTACCCCCAGAACGATTCGGGCAGGTCAAGCGCCTGCGCCGGGCGTTCCCCGGTAAGCCGCAGTTCGCCGCTTTCGATTCGCATCAGCGGCACATAAGTCGGGTAATCCGGGCTGTGTTTAAACTGCCATTCGCCGATACTCCACAGGCGGAGCGCGCCGTTTAGACGATTGACGGTCACAACAAACGGCAGCCGCCGGTACAGCGCGCGCACCATATCCTCGCTCTGGCTCATGTCGGCGCGGCGGGCCAGCATCCCCAGGGCGCTGCTCAGGCGTTTTTCGAAAATCGGCCCACGAAACGACCAGATCAGGCGGGGCGCGTCCGGCTTGGTCAGCAGCGGCGCGATGCTCAGCGGCTCGTCGGCGCGCACCTCGTCCAGCAGCAGGCAGCCCGGCTGCAAACCCAGCGCGCGCCCGATCTGCTCTCCAAACGAAACACCGGGCGCATCCCCCACCGGCCAGCGCGCCGCCAGCCGCTCTATCTGCGGCGGCAGGCGCAGTTCGCCCGCCCGCTCGACCGCCAGCGCCCGCTCCGGCTGCGGCAGCCACCCGGCCAGCAGGCTCAGCAGGGTCGTTTTGCCGGACTCCGGCTCGCCGACGATTATCAGGCCGTGTGGCGAAGCCGCCAGCGCTTTCAAAAGCGCGCCGGCCTGCGGCGTCCAGAAGCCGCTTTCCACCAAGCTGTCGGCATCCGGCAGCCTGGCCGGATGCACACGAATATCGGCGGTTAGCCGCAGCGTCACCGGCGGCGCAACCAGATTGATCCCCACCGGGCGGTCGCCCACCCGCAGGCCGGTTTCGATATACGGCTGATCGTCGCGCAGCTCCGCGCCCGCATCTCGCAGCAGCCGTTTTAATACACGCCGCAGATGCCCTTCGTCCTGAAAAATCGCGCCCAGCGCCGTCAGGTCATCGTGGCCGTAGCGCACCGCCGCCTGATCGGCGCCCTCCAGAGCGATGGTCGTCACGCGCTCGTCCAAAAACAGCGCATCCAGCGGTCCGTAGCCGAACAGGTCGCTGTAAACCCGGCCCACCAGGTCGGCTTTTTCCGCCGTCGAAAGCTGCACCGATTCGACCGCCAGGATATAATCGGCTGTCCCCAGCACCAGTTTTAAGCGGCGGGCCGGGGTATCGGCCTCGCGCAGCGCCGGCGAATCCAGCCCGTATTCTTCGATAAATGCGGCCTCGATGCGTTCGGCCAGCGCCGCCATCGAGTACAAACGCCGTCCCATCTGACCGGGAATCAAATGCGGCTGGCGGCTCGCTTCCCCGCCGGGCGGTTTCTGCTCATCTGATGTCATCTGCTGCTCTCCTTTAAAACTGCCCCAGGTCTACCGGCTTCAGGTTCGGGTTATCGTTGGGTTTGCGTCCCAGTTTTGCCATATCCACCCACCGCCCATTCAGCCGGATGCGAACCACGTCCATCGTGAAATCAGTATTGGTGCGGGACTCATTACGCAAAAAGGTTGACCCGACGCCGTAGATGTCCGCCGGCACACCCTCCGACTCGAACCGTTCGATCTTGTCACGGTCGAACCCCCCGCTGACGACGATTTTGACAGCGCGGCAGAACGCCTGCGCGGTCTCGGCCATCTCCTCCGACACATTCCAATCCTGCCAGGCCGTATCCAGCGCCTGGCGGACGGCGCGCACCAGTTCCGGGCTGACGCCGTAACCCTCGCCCGGAGCAAGCGCAACATCGCGCATGTTCGCGCTTGTGTCCAGGCGCACGCCGTACAGCGTCCAGCGTTTGCGTTCCGTCTCGTTCCCTGCGATGAGCGCCGCCTGGTAGCGCGGCCAGTACGCCCGCAGCGTCGCCACCGACGCGCCGACCGTATCGTTATTAAAATCCACCAGCGCGATGCGCGGCACATCCACCGGCACATATTTGGCAAAAGCGACCATCGCTTCTACCGTATCGGCCAGAAAACAGGCGATCAGCGCGTGCGGCACAGTCCCGCCGCCGCGCCCGTTCCACCACGCCCCTTGCGCGTCGGTGCTGACCAGCGGCGTTACCCGGCTGCCTGTATCCTGATTGTAACGATTAACCGCCAGCCAGTAAGCATAACCATCTATCGGCTGCGTTTCCGGCAGGTCAAAACGCGCTGGGAAAAACAGCACCGGCTTGCCGCGCGCGACTTCCAGCACTTCATAAACGTTGGTGGCGATGCGGCTGGCGCGGGTTAACACGCCCAAAATGGGTGTTTCCAGCAGCGCGAAATCGCGGTAGCGCCCCCGGATTTTCAGAACCGGCTCGACATCCTCCGTATCGCCTTCATAGTAGGTAAACTCGCCGTCCTCAACCGCTTCAACTTCTAAATCCGCCCAGGTTTCCTGGAAAACGCCGGCCTCATAATAGCCGGTGGTATGCCGCAGCATCGCCAGCGCCACGTCCACACCGGCGACCAGCGCGCGCGGCGCGCGGCGGTTAAAAACCTGCGCTTCGACCTGAATATTCCCCACCATTATCGGCGTGCCACCCGTCGAAACCGGGCGCGGGCTGAACCCGGCAAAGGTATACCCTTCGGCCTGGGCGCGCTCCAGCACACGAACAACATTCTCAAAATATTTGTCGCTGTACCGGCCCTGCCGCAGCCCTTCGATGTCTAACCGCAGCAGCGCCGTTTGCAAAAGTTTATGATCTATAACTGACATTTTTTGTTCCCGTCCGCCCAAGCCGTAAATTTAATTCTACAACGCGCAAAGGCTTATGGTATACTCATTTGTCGCTTTTGTAGGGGAGGCACACCCTCCACGAAAACCAAACGATAGGACGCCAAAAAGCCAATGGATATTATAGTCACCGGCTCAATCGCCTACGATTATCTCATGCGCTTTCCGGGGCGCTTCACCGATTATTTCATTCGAGAGCAGCTTCATCAGGTCAGCCTGAGTTTTCTGGTGGACGAAATGACCAAACACTGGGGCGGCGTGGCGGCTAACATCGCCTTCAACCTGGCCCTGATGGGCCTGCGCCCCAAGCTGATGGGAACGGTCGGGCGCGATTTTGCCGAATACCGCGCCTGGCTGGAAAACGCCGGGGTGGACACCAGCACCGTCCGCCAGATTGACCACGTATTTACCGCCTCGTTTTTCGCCAATACTGACCTGGACAATAACCAGATCGCCTCGTTTTATACCGGCGCGATGGCCTATGCCAAAGATTACACGCTGGCCGACGTGTTCGACGGCCAGCCCGATATGGTCATCATTTCGCCCAACGATCCCCAGGCGATGATGAACCTGGCGCGGGAGTGCCGCGAGCGGCAGATTCGTTTTATCTACGACCCCAGCCAGCAGGTTCCCCGGCTGACCGGCGAGGAACTGTACCGGGACATGCAGGGCGCTTATGCGCTGATCGTTAATGCCTACGAAGCCGAAATCATCTGCAAAAAAACCGAACAGACCCTGAACGATCTGCGGCGAAACATCGAAATTCTGGTCATTACCCAGGGGGCGCGCGGCTCGCATATTTATGCCGGCGGTGAGTTGATCGAAGTCCCGCCTTTTACAACCGACGCGATCAAAGACCCCACTGGCGTCGGCGACGCCTTCCGCGCCGGTCTGGTGCGCGGCCTGGTGGCCGGCTGGCCGCTCCAGCTTGCCGGGCAGGTCGGCGCGCTGTGCGCGACTTATGTGCTGGAACAGGTCGGCACGCAGAATCACAGCTTTTCCCGATCGGACTTCGTAGCGCGTTTTCGCACCCGGTTCGATGATAAAGGCCTGCTGGATACGCTGTTGGAGTCCACACAGCGGGCTGTATCGTAGAGTAAACGTCGGTTTAACGACTGGCGTAAACGTTATGGTGTGCTACAATCCTTACGTTTTGTTTAGTTCGCTTCAGGAGCAGCAATGACCGTTCAACATGATGTCAAGAATCTCGACCTTGCGCCAGGGGGGCGCTACCGCATCGAATGGGCGGAACAGGAAATGCCGGTTCTACGCGCCATCCGCCAGCGTTTTGAGCGCGAAAAACCGCTGAAGGGGGTGCGGATTTCGGCCTGTCTGCACGTTACAACCGAAACCGCTAATTTGATGCACACGCTCCAGATGGGCGGCGCGGACGTGGTTCTGTGCGCGTCGAACCCGCTTTCCACCCAAGATGATGTGGCGGCATCGCTGGTAGCGAACTACGAAATTCCGGTCTACGCCATCAAAGGTGAAGATAACAACACCTACTACGAGCATATCAAAGCCGCGCTCGACCACAAGCCGCATATCACGATGGACGACGGCGCAGACCTGGTGAGTACCATCCACAAGAGCCGCCGCGAGCTGCTGGAAGACATCGTGGGTGGGACGGAAGAAACCACCACCGGCGTGATTCGCCTGCGGGCGATGGCGAAGGACGGCGCGCTGGCCTTCCCGGTGATTGCCGTCAACGACAGCGACACCAAACACCTGTTTGATAACCGCTACGGCACGGGTCAGAGTACGATTGATGGCATCGTGCGGGCGACCAATATCCTGCTGGCCGGGCGCACGGTGGTCGTGGCCGGTTATGGTTGGTGCAGTCGCGGCATCGCCAGCCGCGCCGCCGGCATGGGCGCTAATGTCATTGTCACCGAGGTCAACCCACTGCGCGCCCTGGAAGCCGTGATGGACGGCTACCGCGTGATGCCGATGAACGAAGCCGCTTCAATCGGCGACATCTTCGTGACCGCCACCGGCGACATTAACGTGCTGGACAGGCAGCATTTTACCAGCATGAAGCCGGGCGCAATCATGTGCAATTCCGGCCACTTCAACGTCGAAATCAATATCCCGGCGCTGGAAAAAATGAGCAGCGCCAAACCTCGCCTGGTGCGGCCATTCGTTGAAGAATTTCTGGTGGACGGCAAACCGCTGTACCTGTTGGGCGAGGGACGGCTCATCAATCTGGCCGCCGCCGAAGGCCACCCCGCCAGCGTGATGGATATGAGCTTCGCCAACCAGGCGCTCGGCGCGGAGTACATGCTGAAATACGCCGGCGACATGCAGCCCCAGGTTTATACCATCCCGGAAGCAATTGACCACGAAATCGCCCGGCTGAAGTTAGAAGCCATGCACGTGAACATTGATAAGCTGACACCGGAGCAGGAAAAGTACCTCAGCCAGTGGGAAGAAGGAACTTAGTACCCTACCCAGACCCGAATCGCTCTGGCATGATCGAACAAGCCCCGCTCAAAAGGGACTTCATGGGGCAGGAAACTATCCTGCCCCGGATATGATGGGTTTTCAGGAGAGTTGTAAATATGAACCACCGTCCGATACGAAGCGTCACCGGTCTTCTGGTGCTGGCGCTGTTGTTTGTCCTGGCGACCAGCGCCTTCGCCCAGGCGTCCGGCGGCGCACAGATGCGCTTTGTCCACGCCATTCCGCAAGCGCCGGCGGTTGACATCTACACCGACGGCGAACTGACGATTCAAAGCCTGGACTACGGCCAGGTTTCCGGTTATGTCAATCTTCCCGCCGGCGAACACCGGCTCATCGTCACGGCAGCCGGCGAACTCACCCCCCTGTGGCAGCAGTCCGTCAGCCCCACATCCGGCGCGGCGGTCACTCTGGTAGCAGCGCCCAGCAGCCCGCCGGCGTTCCTCATTTATCAGGACGACATCAGCCCGCTGCCGTTGGGCAAAGCGCGCTTCACCGCCGTTCACGCCATCCCGGAAGCGCCCGGCGTGGACATCGCCCTGGCCGATGGCCGGGTTGCCCTGCCGGGGCTGACTTTCGGCCTGCCGGGCGGCAGCCTGGACCTGGATACCGGCTTCACTTATGATTTTGTCGTCGTGCCGACCGGCCAGACTTCGGCGGACGCGATTGTTTCGCCCGCCCCTCTGACGTTCACCAGCGGCGTATCGTATGCGCTGGTCGTTTATGGCCCGGCGGATGCTCCATCGTCGCTGCTGCTGGCCGCGCCCGCCGCTGCCGAAGCCCCTGGCGGGCTGGTGCGCGTGGCGCATGGCGTGGCAGGGGCGCCGGCGGTTGATATTTATCTGGACGACAAACTGTTCGCCCCGGCGCTGAATTTTGGCGAAATGACCGAGCATGTCGCCCTGCCCGCCGGGGATTACAACGTCGCGCTTAAAGTTGCCGGTTCCGATCAAACCGTCCTCGACGCGCCCCTGAGTATCGCCATTGGGGATGCGCTGACGGCAGCCGCCCTCGGCACGCCGGACGATGTGACGCTGCAAGCCTTCCCGGATAATGTCGCCGGCATGGACGCGCGGCAGGCCCGCCTGAGCCTGATTAACGGGCTGCCCGGCAGCTCGCTGCTGACCGCCGCACTCGATGACGGCACGCTGCTGGCCGACGGCCTGGCCTTCGGCGCGGCCAACGATGCGGTCAGCATCCCCGCCAGCGCCCAGGGCATCACGCTCTCGATCGCATCCGGCGAGACGAGCAGCACGCTGGAAATCCCGGCGCAGGCATTTTACGGCGGCGTGTATTACAACCTGCTGGCAGCCGGTGAAGGCGGTGAGGCGCGCCTGTTCGTCAAACCTACCGGCGTGGCGCAGGGCATCGCCAGCGCGCCCGCCGGACTCGCGGTCGTCAGCGCGGAGTCCCCCGAAGCGGCGGTCGTCGCGCCCCCGCCGGCTGTTGAAGCGGCTGCCGTGCCTCCTGGCGAGCTTCCTATCGCGCAGCCGATTGTTGACCCCGGCGTTAACATTCAGCTTCGCCAGTATCCCACCCGCACTTCGCTGTCTCTGGGTCTCGCGCCCTCCGACGCGCTTTTGACCGTGAACGGGCGCGCCGGCGTACCCGGCCAGGACGACCCCGCCAGCTTCCTGCAAGGTAATCAAGACCTGCCGCCTGCTCAAGTCTGGCTGAACGTGACCTATGCGACGCCGGACGGCGGTTTTATCACCGCCTGGGTAAACGCGCAGTTCCTGAGCGTGGGTAACAGCGCCGGGCAGCGCGTCCGGTTGGCTGATCTGCCGATCATCCCCTTCGATCAGCCGGGCGAGGCGGTAAACACCGCTGTAACCTCGCCGCAGATTCCGGTTGATCGCGTGGTGGCGACCGTCTTTAATCTCGACCCCGGCGTTAATCTGAATCTGCGCCGGACTCCAAGCACCGACGGCGAAGTGATAGCGCGTGTACCGAGCGGCACCGTGACCGAGTTCCTGAGCCTGCTCAGGGGCGGCGAATGGGTGTTCGTAAGCTACTCGCCGCCGGAGGGTGGCAGCATCACCGGCTGGGCCAACACCCTGTACATGCAGTTCAGCGTCAACGGCAAACCGATTGACTTCAGAGGCATGGACGAAGAAGGTCTGCTGGTTATCGCCGACGGAACGGAACGCGGCGAAGTGACGGCCAACATCGCGCCCATTGAACGCCCGACCGTTGACCCGCTTCTGAATGCGTTCATCGCCGAAGTGGCGCTTGATCCTGGCTCGAACTTGAACCTGCGGCGCAACCCCAACGTGCGTTCAGAAGTGCTGGCGCAAATCCCCAGCGGCACGCGGCTGGTCGTCGCCGGGCGTTCCGGCGACAGCGAATGGCTGCTGGTGACGTTCGAGAACATCGAAGGCTGGATTGCGGCGCGCAGCGATACGGCGGTTTTCGTCCGCCTGTCTCAGAATGGCAAGCTGGTCAACATCGCCCAGGTGCCGCTGGTTGCCGGTGAGGTTGAGGGACGAGAGCCAATTTTTGTGGAAGAAACGCCCGCCCCTGCGGAAGGCCAGGAACCGGCCCCCATTGCGACCCCCACCGACGTAACCTATTTGAAGGTGATCGCCGAAGTGGTCGCCATGACGGTTGACCCCGGCGGCAACAGCGACGGCCTGCCCGTGTTAACGCGCGGTCGTATCGTCATCCTGCTGTACACGGACGGCGTCTTCAGCGCCATCGAGCTGCCGAATGACGGTGCGCGCGGCTGGGTGCCGGCCAACACCCTGGGGCCGCTCGACTCTTAAGCTCCTTTGTTCCGCATCGCAAAAGTCCTGCGCCTCGATTCAGGGGTTGCAGGACTTTTTTATTATGCCTTTTCCGATCAGGGCAGTTACAATGGACATAAAGCGCCGTCCAGGGTTCAGAACCCGGAATGTCCACCGAATGAGGGCCTTATGTACTGGTTGTATCGAATCGCGCTCCTGATCGCCCTGCTGTCGGCTGCCGCCTGCGCCCAGGATGTGTCTCCAGACACACCTGCGCCGGATATTCCCTCTGCCCTCGCGCCAGACACACCGACCGCCTCACCCGATCTTTCGCCATCATCCACCCCGGCGGCCACTTCCACGCCGGTCGGCCAGGCGGTTGTGCGTTTTGTCAACGCCGCGCCGGGTGCGCCGCCCGTGAACATCATGGCCGGCCCGCTTGCTATCGCCACCAACCTGGATTTCAGCCGCTTCACCGAACCGACGACCCTTAGCGCCGGCGATTACCAACTGCGCGTGATGCCCGCCGGGGCAAGACCGGGCGCGGCATCCCTGCTGGAAAGCGCCCTGACCTTCAACCACCGGGACTCCCTGCTGGTTATCCTGGCAGGAACGCCGAATAATCTCGAACTGCTGGCCTTCCCGGAAGACGCTGTCCCTTTGGCCGCCGGGGAAAGCGCCGTCACCTTCATCAACCTTTTGAACGGCACTGCCGGGGTCGCGCTCGCGCAGGATGCCGCCGACCTGATACCGCCGGCAGGTTACGGCCAGCGTGCCAAGGCCGCCGTTTTAAAAAGCGGCCAGAATAGGCTGGCCTTCCGCCAGGGCGAAACGGCCATTTATACCTACGAAACCGACCTGCGTGAAGGTTTTCACTACACGCTCATCCTGGCCGGGGAGCAGGCCGCTCCATCTGCCATCCAGATGGAAACGCGCGCGCCGGGGCGCACCTCTGTGCGTCTCATCCAGGCTTCGACCATTGGCGGTGCGCTGGATGTTTACCTGGACGACCAACTGCTGGCCGGCAGCGCCGAGTTTGGCCGCCCCCTGCCCCGCCAAGAGGCCGCTACCGGCGACCACATCGTTCGCATTTACGCCGCCGGCAGCAGCCCGGCAGCCGAACCACTGGCCGAACAGACCGTCCAGCTTAATCTGGCGCGTTATACGGCGCTGCTGATATTGGGTTCGGCGGAAAATCTGCGGGTGCTGACCTTCCCTGAAGACCTGTCCCCAACGCCGCCGCGCCTGGCGCGCATCGCCTTTTTGAACACGCTGGATATTTACCCCCGGATTCAGCTCGAAACCAGCGGCGGGCCGCTGCCCGGCGTGCCGGATATTTTCGTCGGTCAACCGCCGGTGCAGACCTGGCTGGCAGAAAGCAGTTTTAGCTTCTACTGGTCAGAAATCGCGCCCGGCGAAGGCGGCGATACCGTCGAAATCGCCGAAAACGTGCAGCTCCGCGCCGGATACACTTATCTGTATCTCGTCACCGGGCGGATCGGCAACCCGCCGATCATCCTGAGCGATAACGTCGGTGTGGATGAAAACCTGCGCGACCCGCTCGACGACTCAACGGTCGGGGGCGCAGCGGACGCGCCGCTGGTTCGGCTGGTGAACGCCCTGGAAGACCAGATACCGGTAGATTTCACTGTCGGCCAGACGCTGCTGGCAGCGGTGGCCTACGGCGAAGGCACGGAACTGCTGGCCGTGCCGCAGCGCGAACCTGTCATCAGCGTGGGGCGCGACGGCGGAACGCTGGCGACGGCGGACATAACCTTACAGAACGGCCAGACCTATACCGTTATCGCCTCCGGTTCGGCGGAAGCCGGGCTTATCCGGCTGCTCGTCCTGCTGGACTCTGACCTGATCTTCAGCGGCGATGCGCCGCGCCTGCGCCTCATCAATACCAGTCTGGACCGCAGCGTGCACCTGGGGTTGGCTTATTCGGTCGCCGCGCCGGAAATCGAAAACCTGCCGGAAGGCACGGACGAGCCGACCATAGACGATTTCCGCCGCACGATTCCGTTCGGCGTCTATACGCTGGTGAATGACGTGAGCGGCGCAGCCTGGTCTGGCATCATCATGATGCCCACCGGAGAGCATAATCTCGACATCCTGGACTCGGCGCGCGGGCAGCTTGCGGCCAGCATCGCCTTCGCCGATCTCCGCGCCGGGGTATTTTATGACGTTATCGCCTATCAGGAAGATCAATCATTCCGTGTGCGCGCCTTCCTGCTGGAATATCCAAGATAGCCCCGTTATAATGCTGCAATTGCGGCTTGATGCAAAACAGGGAAAAAACGGTGCGCGTTCTCATTACCGGAGTCGGGGGATTTGTCGGCAGGCATCTATCGCGGCTGATTCTCGAAACTATGCCGGAGGTCGAACTGCATGGTACGGTGCTGGCGGGGATACCGCACTCGGCCCTGCCGTCGGTTATTTGCCACGAAATCGAACTGCGCGACGAACGCGCCGTTTATGACTTAATCGCAGCGGTGCAGCCGCAGCAGATTTATCATCTGGCCGCGCAGGCTTCCCCGCGCCGCTCGTTTATCATCCCCTGGGACACGCTCGAAAACAACATTCGCGCCCAGCTTAATCTGATTCTGGCCTGCCTGGCGCTCAACACCAGACCGCGCCTGCTGGTCATCAGCTCGGCAGAAATTTACGGTTCGGTGCGCCCCGAACAGCTTCCCATTAACGAGGAAGCGCCGCTGCGCCCCGGAAGCCCCTACGGCGTGAGCAAAATCGCCCAGGATATGCTGGGGCTGCAATATTACCTCAGCCACCAGATGCCGATCATCCGTGCGCGCCCTTTTAACCACTTCGGCCCCGGCCAGAGTGAAGGATTCGTCGCGCCGGATTTTGCCATCCAGATCGCGCGCATCGAGGCCGGCCAGCAGGAGCCGGTCATTCGCGTCGGCAATTTAGCGGCGCAGCGGGATTTTACCGACGTGCGCGACGTGGTGCGCGCCTACAGGCTGCTGATGGAACGCGGCATCCCCGGCGAGGCCTATAACATCGCTTCCGGCCAAATTTACAGCATCCAAAAGCTGCTGGATACGCTGCTCGGCTTCAGCACCCGGCGTATCACTATCGAAACCGACCCCGCGCGAATGCTGCCGCTGGATATACCGATCATCCAGGGCGACGCCGCGCGCTTGCGAGAAACCACCGGCTGGCAGCCGCAGATTGCGTTTGAGGACAGCCTGCGCGACACGCTTGATGACTGCCGCGCGCGTGTGGTTAAGGGGTGAAACGTCGGCTGCTCGCCGGATAACCGCCCATCTTTCGCCCGCACAAGCCTTGTACCATCACCTTTATACAGCGGAGGAAAACCGTTCATGAGTAAAAAACGCGCCTTTATCACCGGCATCACCGGACAGGACGGCTCTTATCTGGCCGAGTTTTTATTGGGCCAGGGTTACGACGTGTTCGGCCTGGTGAGGCGTACCAGCACTCTGAATTTTGAGCGTATCCGTCACATTCAGGAGCGAATCACACTCATCTCCGGTGATATGCTCGACCAGACCAGCCTGACGCGCGCCCTCAAAGACATCCAGCCGGACGAGGTGTACAACCTGGCCGCGCAGAGTTTCGTCCAGACATCCTGGCAGCAGCCGGTTTTTACCGGGGACGTGACCGCCCTGGGCGTCACCCGCCTGCTCGACGCCATCATGACGGTGAACCCTAAAATTCGGTTTTACCAGGCCTCCAGCAGCGAGATGTTCGGCAAAGTTCAGGAAGTGCCGCAGAAGGAAAGCACCCCCTTTTACCCCCGCAGCCCTTACGGCGTGGCTAAAGTGTACGGCCACTGGATTACCGTCAACTACCGCGAAAGTTACGGCCTGCACGCCACCAGCGGCATCCTGTTCAACCACGAGAGTCCGCGCCGGGGACTCGAATTTGTCACCCGCAAAGTGACCCACCACGCCGCCCGCATCAAATTGGGCCTCGCCAACGAACTCCGCATCGGCAACCTGGACTCGCAGCGCGACTGGGGCTTTGCCGGGGATTACGTGAAGGCCATGTGGCTGATGCTCCAGCAGGATACCCCGGATGATTACGTCGTCGCTACCGGCCAGACGCATTCGGTCGAGCGGCTGCTGGATGTGGCCTTTAGCTGCGTTGATCTGAACTGGAAAAACTACACGGTACAGGACGAGCGTTATATGCGCCCCGCCGAGGTTGATCTGCTGGTCGGCGACCCCGGCAAAGCCGGGAAAAATCTTGGCTGGGAGCCAAACGTGACCTTCGAGCAGCTTATCCAGATGATGGTGGAGGCAGACCTCCAGCTTTTGAAGGTCGAAAACCGGCTGTGATTGACACCCACTGCCATCTGAACTTCGACAGCTACCGGGATGACCTCGAAGCCGTGATCGCCCGCGCGGCGGCAGCCGGCGTCACCCGCGTGGTCGTCCCGGCGATTGACCCGGACACCAGCCGGGACATCCTCGATCTGTGCAGCCGGCACGCCGGATTATTTGCGGCGGTGGGCATCCACCCCAACAGCAGCGCCGACTTTACCCCGGCGCTGCTCAAACCCCTGGCCGACGTGGCCGCCCACCCGAAAGTTGTCGCCATTGGCGAAATCGGGCTGGATTACTACTGGGACAACAGCCCGAAGCCCAAACAGTTCGAGGCCTTTGAGTCTCAGCTTGCGCTGGCGGCAAAGCTGGCGCTGCCCGTCATCATCCACAACCGCGAAGCCAGCGCCGACATCATGGACATTCTGGAAAGCTGGGTACGCGGCCTGCCGGATTCGCTCAAAACGCGCCCCGGCGTGCTGCACTCGTTTTCCGCGCCGGCGGACATCGCCGAACGGGCGCTGGAAGCCGGGTTTTACATCGGCTTCACCGGGCCGATCACCTACAAAAAAGCCGACGACCTGCGCGCCGTCGCCGCGCGCGTGCCGCTTGACCGCCTGCTGGTGGAAACCGATGGCCCGTTCCTGACTCCAACGCCGCACCGGGGCCAACGCAACGAACCAGCCTACATCCCCTACATCGTCGAACGGCTGGCCGCGCTGCATCAGGTCACGGTGGAGCAGATGGCGCAGGCGACCACCGAAAACGCCGCCCGCCTGTTCGCCCTGCCATAAATATTTCCAACAAATCAACCGCTCCTAATCCGCCGGCACGATACCCTTGCCGGCGGATTTTCTTCCGCTTATCCCCCCAATAAAAACCGTCAAAACCAACCCTTGCAATTCTAATTGATACCAAATATCATTTAACTGCTTAAAGACACAAAGTCTGATTAATGATAATCGTGTAAGAGCATTCAGTTGAGTCAATTCGTCAAAATCCCATCGAAGTGCCAACGCACAGCAGTTGCACTCATTGACCAACAAATGTGGTGTTGGGGGTGTGATGTGCGCCGCACAGAAGGCAACCTGCTGTTAATCTATGGTGCCGAAAAACGACCATCACCACAACCGGGCTATCATAGTGCCTATACTTTCCACCTGCAAAATAATACTGTATTGAATTTATGGGGTTGGGGTATTTGGATTGCCCAGACCAGCATCGGAAGCCTGTTCATCAGCCGATCACAGTTCCGTGTACGTTATACCAACGATGTGTGCTTCAAGCCAGATGCCTGGCGCGAACGCCATCTTCCTTTGACAAGCAATACAAAATGCACTGAGGAACGGCAGAAAGCATTTGATCTGCTGTTCAGCGCGATGCATTGGGCCGGCACTTACGAAAGCTGGTTGCAAACTCAGGTTAAGTTGGATTATCGAGAGCAGGCTATCGCCGCCTGGCCGCAGCGTAAGCACTATAGAGGAGGAATACCGGTGGCGCAGATGCCTGTCCGTTGGTTTGAGCTGGCTGAATGTGTTCTGTCTGAAAATACGGAGAATGGAAAGTGAAAGATGGCTAAAAAATCATCCATCGAAAAAGAGAAAAAACGCCAACAATTGGTAGAAAAATATGCGGAAGAACGCCGACAGCTGCGTGAAAAAGGAGATTGGGCAAGTCTGTCCCGGCTGCCGAAAAATTCTAACGCGACCCGGCTGCATAACCGCTGCAAAATTACCGGGCGTTCACGCGGATATATGCGGCGTTTCGGTTTGTCTCGCATTGCCTTCCGCGAAATGGCTTTGCAGGGTTTGATTCCCGGTGTCACCAAGTCGAGTTGGTAGCAAAAACTCGGAGCATTATGATGGCCGCAAAACGCAATATCACCCAAAAGAAACCGCTGTTTGGGAATCATCGTCCGCATTCGCTTAAAGCAACGCGACGCAAGTTCGGGCTGAATATGCAGACAAAGCGCATTTACGTGCCGGAGATTGACCGGTTTGTTCGGGTGCGCGTTACCGCGAAAGAGATCAGGACGATTGACAAAATCGGTCTGGTCAAATTTATGAAACGGCAGGGTCGGTCAATTGAGGAGCTGCTCTAAATGACTTTCACCAAAGCAAAACTACCCGTCACTGTTCTTTCCGGTTTTTTAGGATCAGGAAAAACAACACTGCTGAATCATATCCTGAAAAATCGCCAGCAAATGCGTGTCGCGGTAATTGTTAATGATATGAGCGAAGTAAACATTGATGGGCAACTGGTGCGCGATGGCGATGCTAAACTCAGCCGCACCGAAGAAAAACTGATTGAGATGACGAATGGCTGTATCTGCTGCACCTTGAGAGAAGACCTGCTGCAAGAAGTTACTCGGCTGGCAAACGAAGGCCGTTTCGATTACCTGCTGATTGAGTCCACCGGTATTGCTGAGCCGCTGCCGGTGGCTATGACGTTTTCATTCCCCACACCGAACGGCGAAACAAGCCTCATGGATATTTCTCAACTGGATACGCTGGTAACAGTAGTAGATGCCAGTTGTTGGCTCCATGATTATCGAGAGGGACAACACCTCAAAGAACTGAATATGGCAATGAGCGACGAGGATAATCGCACAATCTCCGATTTGCTTATTGACCAGGTAGAGTTCGCCAATGTCATCATCCTAAACAAAACCGATCTAACCACACCTGAGCGAGTCGAAGAACTGGAAAGTGTGCTACACAAGCTCAATCCAGATGCAAAACTCATCCGCGCCTTACATGGGCAGGTTGATATGCGCCACATCATCAATACGGGATTGTTTGACATGGAAGCGACGCAGCGATCACCGGGTTGGTTAAAAGAACTTGAAGGTGAACACACGCCAGAAACAGAAGAATATGGCATTAGCAGCTTCGTATTTAAGTCCCGACGCCCCTTCCACCCTCAGCGATTAATGGACTTTTTGATGGGCAACCATATGCAGACCGTACTGCGATCTAAAGGTTTCATCTGGCTTGCCACCCGATACGATATCGGCATCAATTGGTCACTGGCAGGCCAGGTCGCCAGCGTTTCACCAGCCGGCACATGGCTGGCAGCAACCCCCGAAACGATGCGTCCACAAGACCACTTGATAGATGACTATATTGCCGAATACTGGCAGGAGCCGTTCGGAGATCGGCGGCAGGAACTTGTGTTTATCGGTATCAAAATGCCCAAAGAACATCTGTTGGCACAACTTGAAGCGGCTCTACTGACCGATGATGAGATGACACATGATGTCGCTACATGGGCGAGTTATCATGATCCTTTTCCAACCTGGGACTAGGGGTAGACAAGATCAGACCTGCCACGACTGATTTGTAAAAGACAAGACATGATCTGACACAAGCGACTTAACCGACAACTTCGATAGCCGAGTTGTCGGACAGGTTGAGCTGCGTTCCTTGCCGCTCAA
>QUBZ01000080.1 GCA_014338005.1 Chloroflexota bacterium | reverse complement strand
AATAGTAGACATACAAAGACCTCTGGTTGGCTTGCGATTTCACACTTCAAGCTTTACCAAAGGTCTTTCTTTTTCTCAACTACTGCCAAACTTCAGGGGAGGGTTTTACCCCTCCCCACCCGGTTATTTTACTGGCCGGCCCGCCCTCACCAGGGACGGTGCAGAATCGTTCGGTCGGTCGGCAGCGGCCTGCGGATGATCTCCAGCCTTTGAAACGTATCAATCGTCACTTCCAGCAGGTCATCGTCGTAATACCACAGCGGGGCGCTCTGGCGGTCTACCCGCACCTGCATTGGCTCTTCATCAAACCCCACCACTTCCAGCCGCAGCATTTTATAAGTCGGCTCGTAACGGCCCGCCACCCGGCGGTTGATAATCAGCTTGCTTTCATCCCACTCGCAGGTGATGTACACCCACCGGTACGCGCCGTCCTCGTAGTCCATCCCCTCGCCCTCATCTTCGTAGAGGACGCTTTCATAAACGCCCGGATAAACACGATAAGTCAGCGCCTCAACCGCGTCGGGGTTCACATACTGCATTTCCGGCCACAGCGGAATCACCGCCCCCGCCCTGACGAACAGCGGAAGCCGCTCCAGCGGCGCGGGAACATCCACCACGCGCCCGCCTTCCAGCAGTTCATTCGTCCAGAAGTCATACCACTGGCCGGCGGGCAGATAAACCGGGCGTCTAACCGCGCCGGCCTGCAATACCGGCGCGACCAGCAGCGCGTCCCCAACCATATAACAATCATCAATCGCGCGAATGTCCGGGTTGTCGGGTTCGGCCATAAACAGAGGCCGCACAATCGGCCACCCATATTCTTTTGCCTGGGCAAAAACCGAATACAGATACGGCAGCAGCCGGTAGCGCAGCATGATCGTCAGCCGGTTAATAACTTCATACGGCTGCCCAAAGGCCCAGGGTTCCTGCGCCGCCGAGCCGATAGCGGTATGCGAACGGCAGAACGGCAGCAAACAGGCCGCTTGCAGCCAGCGCGTAAAAAGTTCGCCGCTGCTGTCTTTTTGAAATCCCCCCACATCCGGGCCGGTGAAGGGCGCGCCGGATAAACCCATGTTTAAAACCATGCTGATGCTCAGCCGCAGGTTGTCCCAATCGGAGACATTATCCCCCGTCCATGAACTGGCGTACCGCTGCGCCCCGGAAAAACCGGCGCGGATGATGTTAAACGGGCGTTTATTCGGGCGGTGTTTATGCAGAGCTTCCATCGAGGCCCGCCCCATCAACATACCATAAACATTATGGTTTTCGAGATGGTTTCCACCTAACCCGTCTCGATGATGCCGCACGTAATCCGGTAGGGTCGAAGCGCCATCGAGGGTGAAAACCGTTGGCTCGCACATGTCGTTCCAGATACCATCCACGCCGGCCTTAATTAGCACCCCCATCTGCTCGACCCACCAGGCACGAGCCGCCGGGTCAGTAAAATCCGGGAAGTGGCACATACCCGGCCAGACCGCCCCGGCAAACAGCTTTCCGTCGGGATATTTTAAAAAGATGTTGCGCTGGACGCCGCTGCGATAAGCGCGATATATCTCATCAATCTTCACGCCTGGGTCGGTGATGGCGACGACTTTAAAACCCTGCCCGTGCAGGCGGTTTAACATCTGCTCAAACTGGGGAAAACGCTGTTTATCCCAGGAAAATACCCGGAAACCATCCATATAGTGGATGTCAAGATGAATCACGTCGCAGGGTATACCACGGCTGCGGAATTCGTCCGCAATCTTCAAAACCGTGTCCTGCGGATAATAGCTGAAGCGGCATTGATGATAACCCAGGCTCCACAGCGGCGGCAGGTTAATGCGCCCGGTTAACTCGGTATACCGGCCCAAAACCCGTTTAACATCCACCCCGGCAAACAGGTAATAACGAAGTTCGCCACCCTCCGCCTCAAAAACCAGGTTGTCGGCCTGCTGCGCCCCCAGGTCGGCAGTTCCCCGATACGTATTGTCCCAAAAGACGCCGTATACGGCATTGCTGTGAACGCCCAGGTAAAACGGAATGCTGTAATAAAGCGGGTCCGATCCGCGCTGATACAGCGGCGGGTCGGTATTCCATAACCTAAAACGGCCACCTCGCAGCTGCAATGCACTGGCACGTTCACCCAGGCCGTAGCTGGCTTCGTCCGGCTGCATCGCCAGGCTTAACCGAACGCTGCCATCCTCGCGCGCTCGCATTCCATCGGCATCCGTAGAAATCACCCGACCGTCCAGAGTTTCCAGGCTCAACCGGAACGGACGCGCAGATACCCGGACGACCAGCTCCGCTGTTTGCATAACCAGCGTATCATCGCGCCGGGACATTTCCACCGCCACCGGCGGCCAGTCTACTTTGTTGACCGCGTATGAAAACGGCTCGAAAAACTCACCCTCGCCGGTCGGCAGCCAGCGCACGCGCAAACAATCGGCAGCTATCCATCGCAGCTCAACCCACCCCCGCTGACAGCGCAGGCGCAAGCCGCGTTCGTAAGACACGACACGTTCAACATTCCCCGGTCCGCGCCAGGGTAAGTTGCCCCGCCTTTTTGCGCCATACCGCCGGTTGTAGTGACCGACCACCCTATCAAAGGTTTTGATGTCGTCCACCAGCGGCCTGCCGCCGAGTTCGGTAAAGAACTGTATGACTTCCTTTTTTGCCATGCTGTAACCTTAGAAGAACGATTGGCGAACCCACTGCATCGGGTCAACCGGCACGCCGTTCACCCACAATTCCCAGTGAAGATGCGCGCCTGTCACCCGTCCGGTCGCCCCGATAGTGCCGATCACCTGTCCGGTTGTCACATAATCCCCCACCCGGACGTAAATGTCGGTTTGATGCCAGTAGCCGGTGAATATGCCCCAGCCATGATCTATAATGGTCGCGTTGCCGCGCACGTTCAGACGGTCGGCCAGCACAACAACGCCCGACGACGACGCCAGCACCGGCGTACCCGGCACACCGGCGAAGTCCGTCCCGCTGTGAAAGCGATCAAACGGGCCGCCGTTATACGAACGTTTGCGGCCAAAAGGTGAAGTCATGGCTGCCGCCGCCGGCAGACCCATCGGCCCATCCAGATAACGGGCCGCCGTAAAACCACCCATTACGCTCTCGATCAACTGCTGCTCAGCGGCCTCTACCGAAGGGTCGAGCAGACCACCCCGGTCGGCCAGCAGGTTGATATACTCGCTGCCATAATTGCCCGCCAGCACCTGGATATTCACGGTCAGCGGTGTTGGCTGGCCGGCAGCATCGGTCAGCAGCAGCGCCAGTGGGTACACGCCCGCCGGCGTAAAAACCGGCACAGCGATGAAAAATGTATGAGTCAGGCCGTCCGGGTCGGACGCCGCGACAACCGCGCGATCTAGAAACGAGCCGCTGATCTGTACCGGCTGCGCCGTCGTCAGCCGAACGCGCCCTGCCTGCCCCTCTACCAGCAGCAGCGGCGCGATTTCCAGCCCGGTCACGACTGGCGGCAGATCAAGCGCGGCCTGCGGCGGCTCAAAGCCGGTAATCACAAGCTGCTGACCGGTATAAATCAGCGTCGGGTCGCTGATGCTGTTCGCGCGCGCCAGGTCATTAACGCTCAGATGATACCGGGCGGCGATACGAAACAGCGTTTCGCCCGGCTGAACGGTGTGGATAACCGTTTGCCCCGGATTCTCGACAGGGATTTCCGCCGATGCGACTGTTTCTACCTGGGTGGGCGCTTCCGCCGGAGCGGCCACATTCAACACCTGGCCGACATAAATGGCATTCAGGTCTGTAATCTGGTTGCGCGCCGCCAGCTCCTCAGCCGATACGCCGTACAGCTCGGCGATACTACGCAGCGTCTCGCCCGGCTGGACGACATGAACCTGCGGCAGAGCTGCATCCGCCGCGCCGTTCGCCGGCACAAGCAAACGCTGGCCGACCAGAATGCTGCCGGGGTTGGCAATGCCGTTTAACTGCGCCAGTTCATCGGTTGTCATGCCGTAGCGCAGGGCGATGCGGAACAGGTTTTCTCCCCGCTGGACAACATGAATGGTCAGCCCCGGCTGCGCGTCCTGGGCAGCGAGCGGAAAACAGAAAAACCCTACCAGAACGATCACAACGGCCAGGCGGCGAATCATGCCACAACCTCATCAAATCGCAGCACATCCCCTACCTGAACGCGATCAAGCACACCGGGGAGCGCCTCCACGAAATACTGCGCGGGCTTCTGCGGCGCGTATGCCGGACGCCAGGGTTTCGCCAGGCACTTATCCACCACCTCGCCGGAGGCATTTAACCATATCACGCCGATGCTGAAGAACATAAAAAACATGTGGATGGTGGTATTGGCACGGCTTTCGCTGCTCGTCACGAACAGCAGCCCTTCCCCCTCCGGCAGGTGGCGCACGAACTGCAATCCCCGAAAGCGGGACCAGAAAGTGTCGCACAACCGAACACGCTCCAGAACCACCGCCCCGGTTCTGGCATTCCGCAGCACGCGCCCCTTTGCGCTCATGGGATGAACAGCGCCTGTCCCACAAAGATGCGGTTCGGGTCAAGAATGCCGTTGGCCTGAATCAGCGCCGCCATTGAAACGCGGAAACGCAGTGCCACCCGGAACAGCGTATCCCCTGGCTGAACGATATACGTCGCCGGCGCGGGAGGCGGAATCGGCAGCGGATACACGGTCACAGGCACGAAAAGCGGCTGCCCGGCAAAAATCAGATTCGGGTTGACGATGCCGTTCAGCCGCGCCAGGGTGCTGACCGTAGTACTGAAACGCAGGGCGATGCGGAACAGCGTATCTCCCGGCTGCACCATGTATACAATGCTGCCGTTAACCACCGGCGCGCCCGGAATCGGTTCTGACGGGACGCTGATAACAACAGGCGTGGCCGTAGGAGGAGGCGGCACAGGGTTCGGAACGCGCACGGGTACGGCCAATACCTGCCCGACCCGGATAAAGGCGCTCTGGCTCAGACCATTAGCCTGAATGATCGCATCCACCGAGCTGCCGTATAACGTCGCCAGCTGGCCGACCGTCTCACCAGACCGCACCGTATGAATGACCGTTCCCGGAAAGGCGCTGTCAACCGGCACGGTCGCCGTCGGTACGGGGGTTATCGGCGTGGCGGTCGGGATGATGATCTCCTGCGTTGCCGTCGGTATGGGCACGCTGGTCGGCAGCGGCGCAGCCGTCGGCGGAACAATCGCGGTAGCGGTCGGCACGACCTGAGGTGTGCTGGTCGGCGGCAGGGTATTGGTCGCCGTCGGAGGCGGCAGCGTATTAGTCGGCGTGGCCGTCGGCGCACCGACAGCGGTCAGCGACGCATCATCCACGTAAATATTCGTGCTTTTGACGGGTTCGGTCACAACGGTACGCACAAACACGGTGACAGCCGTACCGCTTGCAGTGGCGGTCACGCTGTACTCGTTATACGCATCATACTGGATGACCGGCTGCGACCAGATGATCGTCGGGCTGACGCCGCTTGTTCCCCCGGTCGGATCAATGCCAACCTGCACCACCACGCCGCCGGGCAGTTCGCTCAAATTTACGTCATCATACGAACTCGACCAGACATAAACATACGCGCTGAAACGGAGCTGTGTCCCCGTCGTGATGCCGGTCACGCGCTGGTATACGCCGCCGTCGTGCGTGGCATAAAACGTGTGGTACTGCTGCGCGTCATTCCCGCTGCGTATGCGCGGCACACCCAAGCCGTTCGTCACGTCCGAAGCAGGATAATACTCCGGCTGGACATTTTCCGACGCAGATGCCCCACCACCAACATGCCAGGGAGTCCACCCCTGGGCGACCTGCCGCGGCGGCGTGCCGCTCAGGGTAGCAAACGGCTGCTCAAATCCTGGGTTCGTCAGCAAATTGGCAGCTTGAGCGTGAGCCGCAAAACCCGATACAACGGTCGCCACCAGCATAACAAAAACGAGGCGCGCAGTGAACCTTTTCATAAAGACGACTCCCGGTTTGAGTAGTAGCGCCGGTCAGCTTTCTCAAAATAAATACCCTATCTATCATAGCATAATGGCACAATTGAAAACAAAAAGAGCTTCCCGCCTGTGCCGGAAGCTCCCATACCCGACCGAACAGCAGCCGTCTTCGGCTAATTGTTATGATTGGCAAGCACCCGTTCGATGCTTTTTAAGAGTTCTGCCGGCCCAAACGGTTTGGTGATGTAGTCATCCACTTTAGCGATATGCAGCCCCAGAACTTTATCAATACTCTGCGCGCGCGCTGTCACCACAATGACAGGAATATTGCGCGTATTCGGGTTGGCTTTCAGGCGCTGGTATACTTCCCATCCATCCATGTCCGGCATCATCAGATCAAGCAGCACCAGGTCAGGCATCAGGTCTTCGACCGTCTCCAGCCCTTTAGCCCCGCCCGAAGCGCCGATTACCTCATACCCTTCCCGCGACAGAATCAGGCGGACGAGATCAATCATCTCAGATTCGTCTTCAATGCAAACTACTCGGACAGATGTCATAATAAAACCTCCGACGCGGGGTCGGCGTGGTAAAGGCAAATCAGCACTTACACTTTTTGAGTCTACCATAAACAGCTTAATTGTGTCTATAAAACTTTTAATGTTTTAGCGTCCCTGTCGAACTTGTAATCTCTGTTTTCCCGGCTTTTTGCCACCGGAGGCACTATGATTATCGCAGCCTGTACCCTCGAACTCCACCTGCCGGACGCGGCTTCCTTGAAAGACAAACGCAGCCTGGTTAAATCCCTGCTGGCGCGTTTGCATAACACGTTTAACGTCGCCGCTGCCGAAGTTGACCATCTCGATTTATGGCAGTCATCGGTCATCGGCCTGGCCGTCGTCAGCAATTCAAGCCCTCACGCGCAGCAGATGATAACGACCATTCTTGACTGGATCGAAACCCACTATCCCAACGTCTTTATCGTCCGCCACGATACCCGCCTGGTTTAGTTCCGGATTCGACAGGCGACATTTGCCCTACGCCCTCGGTCACAATACGGGGTATACTCCACCCCAATATACATCGCAAGCCATCTCACCATAAAATCGGAGGTCTATCCTTGAATCTTCATGAATATCAGTCCAAGTTCCGTTTTGCGGAGTTCGGGATTCCAATCCTAAAGGGCAAAACCGCCAGCACCCCGCAGGAAGCCTACGAGGCCGCCCGCGAACTGGGGTGTCCGGTGGTGGTCAAAGCCCAGGTGCTGGTAGGGGGCCGGGGTAAAGCCGGCGGCGTCAAAGTCGCCCGAACCCCGGAGCAGGCCGAAGATCATGCCAACGCCATCCTGGGCATGAAAATAAAAGGGCTGACCGTCAGGAAAGTATTAATTGACCCCGCCGCCAACATCGCGCAGGAAATTTACCTCGGCATTACCAACGACCGCGCCGCCGGTCGCCCGGTCATTATGGCTTCGTCTGAAGGTGGCATCGAAATCGAACAGGTCGCCCGCGAAAACCCGGACGCCATCGCCCGCGAACACATTGACCCCTTCCTGGGGCTGCTGGATTACCAGGCGCGCAATCTTGCCAGCGGCATTAACCTGCCTCACGAACACTGGCGCGTTTTCTCCCGCATCGCCGCCAATCTTTACCGGTGTTACCTGGCAAGCGACGCCGTTCTGGCGGAGATCAACCCGCTGGTCATCACCGGGGAAAATCAGCTTATCGCGCTCGATGGAAAAATGATTATTGATGACAACGCCCTGTTCCGCCAGCCGCAGCTTGCCGAAATGCGCGATACCGACGCCGAACCCAAAGAAGAAACCCTGGCGCGCGCTGCCGGAATCAGCTACGTCAAACTCAACGGGCAGATCGGCTGTATGGTTAACGGCGCAGGACTCGCTATGACCACGATGGACATGACCAAACTTTACGGCGGCGATGAAATTGGCCCAGCTAATTTTCTGGACATCGGCGGCGGCGCGCAGGCCTCGAAGGTTGCGGCGGCGCTCCGCATCATTCTGGACGACGCCAACGTGAAATCGGTGCTGTTCAACATCTTCGGCGGCATCACGCGCTGTGATGAAGTCGCGCGCGGCATCCTGGAAGCCCTAAACGAAGTGCCGAGCAGCCTGCCGATGGTCATCCGCCTGGTCGGCACAAATTCTGAAGAAGGCCGAGCCATCATTGATAACGCCAATATTCCCAATCTATCCAGCGCCGCCACCCTGACGGAAGCGGCCAAAAAAGCGGTCGAGGCCGCCCGGAAAGCCCTCGCAGCAGATAAAGGAGCGCAGTAATCATGGCAATCATGGTCAACCAGGATACCCGCCTCATTGTTCAGGGCATTACCGGGCGCGAGGGCAGCTTCCACACCAAACAGATGATCGAATACGGCACCAATCTGGTTGGCGGCGTGACCCCCGGCAAAGGTGGCGAGTGGGTGCATGGTAAACCCGTTTTTGATACCGTTAAAAAAGCGGTGGACGCCACCGGCGCCAACGCCAGTATCATTTACGTGGCAGCCCCCTACGCGCCGGACGCGATTTACGAAGCCGTTGACGCGGGCATTCAGCTTATCGTGTGCATCACTGAAGGTATTCCGATTATTGAGATGATGAAGGTTTACCAGTACCTCAGCTATCATAACAGCCGGCTGGTCGGCCCGAACTGCCCCGGCCTGCTGGCGCCGGGCATCGCCAAAATCGGCATCATGCCCGGTTATATCGGCACGCCCGGTAACGTCGGCGTCGTCTCCAAAAGCGGCACGCTCACTTACGAAGTTGTCTATGCCCTCACTCAGGCCGGTATGGGGCAGACCACCTGCGTCGGTATCGGCGGCGACCCCATCATCGGCACAAATTTTGTCGAAGCCCTTCAGATGTTCGAGGAAGACCCGGAGACGGAAAAAGTCGTCCTCATCGGCGAAATCGGCGGGCGCGCCGAAGTAGACGCCGCCGAATTTATCAAAGCGAATATGACCAAACCGGTGGCCGCTTTCATCGCCGGCAAGAGCGCCCCGCCCGGAACGCGCATGGGACATGCCGGTGCGATTATCGAAGGCGGCGAGGGAACTGCCACCGAGAAGATCGAAGCCCTGTTGGAAGCCGGCGTGCGGGTGGCCGATAACCCCGAACAAATCCCGGCGCTGCTGAAATAACCACCGACGACGGGGACACGGCGCGGCTGTGTCCCTGTTTTATTCTGTATAAACGGCTTCCACGCTCTCCTGTGGCAGCCACCCCTGGCGGCCATCCGGCAGCGCAAATCGAATCCAGCCGTTCCGGGACTCAACTATTCGCACTTCTGCCGCTGCGTGCAGCGTGAAAAGCTCCAGATACCGTTCCCCAGGGCCGCTCATCACGCGCGCCTGCCCCTCAACGACCACCGCCGCTGCACGATGAGTGGAAATCCACATCCGGCTTACAAACAGGATCAAAACAAACAAGGCTGCCGCTGTCACCATAATCAAAGGCAGGCGAAGCGCCGCGCGGCGTTCAGGCCGCAGCATCCAGGTCGCCAGCAGGCCGAATCCGGCTGACCAGCCCAGCAGCGTCCCCCACCCCAATTCGGATAAAGTGATGACGCCGGATGTTAAAACTCCCAGACCCTCAACCCAGCCCCGCTCATCCCCCTGAACATCTATACGGCTGGCGCGCGCCAGCCGCAGATTATGGTCTAAGTCCGGGTCGCGCGGGATAAACAGCTGCGCGCGCAGATAGTTCAGCAGCGCCCGTCCCAGATCGCCGCTCCGGTAATAGGCATTTCCCAGGTTGTAATAAACGTTTCCGTCGGCTGTACCGCCGCTGACCATCGTTTCGTACAGGCGAACGGCTTCTGTATAATCGCCAGACTCGCAAGCTGCGGCGGCCTGCTCGACGGCAGCCGTGGCGTTCTGCGCCTGAACGGAACCGGCCAGGAAAACCAGAACAAAGGCGAGCAACCGGCGTATCATGCCGTCTCCCACGCGGCATCCAGCCGTTCCAGGGCCGCTGCCGACTGAAGAACAAGCTCTCGAACATCTACCGCGTCATCCGGCGCGTAAAGCCCCTGCATCGCCTGTTCCAGACACAGCATAACCTGATCGCTGACATGAACGGGAACGCGGCGTACCGCCATCATCTGCTGAAGCTCATCCAGCCGCCGCTGTCGAAGCGAAAGATTAAATTTATCGCCGAAGTAGCCCCGGAAGGCCGCCATAACCTGGCGGCAGGCGCCTTCCGGCGGCAGCGTCGCGGCTTTATGCAGGCCTCGGCGCGCGCGCACTAAGGCTTCCATTTGGCGAATTTTAGCCCGGCTGCGTTGGCGGCGGCGCTGCCGCAGCATCCACAGACCGCTTACAAGCGCGCTAAGTGGTGGTATCAGCCACAGCAGCCAGAAAGCCGCACCAGGGTAAACCGAGCCGCGTATGGGCTGTGATGAAATCGTCTTGAGCGGTTTGATGTGATCTGCCTCGACCGCGCTTTCAGCAGGCGGCGAGGCTTCTGTTGGCGCGCCTTCTCCCACAGAGACTTCAATCTGAACAGGTGTCGTGCTGACCGTCCGGTAAGTCAGGCCGTCCGGGTCAAAGTAAACCAGATTCACGGCAGGTAAGGTCTGTGTTCCTGGCTGGTTGGCGACGAGCAGCCACTCATACATGCGCTGGCCGACGATTCGCCCATTCTGCTGAAGCGCCGTGTAGTTCCCCGGATTTGGGAATGCCTGCCAGTTCTCCAAAACCGGCAGTTCCGGCGGTGGAAGCTGCTCGATATTGCCCGTCCCGCTCACAAACAGCCGCAGGATAACCGGCTCGCCAACAGCCGCCGTCTGCCGGTCGAGTGTGGCGGACATCTCAAGCTGCCCCACTGCTCCTGTAAACCCCGCCGGCGCGCCGTCAGGGAGCGGTCGTACCTGTACGGCAGTTAGATTGGCGCTTAACCACTGCCCGGTCTGAAAGGCCGATTCCGGCAGCGCGATCTGCGCGGGATTAATGATAATTTCGCCGGGACGAGCGGGGTAAAGCGCGGTGCGAATTTCACTGACGATATACTGCCGCCCTTCAATTTGCTGCGCGATCTGTGTGAAGGGGAAAGGTTCGATATTTATCCGCCAGAAGCCCTCAAAATCGGGCGGCGTATAGGGAAAGGATAGGTTCGACAGCGCCTGCAAACGGTAAAAACGCACAATATAAGTGATCTGCTGTCCGACGAACGGCGTGGGGTTATCTACCAGAGCTTCGATAAAAACATCCTCAACTACTTGTGCCTGAGTTGGTCGCGTCCAACATCCAAGTATCATGACTATGAGAAGCCATCCAGCAGTCCGGCACATTCTCACCAATCCTTTTCAGCCTGCTGAGGCTGCGGAGTCAACCGCCGCAGATATTCACCCAGGGTTTGCTGCTTGCTCTGGATGGCATCGAGAAGCTGTTCGGCATCCCCAACTGTCAGCGTGCCGACCGGCTGTGATGTTGGCGCAGGTGTCGTTTCGGTCGGGGGCGGCGCGTCCGGCGGCGGAGTTGGCGCTTCGGGTGTCGGCGTCATGGCGGGCGGCGGGGCAGCGCGCCTCAGCGCCAGTTCCAGGTTATAACGCGCGTCCTGATCTTCGGGGTTCAGCCGCAGCGCATCCTGATAGGCGCTGATCGCCTCGGCAAACCGGCTCATCTCAAAATAGACATTGCCCAGGTTATAGTAGGCTTTGGCCGCCAGTTCATCATCCGCAAAAGCAATCGCCTGCTCCAGAGCAGCCACCGCCCGCCGCAGCTGGCCGGAACGCGCCAGCGCGCTGGCCGCATTATAATAGGCTTCTGGGCGATCGGGCGCGGCGGCCTGCGCTGACTGGAAAGCCTCCACCGCACCCAGATAATCGCCCCTCTGATACAGGTCGCCCCCCGCGCTAATACGTTCGGCGGGATTCACATCACACCCTGCCAGCCCCATCAACAGCAGCGCCAGCAGCGGCACACGCTGAATTTTTAAACCGCCGCCCTGCGCTGCGGCGACCAGCAGTTCTGCCGAAAGCGCCAGCAGCGCCAGTGCCGCAAAAATTCCGAATCGCTCGACGCCCTGGCTCCGAACCGCACTGTCCAGGCTTCCGCCCTCTACCGACCGCATCCTATCTGATAAAACCGAGATTGCTGTTCCCCCGGCGCCTGCTCGCCGGTAAATTCCCCCCGTCCGGTCGGCGACAGCCTGTAAAATATCCTCGTCCAGTGCCGATAAAATAACATCGCCGGACGCATCGGCTTTATAGCCCGTAATGTTCCCGTCGGCATCCAGCACCGGCACCGGCTCGCCGCGAGTTTCGCCATAACCCAGGACATGAACGGTGATGTCCTCAGCCTTCGCCGCGTCGGCTGCTGCCAGCGGGTCGCCCACATGATTTTCGCCATCGGTCGCCAGCAAAATCACCCGTGTGCGGCTGCGGCTGCCGAAGGCTTCTATCGCCAGGCGCAGCGCATCCTCAATCGCCGTCCCCTGGCGCGAAACCGCCGCACTGCTCGCCCGGTTGAGAAACGCCTCGGCGGACAAAAGATCGGTCGTCAGCGGAAACTGCACGAAGGCGCTGCCCGCAAACAGCACCAGACCAACCTCATACCCCTCCAGTTGGGAAAGCAGGCCGCGTATATCCAGCTTCGCCCGTTCCAGGCGGCTGGGCCGCATGTCGGCGGCGTTCATGCTGCTGCTCACGTCCAGGACAACCATCAGGCTCAACCCCTGGGAAACGCTGATGGACGGCTCCTCGCCCCACACCGGTCGCGCCAGCGCAAGAATCAACGAAACAGCCGCCAGCGGCCACAAAATTAGCTCCCACGTCCGCCGCCGCGTATGAACCGGCGAAAGAAGCTGCTCAAGCAAAACCGGCTCGGCCAAGCGGCGCGCGTTTTTCTGCCGGGCGCGTTCCCGCCACACCAACAGCGCCACCAGGGGCGGCAGCAGCAAAAACAGCAGCAATACGGTCGGGTTCAAAAATGTCATGGAATAGTCTGCAAAACTGTATACCGCAGCAGCCGCTCGATCACCAGCAAAATCAGCGCCGGCCACAGCAGCCAGCCGGCCTGCTCCTGCCAGCGCACGATAGTCTGCCGCACCATATCAGAGCGTTCCAGCGCGTTGATCTGGTCATAAATGCGCTGCAAATCCACCAGGTCGCCGGCGCGAAAATACAGCCCCCCCGTAATGTCGGCGATGACCTGCAAGGTGATTTCATCAAGGTCGCTTTCGACAAGCTGCGTGCCGCCCGTGTCGTCCGGGACAAGCACCAGCCCCGTCGTCCCCATGCCGATGGTATACACGCGGATGCCCAGGGCGGCCACCGCCTGCGCTGCCGTAACCGGCCCGATTCCCCCGGCGTTATTGGCCCCATCGGTCAGCAGGATGATAACCTTGCTGGCGGCGGCGCTCTGCCGCAGCATGTTCGCCGCCGACGCGATTCCCATCCCGATGGCCGTACCATCAAACAGCCCCAGTGAGGTCGCCAACTGCACATCGCCAAGCGAACGCTGTAATGCCTCGTAATCCAGTGTGGGGGGCGTTTGATGAAAAGCATCCTGGGCAAAAACCACCAGCCCGATGCGGTCGAATGCGCGCCCCCTGATGAAATCCGCAATAACCGATTTGGCCGCTTCCAGGCGGTTCAGCGGCGAAAAATCCAGCGCCGCCATGCTGCCGGAAATATCCAGCGCCAGCACGATGTCCACCCCCTGCCCGCGAATGAGTTCCTGCGCCCGTCCGCTCTGCGGGCGCGCCAGCCCGATCACCAACAGAATCCAGACGATCAATCGCAGCGCATCCGGCAGGCGGCGAAACCGGACGCGCCGGCTTACCGGCAGCCCATCCAGCAGCCGCACATCAGAATATCGCATCAGGAGCGGGGCCGGGCGCCAGCCGCTTGCAGCCGAAAACAGCCACCAACCCGCCGGCGCCAACAGCAGCAGTAAAACCCAGGGGTGCGCCAGCCGAAATTCTATCACGGCGTGCCGTCCTCAGATGAAGCGCCGGCCACCCAGCGTGAAACCCGCTGCAACAACCCCTGTGTGGAGTCGGGAGCGGGGCGGAATCGGGCGAATTTCACCAGATCAATCTGGTCGAGAATACGCCGCAGCTCCCGATTTTGCCGGGGCGTCAGCGCCGAACGGCTTTGCAGCGCCGCCAGCAGTTCATCCGTCGTCATCTCATGCGCGGCGACCCCAAACCGGTCTTTCAGATAAGCTCGCAGGCACTCCCCCGCCCGAATGTAAAACTCCGCCGCCGGCAGCGCCAGACCGCGAACCCGCCGCAGTTCGTCCAGTGTCCGCCCGGTAACATCCGGCAGCGGCCCGCCGGACGGCTTTCGCGTGCGCCGCCTGTTTAACCGCCGCGCCAGGCTCAACCCGCCGGCAACCGCCGCTCCACAGGCGGCCAGAATCGCCCAGGGCGAAATATAAGGCGGTATTTCCAGAGGTTTGAGCGGGCGTAAAAGCAGATCATTCGGTTCGATCACGCTTGGGGCGGTAAAAAAAGCCGGCTCAACGCTCGCGCGCTGGTTTTCGCTGTCCGGCGGCAGACGGTACTCCACAAAAGTTTCAGGCGTCCGGTAATCGCCCGGCATCCAAAGAATCACGGTGAACGATTGGCGGTAAACCGTTCGGCCACCATTCACGATTTTTTCAACTTCGCCGGCGGCGCGCACCTCAAACGGTGGCCAATCCGCCATGATCTGCGGCAGCGTCACGTCCGCCTCGGCGGGCGCTTCGACAACCAGCGTCAGAGTCACCGGCTCGCCGATCAGCGGCGAACCGGGCGCGGCCTCAAAACGCGCCGTCACCGGCGGCTGCGCGCGCGCGACCCCCATCCACGCGCACGCGGCCACAATCCCCAGCCACCGCCCGATCATCGTCCCAAACGGCGCGCCCGCTGCTGAAAAAACGAAACCAGCGCCGCCGCAGCATCACCGCCGGAAGCGATCTCAATTCGATCCACCCCGGCATTGTTTAAAATCGAAAGCGTTCGCTCTCGGCGCTGCTGTGCCTGTTTTTCAAAATGGCCGCGCCATCCCGGCTGGCCCGTATCCACCCAGACCACCGCGCCGGTTTCTGCATCTCGTAAACCGACGATACCCACTCCCGGCCACCGCTGTTCCAGCGGGTCGTTCAGCATCACGGCAATAATGTCGTGCTGGCGCGCCGTCAGGGTCAGGTTCCGCGCGTAGGACTCATCGGCGGTCAGGAAATCGGAAATCAGAAACACAACCGCCTGCCGCTTAAGCAGGCGGCTGACGGTCCTGAGTGCCAGCGCCAGGTCGGTTGTTTGACCCGCCGGCTGCGCCGTCAGCAGCTCACGGATCAGCCGCAGGATATGATTGCGCCCTTTATGCGGCGGCACGTACAATTCAGCGCGGTCGCTGAACAGCAGCAGCCCAACCTTATCGTTATTACGAAGCGCCGCGTAGGCCAGCACGGCCCCTATTTCTGCCGCTGCGTCCCGCTTCTGGCGTTTTGACGTTCCAAACAGGCAGGACGCGCTGGCATCCATCGCCAGCATCACCGTCAGTTCGCGTTCCTCCACATACTGTTTGACGAACGGCTCGCCTGCCCGCGCCGTCACGTTCCAATCAATCGCCCGCACGTCATCACCCGGCTCATAGGGACGCACAGCGTCAGACTCGATACCGCGCCCCTTAAAAACAGCATGGTAAGCCCCGGCGAACACGTCATCCACCAGCCGCCGGGTTTGCAGTTCAATCCGGCGGATTTTCCGCAGTGTCGTCGGCGCGATCGTCACGGCACTTCCACCCGGCTCAATATTTGCTGGATGATATGCGCGGTTGTGATGTCCTCGGCCTCCGCCTCGAACGTCAGCAGGATGCGATGCCGCAGCACATCCGGCGCAATCTGTTTTATATCATCAGGTATCACGTAACCCCGCCCGCGCAGAAAAGCGTTCGCTTTGGCCGCCCGCAGCAAAAAAATAGTCGCGCGCGGCGAAGCGCCCAGGTCAATCAACAGCCGCAAATCCTTCATGCCGTTGGAAGCCGGGTCGCGGGTGGCAAAGATGATATTCAGCACATAATCCTTGATTTTTTCATCCACGTAAATTTTGTTCACGGCTGCGCGCGCGCGGCGAATCGTCTCCGGCTCAACTACCGGCTGCGGCGCGGGCGGCGTCCCAACCGCCATCCGTTCCATAATCGCGCGCTCCTCCGCCCGCGTCGGATATTCCACCACCACCTTCAGCATAAAACGATCAAGCTGCGCTTCTGGCAGCGGGTATGTACCCGCCTGTTCAATCGGGTTTTGAGTCGCCAACACCATAAACGGATCGTGCAGCGGGTAGGTCTGGTCGCCAAGCGTGACCTGGCGCTCCTCCATCGCCTCCAGCAGCGCAGATTGAACTTTAGCCGGAGCGCGGTTGATCTCGTCGGCCAGCACAAGATTGCTGAAAATCGGCCCCATACGCGGCGCGAACTCGCCGGTACGGGGATTATAAATCTGCGTGCCGATCAGATCGGCGGGCAGCAGGTCTGGCGTGAACTGAAGCCGCTGGAAACGCGCCTGGATGGTCGCCGCCAGGGTGCGGACGGCCAGCGTTTTCGCCAGCCCCGGAACGCCCTCGATTAAAATATGGCCGTTACAGAGCAGTGCGACCAGCAGCCGGTGAATAAGCCGCTCCTGCCCAACAATCGTTCGATTGACTTCCGCCAGCACGTCCTGTATAAAGCCGGATTCGCGCCGGACAAGTTCGTTGAGCTGCTGCGCGGAACTCATAACCCTCTCAGGATGATGATAATACGCATCACAATACTTCTATCCTGTGCGATCAAACCTCTTGATTGTATAATCAATCGTAGAACAAGCAAAATACTTCTGGATGTGTGCATGTCAAACAATCACCCGGTTGGGGATTGATGGATTAAAGCGGAGGCCCGGGGTGAACAATTCGAAAACACGAAATCTTCTACTGTATGTATTCATCGGCCTGATGCTGGTTGTCATCTTTTTTGGCATCAGCAACAGCAGCCAGGAACCCGGCACGATTAAATTTACCGATCTGGTGCGGCGTATTCAAAGTGATGATGTTGCGGGCATTCGCGTCGTCGGCGATCAACTGATTATCACCTTCAGAGATCGTTCTACCGCTACCACGTCCAAAGGCGCTGAGTCCACCGCCCAGGAACAACTGCTGCAATTCGGCGTCACGCCGCAGCAAATCGAGGCGATCGTCTGGGATTTTCAGCAGCCGAGCAACTGGCCGGCGGTCGGTTTTAGCGTTTTAACGGGGCTGCTGCCGATTTTGCTGATCGGCGGGTTGATCTTTTTTATGCTGCGCCAGGCCCAGGGCAGCAACAATCAGGCGATGGCTTTTGGTAAAAGCCGGGCGCGCATGTTCAGCGGTGACCAGCCCAGCGTGACATTTGAAGACGTGGCCGGCGCCGACGAAGCCAAAGCCGAACTGGCCGAAGTGGTCGAGTTCTTAAAAGAACCGGAGAAGTTCATCCAGCTCGGCGCGCGCATCCCCAAAGGCGTGCTGCTGGTTGGCAGCCCCGGAACGGGCAAAACGCTGCTGGCAAAAGCCGTCGCGGGCGAAGCCGGGGTGCCGTTTTTCAGCATCTCCGGCTCAGAATTCGTGGAAATGTTCGTCGGCGTGGGCGCGTCCCGCGTGCGTGACCTGTTCAGCCAGGCCAAACGCCACAGCCCTTGCATCATCTTCATTGACGAGATTGACGCCGTTGGCCGCCAGCGCGGCGCCGGCCTGGGCGGAAGCCACGATGAACGCGAGCAGACGCTCAACCAGATTCTGGTCGAAATGGACGGTTTTGATACCGATACCAACGTCATCGTCGTGGCGGCCACCAACCGCCCGGACATCCTCGACCCCGCCCTGCTGCGCCCCGGTCGTTTTGACCGGCGCGTGGTGCTGGATCGTCCTGATGTCAAGGGACGCGAAGCCATCATCAAGGTGCATGTGCGCGGCAAGCCGATGGCCTCCGACGTAGACCTTAAAACGCTGGCGAAAGCTACACCCGGTTTCGTCGGCGCGGACATCGAAAATATGGTCAACGAAGCCGCCATCCTGGCCGCGCGCAAAAACAAAAAGACCATCTCCAAAAGCGATTTCCAGGAAGCCATCGAACGTATCCTGCTTGGCCCGGAGCGCAAAAGCCGCGTCATCAACAAACAGGAACAGTGCATCACCGCCTATCACGAGGCCGGCCATGCCATCGTCGGCTGTCTGCTGCCCCACAGCGACCCCGTTCGTAAAGTGACCATTATCCCGCGCGGCATGAGCGGCGGTTCGACCCTGTTCCTGCCGGATGAAGACATCAATTATGTGTCGCGCTCGCGCATCAAAGACCAGATCATCACCGCCCTGGCGGGCCGGGCTGCCGAAGAAATCGTCTTTGACGAAATCACCACCGGCGCGGCCAGCGACCTGGAGCAGGTCACGCGGCTGACGCGCGCTATGGTCACGCGCTTCGGCATGAGCGACAAGCTCGGCCCGATGATGTTCGGCCAGAAAGAAGAAATGATCTTCCTGGGGCGAGAAATTTCCGAACAGCGCGACTACAGCGAAGCCGTCGCCCAGGAAATCGACTCCGAGGTGCGCGGCATCGTCACCTGGGCTTATGCCGAAGCGCAGCGCATTCTCAAAGAAAACCGCAGCAAACTCGATGCTGTAGCCATCCGGCTGTTGGAAGTTGAAACCATCGAAGCGGAAGAACTGCTGGCGATTATGGGCGAACAGCGCCCCAAAAAATCGAGCGAGTTCCAGATGCCCCCGGCGCTGCTGTCGAAATCACCCTCGCCCGAAAATCAGGAGCCGGCAGAGGACGGCGGTGATTTAAAATCCCTGGGCGCGGCGCCCAGCCCTGCCTGAGCAAAAATCGTAAAACCGTCCGGGAAAATCGGGCGGTTTTAATTTTCATCTTCAACCGCCCGAAAATAACAAACAGAAGTTCATGGATGACGGGTTCGCGCTGCATGTCGCTACCAGCAGCGCCCCACCGGCGCACAGGCCGCAAACAGCCAGCAAAACCAGGCATCCACACCACACCGCCGGCCCGCCGCTGATGACCCCCGTCACCACTTCGATCAGGCCGAAAAAAGTTGTGCCGATAATCTGGAGGCCGAAAAACACCAGTAGCCCTACCACACACAAAACGACCAGGACAATGCTGATGAGCAGCAGCGCCCCCAGATCGGCGGTTTGAAGAAATTCCATTTTTAAGCTGCCCCTTCGCAGTCCACAATAACCGCACCAACCTTTTTAGGGTAGTCCGTTCGCTCAGGGTTCGCAAGCGCCGCCGTAAGCGCGTCCCGGCGTCCAGGCATCGGCGATATTTTGCCGTGTATAACAGGCGCAGAAGGTCGCATTGTCGGCCTTCCCCATCCACAGGATAAAGCGCGTATTGGTCTGCACGCACAGGTCGGTTTCATTTTCGGCAGCCACGCTCGCCCACGAAATCCCTACCCCGCGCTCTTTAACCTCGTTAATCAGCCATATCCGTAACGCCTGCTCCGGCGCTGCGCCCAGCGTGATCGTGATCTGCTCCTGTGTCGCCAGCAGAAAAAAGGCGCAGGGAGTGAGCAGAATCACGAACCATACCGCCAACCCCGCCAGGCAGCCCGCCCGCCGGAGCGAATGGAGGCGTCTCCGAGGCGCAGCCGTCGTATTTTCGGGGACGCTCTGGCTTTCATCCTGCGCGGTCATCAGTCGCTCATCTCCCCGGCAAACCGAAATTGAATGGCGTCCCGTTCATCATAGCTGACATGCACGAACAGCGGTTTATCGTCCGGGTTCATCATCAAAATACGCGGCAGGATGATCGGCAGGTCTTCAACCAGATCGTACTTCAGGATGTCCCGGCAGGGAATCCAATGCAGCGTGCCTTCATTGTTCGCCCTAACGTCGCGGCTGTCGCTGGCCGCCGTAAACACAAACAGCAGGATGCCGCTTTGTTCCCCCGCGTCAATATTATAAACCGCCCGCAGCCGCACATCCCGAACGGCCAGCCCGGTTTCCTCCAGAATTTCGCGCCGGGCGCTGCTCAGCGGGTCTTCGTCGCGTTCGATATGCCCACCTAACCCGTTATAACGATTGGGGAAAACCCGCTTAAACGGCGCGCGTTTCATCAGCAGCACGTCGTCGCCGTTTTGCACAAAACATAACGTTCTTGGAATAACCAGCCATCGCCCTTCGACGGCATCTGCGCCCTGTTCTCGCGCGCCCATTTTTATGCCCTCGCTTTTCATCTCATCTATGCGCTGTGATTTCACCGGCTCCGTTCGCATTGCCTTACGTCCCGGTTCGTGATAAGCTACTGCTGCTATATTCTGCCCGGATAGGATACCAGCTCATGTCATCTGCCCGAAACGATGCGCCGCCCCCTGACCTGCGTATCGTGCTGACCGAAAGCCTCCAGCCGCACGAACAGCACGACTCACAGCGTTCCGACCCCCTTATCGAGCGCCTCCGGCAGGAACAGTTTGTTATCAATCCGCCCATTGTTGCACAGATGGACGAGCATCACTACGTCATTCTCGACGGCGCTAATCGTTTTTATGCCTTTTCTCATCTCAATTATGCTCATATTCTCGTGCAGGTCGCTTCATACGACAGTGGTTACGTCGAACTCAAAACCTGGCGTCATATCGTCTGTAAATGGGAAACCGCCGAATTTTTAGACCAGTTAGGCCAGCTTCCGCTTATCAGTCTGGTCGAGGGGCAGCAGCCGGATGCAATTGCCCATATCTGGTTGAGGGATGGGCGGGTTATCACGCTGCGCGCCCCCGCCAACGACCTGCACGAACGCAATGCCGCTCTGCGCGCTATCGTCAGCATCTACCAGCAGAAGGCCGTGTTACACCGCACCGCCCTTACCGACCTGGATGCCATCTGGCCCCTGTACCCCGATGCTATCGCGCTGGTCGTTTTTCCCGATTACCAGCCTGCGGACATCCTGGCGGCGGCCCATCAAAAGGCTTATTTACCACCCGGCATCAGCCGGCACATCATTCACGGGCGCGCGCTGCGGGTGAACTATCCGCTGGACTGGCTGCGTGATGCCGGAGTCTCGCTGGAGGATAAAAACGCCCAGCTTTTCCACTGGGTGCAGACCAAATTATCAAACCGTAACGTCCGTTATTATGCCGAAGCAACCTATCAGTTCGACGAGTGACGCAGACCCGATGGCTCAAACCGCTCAGGAAGCTCTAAAACAGGCACGGTTTTACACCGACGGCATAGAGTATACGCTGTTCAAACTGCCGCCGAAGGCGATCACGGCGGCTGCCGGTATCGTCGCTGAAATCGGCGAGCCATTTTGCGCGCTGGTCATAGACCGGGATGAAGTCAGCCTCGTCATCCCCGCCGCAGCCGCCGACGATTTTATTAAACGGCTGCCCGGCCACGCCGCAGCCCCCAAAAACTACCGCCTCATCACCCTGGATGTGGTTCTAGATTTATCACTCACCGGCTTCCTCGCGGCGATTGGGGAAGCATTGGCCGCTGCCGGTGTCCCGATTCTCGTTTATGCCGCCTATTCCCGCGACCATCTTCTTGTTCCTGCCACTCAGTTCGATCTGGCGTTAAAGACGCTGGAAGCGTTACAATCCGGCCTTTAAGCGCCGTCGAGGCAGACCCGTTCATGGAAATTCCTATTTTCCCCAGTGACCGACCGCTCCAACCCAGAGATCAGATTCGCATCGAAGAAATCACCGTCACGCCTTATCGTGACCGTTTCCGCGTTCATATCCACATCAAAGTGACCCCTTTTCAGGAGCGCCCAAACCTGCTGCTAATTGCCCGTGATGAGCAGCAGCGTATCGTCAGCGAACTCAACATTATCGAAACCATGCACTACAACATGGAATTTACCCTGCATATCCGCAGTGTGGATGACCCTGCCGGGCAATATACGCTTCAGGCCGACCTGTTCTACGAAACGCGCAGTCCGCCTCAGGATCGGCGTGTTGAAACTTTCTCTATTCCTGAAGCCAGTCAATGACCAGCGGCTAAAGCGGCTGGCTTGTCCCTGGCGCGACCGTCGCAGCATTGTTGGGTCTGCGTTGTTCAGCGACGACCTCCGAGACAATAGGCGCATTGACTGACGCCCAACAAGCAATGTTCAGAGCAGCGTTGACATCGGCGTGAGCCGTGTGTCCGCAAGCAGCACAAAGGA
>QUBZ01000079.1 GCA_014338005.1 Chloroflexota bacterium | reverse complement strand
AATTATCCGGGTATGCCTGGATGCGCCCCTCGGTCAGATACCGCTGCGGGCCGACCAGATGATAATTTATCGCGTCGTAGGCGAAGGGTGGCGCCAGGGCGTTCACCAGCGCCAGCGCCAGCAGCACCCCGCAGAAAATCGCCAGCAGCCGCGCCCAGGGCGAGCCGGGGGAAACTGCCCGCCGCGTTGCCGACCGCAGATCGCCCAACCATCCGGCCAGACCTCGCGCCGACCAGATGCCCGCCGCCGCCAGCGCCAGCCACAAGGCCGCCGGGGTGAAAACGCCGGCTAATCCCAACGCCAGCGCGCCCCAGGCCAGCGCGCCCAGGCCGATTAATGCCTCTACGGCGATGTGTTCCGCCAATGCCCCCCCCGCGCCCGGCGCCACCCGCGCCAACACCCGCCGCCCCAGGCCGCCCGCTGCGATCACCACCAGCGCAACCGCCCCAATGTCCAGCGCCGCCCCACCCAACGCCGCCGCCAGCGCCAGATCCAGCGGTTTATGCACCCAGTAGTATCCCATCAGCACGACGGTCAGCCCGACCAGGACTGCCGCGATTGTCCCGATTCCGCGTTTCGAGTCGTTCATCATTTTGCCGCCATTATTAGATTTCGCTAAAAACCGGCTGTCAGCCGCCGTAAGCGGTAGGAACTGACTCCGGTCTATGTTATAGTGTAATCGTGAACGGGTCGCAGGACAGTTGTTATGCCGTATATGATTGATGGTCATAACCTCATCGGTCAGCTCTCCGATATTTCGCTCGATGACCCCAACGATGAAGCCCTGCTGGTGCAAAAACTGATCGGTTTCGCCGCCCGAACCGGCAAGCAGTGTGTGGTGATTTTCGATCACGGCCTGCCCGGCGGCTCGTCGCGTATGTCCACGCGCGCCGTCCAGGTGGTTTTCGCCTCGATGCGCTCCACCGCCGACCGGGTGATGATCGAACGCATCCGTAAAATCCCTGACCCGACCGGCTGGATGATCGTGTCCTCGGACGAAGAAGTGCGCGAAACCGCCCGCAAACGCCGCATGGGAGTCCTCACCTCCACCGAGTTTGCCGACCTGCTGACGAACCCACCGCGCCCGAAAGTGGACGCCGGGGAAGCCGCCGACGTGCAGCTTTCCGACGCCGAAGTGGATGAGTGGCTGTCGCTTTTTGGGGACGAATAAAGCTTATGAAGCCGCCCAAAAGCGGATAGACTTTGTGACCGCGCGATGGTACAATCAGAGCATTAGCGGGGTGTGGCGCAGTTGGCAGCGCGCATCGTTTGGGACGATGAGGTCCCCGGTTCAAGTCCGGGCACCCCGACCTTTATACCTGTGATATAATCATTCAAAATGCGGGTATGGTGTAGTGGTAGCACATGACCCTTCCAAGGTCCTGGCACGGGTTCGAACCCCGTTACCCGCTCTCGTTTTTACGGGCGCATAGCTCAACGGCAGAGCAGACGGCTCATAACTGTTAGGTTCCAGGTTCGAATCCTGGTGCGCCCATCCAACTCTCTTGCGCTCCCCGTACCCCCTTTGATAAAGTAATGAAACACGGCCCTGAATACCGCCTTATGGCGGTGATGGGCGCGCGGAATGATGCACTAACGCCGGCGTCATCGGCGTCCGGGTTGGCCGCTGCATAACGTCGAAAAAACCATGAGGGGAAAACGATGACCCAACACAATCCTGTCTCCATTCCGGCGTTTCCCGACCCGCTGCGCTGGCAGGGCGAGCCGCGCCGCTGGGAGCTGACCGCCGACGGCGCGCTGACCATCACCGCCGGTCGCTTAACTGACTGGTTCATTGACCCCGACAAAGGCACGGCCATCGACAATGCGCCGGCGCTGCTGATGCGCGTTCATGAACCGTGTATATTTAAAGCGCGGGTTTCGGCGGATCATGCCGCGACCTACGACGCGGGCGTTCTGACGGTTTACCAATCCGGCCAGGTATGGGCCAAACTGTGTCTGGAACTGTCGCCCCAGGGACAGGTGATGGTGGTTTCGGTCGTCACCAGGGGCGTTTCCGACGACTGCAACTCGCTCGTGGTGGACGGCCATTCGGCTTACCTGCGGGTTGCCAGGCTCGACCGGGCGTATGCCTTCCATTATTCCCCGGACGGCGCGCGCTGGAATCTTATTCGTTATTTCACGCTGGGCGATTCGCCGGAGGCAGAAATCGGCTTCCTGGCGCAGTCCCCGACCGGCGAAGGCTGTACGGCCACTTTTCGGGAGATAACGTATCTGCGCGAAAAATTGAACGATATTCGTTCGGGAGAATGAACCGGGGCGCGGGCGAACGGCCTCACTCCTCCAGAATCGCCAGAAAACTGCCGGTGAGCCGTTTGATGCCGTGCGCCTTAAAACTCACCGTCACTTCTTCGTCGCCCCCAATCGGGCGGCTTTCGATGACCACGCCTTCCCCGAAACGGTTGTGATACACCCGCAGCCCGGCGATAAAACGCAGCGGTGGTCGGGTCGAAAACCGCTGAATCTGCCCGCGAATGCGCGCGCGCGCCTCGTCTGCTTCCGGGGAAGTTTCGTCATCCCAGGCGGTTTCATCCTGCCAGCGGATGGTTTCCTGGTAGGTCTGGTAATCGCGCCGGCTGCTGAGTCCCGCCGAAGCGCCCTGCAATAAACGCGCCGGGATGTCTGCCAGAAAGCGCGAGGCGATGCCGGGGCTGCTGTCGCCGTAGGTCATGCGGCGGAAGGCGTAGGTCAGGAACAGATGGGTCTTGGCGCGGGTGAGGCCGACGTACAGCAGACGCCGTTCTTCGGCCATATCTTCCGGCTCATCCATCGAGCGCAGATGCGGCAGGAGGCCATCCTCCAGCCCGGTGATGAACACCACCGGAAATTCCAGCCCCTTTGCCGCGTGCAGCGTCAGCAGGGTGGCGGTGTTTTCATCGGTCGCCAGGGTATCCACATCGGCCACCAGCGAAACGTCTTCCAGGAACTCGCCCAGCGGTTTTTCCGGCTCTTTTGCCAGCAGCGCCAGCAGTTCGTTGATATTCTCCTGCCGCTCGATGGCTTCTTCCGGGCGGTCGCTGATTTCGTGCAGGTGCAGCATGTAGCCGATTTTGACGATGATGTCCTCGGCCAGCGCCGCCAGATTGCCCGCCGATGCCAGCGTTTGCCACTCCACCAGCAGGGCGTAGAAGTCGGCCAGCTTTTTGACCGCGCCGGCGTTCAGCGGGCAAACTTCACCCTTCGCCAGCGCCTCCAATGCCTGCCCGGTGCTGTACCGCTGTTTGAGCGCCCACCGCTGAAAATCCTCGACCGTCTTTTTGCCGATGCCGCGCTTCGGCACGTTGACGATGCGGCTGAAACTCACAGCGTCGTCCGGGTTGTTGACCAGCCGCAGGTAAGCCAGCAGGTCGCGGACTTCGCGCCGTTTGTAAAAACCCACCCCGCCGACCAGCCGGTACGGCACGTTGTTCCGCACGAAGGCTTCTTCCAGGGCGCGGGATTGGGCATTGGTGCGGTACATGACGGCGAAATCGCGGTACTCCAGGCGCTCTTTTTTCCGCAGCTCGGTCAGGCGCTCGATGATATATTCGGCCTCGTCGGCCTCGCTGTAAGCCTCGAACACCGATACCGGCGTGCCGCCGATCTGGTCGGTAAACAGGGCTTTAGGGGTGCGGTGGCTGTTTTTGTCAATCACGGCGCGCGCTGCGTCCAGCACGATCTGGGTGGAGCGGTAGTTCTGTTCCAGTAAAATCACCTTCGCATGAGGAAAATCCCGCCGGAACTGAAGCACATTGCGGTAGTCCGCGCCCCGGAAGCCGTAAATGGCCTGGTCTTCGTCGCCGACGACAAACACGTTGTCCTGTGGTTTCGCCAGGATTTTGACCAGTTCGTACTGTGCCATGTTGGTATCCTGGAACTCGTCCACCAGCAGGTATTCAAAAAACCGCTGGTATTTCTCGCGCACCTCGTCGTTTTCCCGCATCAGGATGGCCGTGTCCATCAGCAGGTCGTCGAAGTCGCGGGCGTTGCTGGCGACCAGCAGTTCCTGGTAACGTTCGTAGGCGCGCCGCACGATTTCACCCATGTAGCCGGTCGCCTGGTACTGCTCCGGCGGGATGAGTTCGTTTTTCGCGCCGGAGATGCGGTCGAGTATCTGGCGCGGGCGGTATTTTTTAGTATCGAGGTTAAGCTCATTAAGCGTCTGGGTGATGAGCGCAACCTGGTCGTCGGTATCGTAAATCAGATAATCGGCGCGGTGGTGGGTAAACTGCGCCTCGCGCCGCAGCAGCCGGGCGCAAATGGCGTGAAAAGTGCCGATTTGCAGGCCGCTCAAACGCCCGCCGAGCAGCCCTTCGACGCGGGCGCGCATTTCGCCGGCGGCCTTGTTGGTGAAGGTGACGGCCACGATGCCGCCGGGGTAAACGCCGATCTCGCGGATGAGGTAGGCGATGCGGTGGGTCAGCACGCGGGTTTTGCCGCTGCCCGGCCCGGCCAGCACCAGCACCGGCCCTTCGACCGCCGTGACCGCCTCGCGCTGCTGTTCGTTCAGTCCGTCTAACAAAACCACCGCCATCGTTTTTGCTCCCTGCCCTATAGTAGAGGCGGGTCTGGGACCCGCCCCCGGTGTATTCAACTGAATTGTAGCAAAAACGTTCGCGCCGGACTATTCCCGCGCGTGGGCGCGCGCCGGCAGGCCGCCGCTGGCCGGGGTTTCGGCGGCGTGCAGGCGCCCCGGCCACCAGCTCCAGCGCCCCAGCAGCACCGCAATCGCCGGGACGAGCGCCGCGCGAATGATAAACACATCCAGCAGCACGCCCACCGCGACGGCAAAACCCAACTGCACCAGGCCCAGAATGGTGCTGTTCATCAGCGCCGAAAACGTGCCGGCCATGATGATGCCCGCCGAAGCAATGATGCTGCCGACAGCGGCCACCGCCCTATGAACGCCTTCCCGCGTGCCGAACGACGCAGCTTCCTCGCGCACGCGCCCCATCAGGAAGATGTTATAGTCAATGCCCAGCGCCACCAGGATGACGAACATAAAAAACGGCGCCCACCATGTCAGCATCCCCGTTCCAAAAACAAGTGTGGACGCAATCCGCATGATGCCCATCGCCGCGCCGTAACCGAGCAAAATCCCGGCGATCATATACACGGGCGCGACCAGCGCGCGCAGCAGCAGCACCAGCACGATAAAAATGCCGATGGTAACGAGGGCAACCGTCCGCATGGTATCGCGCTGCATGGTATCCCGCAGGTCGGTGTTTTTCACCGGATAACCGTTGAGCGCTTCCTCACCGTTGGGGATCAACTGGCGCAGTGTGACGATGGTGTTCATCGCTTCGTCGCCGAACGGGTTGCCTTCGAGGATGATTTCAAACTGGGCGGCTGTCCGGTCGGCGGTCAGGTAGCGGGCCGTCAGGGTGGCGAGAACATCACTGCCCAACGCTTCGACCAGATTATCGGGCAGCGCATCCGGCAGATAGTAGGCCGGCTCAAACGTGCTGACGGTCTGCGCCAGCCCGTTTAAATGTTCCGCCAATGACGGCAGCAGATCGGCCAGCCCGCCGCTTAAGGCGGCCATCGGCAGGCGGTTCAGCCCGGCGCGGAGGGCCGTCAGGTCGGCATCATCAGCCAACTGCGGGTAAACTGCCGGAAGTTGGTCGAGATAGTCCCGCACCAGCGGCAGGACGCCGGTGGCAAGCTGGATGTTTTCCGCCGTAAACGCATCCGCTGGCAGGCCGGACTCGGTGATGGTGTTGAGCGCGTCCGACGCCAGGGTAAGCTGGTGGCTGATGCGGGTGATATTGGTCAACTGCGTGTTGATGCCGCCCAGCGGGTCGGACAGGCTGCGAACGTCGGCCACACCCTTCACCGCGCGCAGGCGCGCCGTCCAGTCCGCGATGTCCGCCAGGGCGGTATCCGGGTTCAGGCTGCTGATGACGGCGTTAACGGGCTGCATCTGGCCGCCGCCCAGGTGGCGTTCCAGCGCGCTCAAACCGATGTTGGCCTCGTTGTCTGCCGGTAAATCGGCCAGGAAATTATAGGTGATCGGCTGTTCGGTGGCGTACAGCGCCAGCGGCCCCAGCGCCAGGATAATCACGATGATAGTCGGGATAGGATAGCGGGTGATGATGTTCGACAGCCAGTTGTAATACCGGCTGGGCGCGCGGCCAAAATGTTTGCGCGGCCAGAAGGCGCGCCGCCCCATCACCGCCAGCAGCGCCGGGGTGAGTGTCAGCCCGGCCAGCAGCACCACGATAACCCCCAGTGCCAGCGCCGGGCCGGTGGTGCGGAACAGCCCCATTTCGGCGAAGGCCATCACCACAAAGCCCACCACCACCGTACTCGCGCTGCTGGTCAGCACTTCGCCCACCCGCTGGACGGTGTTTTTCACCCCGCCCCGGTCGTTCTGGGGGGATGGGCGGCTGGCTTCCAGTTCCTCGCCAAACCGGCTGATGAGGAACAGACAGTAGTCGGTGCCGGCGCCGAAGATAATCACGATCATCATGGCGTTGGCATACGATGAGATGGTCATCAGGTTCGCGCCGATCCAGGCCACCAGTCCCCGGCTGATGAGATACGCCACGCCGACCGTTATCAGCGGCACAAATGGGCTGACCGGCGAGCGATACACCCCTATCAGAATCAGCGCCACCAGCAGCACCGTCGCCACCGTTGTGCGGTCAATGCTTTCCATCGTCGCTTCCACATAGCCGGTAATGATCGGCCCCGCGCCGGTGAGATAGGGCTGAACGCCATCGGGCGTGTTCTCTGCAAGATACTGGCGAATCTGGCGCAGCGTTTCGACGGTCGCCGCGTTCTGCGGGTCGGCCTTAAAGCGCAGGTTAATCAGCGCCAGCTCGTTGTCGGACGATACCAGCGCGTCGGACAGCAGCGGTGTGCCGCCGGCAGGCGACAGCACTTCCAGCATGTTGTCCGCCAGTACGTCGCTTTGCAGCCAGCCGGTCAGTTCTGTGAGGTAATCCCAGGTCGCGGCCTCGCGGATAGACTGCCCCTGCGTTTCCAGCACGATGACGGCGCTGCCCGCCGCGTCCAGATCGGGGAATGTCTGCCGGAGGACGGCCTCGGCACGGGCGAAGGGCGCGTCTACCGGCAGCAGATCGCCTACGTCGCTGGTGGTGGCTTCTTCAATGGACGGCGCTGTCAGCGTGATGACCGCCGCCAGCACCACCCAGCCGATAATCACCGGCCAGCGGCAGCGGACGGCGAACTGCCCAATTTTCTCGAAGATCGATTCCATGTTTTACGCAGTCCCTTCTGACTGTTTTGACGGGTCGTAGCCCGACGCGAGAAAGCCAAACACGCCCTGGTTCAGCAGCCGGAACACCAATTGGCTGATGTCGTCCGGCGACAGGCCGTGATCGTCTTCCAGCCACCACAGCGCCAGCCGCACGCACGCCCCGGCGATGAACTGTGCCAGCGCCGCCGGCAGATACGGCGGGTAGTCGGCGGCGGGCGGGTCGGTCGTGACAATATCCTCAATCGCCCCGGCGAAATAATTGATCGCCATCAGGCTCAGGTCGGGCGGCGCTTCCTTGCCGAGCATGATACGAAACAGATCGCGGTTGGCGGCGGCGTAACGAAAAACCGTCCGCAGCGTCTCGATGACGTTGATGGCGCTGCCTTCCCCGGTCAGCGGCCAGTCTCGCCCGGCCATCAAATCCTCGAAACCTTCGCGGATCAGGGCGCGTACCAGATCGTCCTTATCGTTGAAATACAGGTAAAACGTGCCTTTGCTCAGGTCGGCAGCCTCGGTGATGTCGAGGATGCCGGTGGCCGCATAACCGCGCGCGGCGATCTGCCGGCGGGCGGCTTCCAGCAGCCTGCGGCGCGTGGCCTGCCGCCGCCGCTCCTGGCGGTTGGTGTCTGAACTGCTCATGCGCGGATTTTCCTCGGAAACAAAATATAAACCCGGCGACTTGTATTGTGCATAGCGGTTATTATTGTACGTCGTGTTCAGTTTTATGACAAGAGTCCAATAAAAGGCAGCCGCCGCGCGGCGACTGTCAAACGGCATTCGGCAGAAGTTAAAGGGCTTTTATTCTGGCGATCAGCGCGGAAGTGCTGTGGCCGGGCAGGTAGTCAATCAGCGCCACGCGCCCGCCATAGGCCTCGACGGTCGGGCGCTCCGGCAGCGGCTTGTCGGCGTAGTCGCCACCCTTTACGTAAATGTCCGGCTGGAGCGCGCGAATCAGCGCATCTGCCGTATCTTCCTCGAAAACGATGACCGCCGACACGGGTTCGAGCGCCGCCAGCAGCCGCGCCCGTTCGTTCGCCGGGACAAGCGGCCTGCCTGCGCCCTTGAGGCGGGTCGTGCCGGCGTCCCCGTTGAGGCCGACGAACAGCGCGTCCCCCAGCGCCCGCGCCTTCTCCAGATAATCCAGGTGGCCGACATGCAGCAGATCGAAATGCCCGTTGGTGAACACCAGCCTTTGCCCGGCGGCGCGCAGCCGCGCCCGTTCAATGAGTGCCGCCTGTAGGGTAAGGATTTTGCCCACGCGCATAACCTCCTGGTTGGGGAACAGACCGACTTTAACGCAAAGGCCGCCGGCGGTAAAGCGCCGGGACGATTGGCCGATTAGCGAAGCGCCCCGGCGTGGCATACAATTAGGCGCAGGAGGTGTTGTATGCCGAAACGCCTGACTCTCGCGTTCATCCTGATTTTGGTTCTGCTGGCGAAGGCGCTGGCCGATTCCGCCGCGCCGCGCCCGGCGCTGGCGCAGGCCGCGACGAACACGCCTACACCCACCTTCACCCCTTCATTAACGCTGATTCCGACCATCACGCCGCTGCCGACAGCTACGCCCACGTTTACCTTTACGCCGTCGCTGACGCCGCTGGTGCTGGGCAACCCGCTGCCGACGGTCGGCCCGACTACTACGCCGGGCTGCCCGCCGCCGCTGCCGCTGAACATCGGCGGGGTGGCCTACGTGCGCGGCGGGGTTAACGTGCGCGCCGCGCCGAGCGCCTCCAGCGCCCAGGTGAATTATTATACGGAAAATGTGACCGTGCGCGTGCTGGAAGGCCCGGTTTGCGACGGCATTTACAACTGGTGGCGCGTGGACGGGCCGGGCAACGGCGGCTGGATCGCCGAAGGCCATCCGGGGCGCTACTGGATTTACGGTTTTGCCGCGCCCGCCGGAACACCCACATGCAGCAGCCCGCTCGGTTTCGCGCTGGGGACGCGCGTCGAACTGCTCTACGGGCTGCGGGTGCGCGCCGCGCCGGCGCTGGCTGGCCTGGTGCTGACGGTCGCGCCCGCCGGGACGGTCGTGGACATCCTGGAAGGGCCGGTCTGCGGCGAGGGGTATAACTGGTGGCGCGTGCAGGTGGTGGTGCTGAACATCCTCTATACCGGCTGGGTGGCCGAAGGCGAACGCGGCGCGGGCGACCTGTACCTGGAGCCGCAGGGTTTCGTGCCGACGCCGGTCTGCGCGCCGCCGCTGCCGCTGCCGGTGGGCATGAACGCCTATGTAGATTACCAGCCGAACGAGTCACCTAAAAATCTGCGCGTCGCGCCGGGGCTGAACGCCGAAATCGTCGCCACGCTGATTGACGGCATCGGCTTTGAGATCATTGGCGAACCGATCTGCGCCGACGGCCTGAACTGGTGGCCGATTCGCATCCTCTCGCGCCCGGACGTGGCCGGCTGGTTCGCCGAAGGCGGCCCGGTCAACTACTGGATTACGCCGCGCCGCCCGCTTCCGCGCTAACATCTTCCAGGGGCAGGCGAACCTGCCCCTTCACCGCCGCTCATCCGGCGTTTGGCCGCCGAAGTTCGCACAAACGGCGCACTTGCGTTAAATTCACTTTTTCAAGAATCGTCATGTACAGGAGTATGTGGTTATGTGGAAAAGCGTTTGGCGCGCGGCGCTGGCCTGCGGACTGGCGCTGTCGCTGTCGGCCTGCAATCTGCTGGCTTCCGGCCTGCCCGGCGGCCAGACCACCACCATCAGCGGCCCGCCGGTCGTGCGGCTGGCCGCGCCCCTGCCGAACGCCACCTATCTGGAGGGTGTGGCCGTCAATATTCAGGCGCAGATCAGCAATGCCGGGCAAGACATCAGCCGCGTGGAAATCGTCGTGGACGGCACGATTGTCGCGCCCATCGCCAACCCCAACGCGGCAGGCGCCCCCGCTTTTACCGTGTCTCATTCCTGGCCGGCTGCCGGTGTGGGTCAGCACGCGATCAGCGTGACGGCCTTCCGCGATGATGGATCGAGCAGCGCCCCGGCCACCGTGAATATCAGCGTGGTCGGCATCAGCAGCTCGCCTTCCCCCACACCGACCACTGCTGCCCCGCCCAGTGTCAGCAACGAACCGCCGCCCGGCGCGCAGGCGCAGCCTACCGCCGCGCCCACCAATCCGCCGCCTACCGAGCCGCCGCCGCCCACCAACACGCCCACGCCCAGCAAGCCGGTTGCCAGCTTTAACCAGGGCGTGAACGTCCGCAGCGGCCCAAGCACGCTTTTTAACCCGCCGATCGGCAGCTTCGCCGCCAACCAGACCACCGACATCCTGGGGCGGACGCCGGATGGAAGCTGGTACAAAGTGCGTTATTACAACGCCGAAGGCTGGGTGTTCGGCCAGCTTTTGACCGTCTCCGGCGATGCTTCGCTCATCCCCATTGACCCCGGCCCGCCCACGCCCACCCTGACGCCGACGCCCGTGCCGGTGACGCCCACGCCGAACACCAATATTGACCTGGTGGCGGGCAGCATCCGGCTGGAGCCAGCCGCGCCGAAGTGCAACCAGACCTTTAATGTATTTGTGGATGTGGCGAACTTCGGCACGGGGCCGGTTAATGGCGGTTCAATCTCCATCCAGGACATCGCCGTGCGCGATGGCACGCAGCAGCAGGCTACCTCCGGCGCGTTCGGCACGATTCAGCCGGGGCAGACGGTTAGCTCCGGCGCGATTCCGATCACGGTCAGCACTTACTTTAACGAGCGCCATAAAATCGTGGTTATCATAGACCCGGCCAACCAGATTCCCGAAACCAATGAGGGCAACAACCGCGCCGAACTGGAATACACGCTGGATAAGGGCAGTTGTTAGCGCGAAACCGGCGCTGATGGGTTGAATGTTGTAGGGGCGGCCACGTTGGGCCGCCCCGCGCCGCTAGAACTGCCGCGCCCGCTGAATCTGCCGTAGATACGCCTGCGCCCCCAGCACCAGCGAAACCGTCGGCAGCCAGGCCAGCCCATAAGCGGTGAAACCGACGCCGATGAGCGTGAAGGGATTAAACGCCTCGATCTCAAACGCCGGCAGGTTATAGGCCAGAATCGCCGCCGCGCCGAAGGCTGCCAGCGCGGTAAAAAAGTCGCGCCAGCGCGGCGTGGGCGGCAGGTGGCCGTCCAGCAGCGTTTCCCCCCTGGTGCGCCCGCGAAACCATAGAATCGCCAGACATAAAACCAGCAGCGGCAGCACCGCCAGCAGCGCCGGGGGCGGAATGACGCCCTGAAACAGGCGCAGCCCGAACAGCGCCAGCAGCGCCAGCGCCAGCACCCCCCATCCTCGGCGCGACAAACGCAGATCATCCGGGATGAGGCCCGCCGCGCGGGGGGCGGCATAAACCAGCAGCGCCGCAATCAATCCCACGCCGGCCCCGGCGGCGGCCAGCGCCCCCGGCAGGGAAACTTCGGCATAACCGGCGTCCACCGGAAACCAGCGTACCCAGATGCCCCAGGCCGCGCCCACCACCAGGCCGCCGGCCAGCAGCAGGCGGCGCGGGCGCATCCCCTCCCCGGTCAGCGCCAGCAGCAGCCCGATCATCTCCAGGCCGAGCAGAGCGTGCGCGCCCATCACCCGTGTGACCAGCGCACGGGGCAGGTCGTTTAACATCGTTTCGGGATTGATAACCAGCCCGGCGCACAGGCCGTAAACACCGGCCAGCAGCAGCGCGCCGAACAGGCCACGCACCCGGTAGCGGGCGATCAGGTCCAGCAGCAGCGTGCCGACCGCCAGATACCCCGCCACCAGCAGGGGCAGTTCGAGCAGGCTTCGCCCCGGCGGATTCGTCCACAGCAGCACTTCCGACCCAAAAGCCAGCAGCGCCGCCAGAACCAGACGAACCGGCCAAACCGAGCGCCGCCCACCGGATAAAAGCGCGCGAGTCATCGGCAGTATCCTCGATCTTGCATAAATTTTGTAAAAAGATGCTTAAATATCACAATTATTTACGTTCTTCAGGAGATATTTTGCGACCTTAACACTATCCGAACGGTATAAAACATACACAAAGCATTAACGCTTTGGTCGGAATTATTTCATCATCAATGAATCTCTGTATCCCGATGCATAGAAAGGATAACCGGATGAACGCAAAAACCAAAGAGCCAACCTGGAAACGTCTACAGCGCGGCCAGGCCCTGGTTGAATACTGGCCGACTCTACCGGCAGCTGTTGCTGTCATGATCGGCGCTGCTATTATCGTGGGTTTTCTGAATACGTCTTTTCTAAAGACGCTCAACGGCCTGGAAAGCTACTGCAAAACCAGCGAAACCACGACCACGACCGCCGAGATGCACAACCATCGTATCGAAGCGTCGGCAGCGGTTTACGACCCGGTTACGAACCGGACAACCGTCGCGTTCACCGTTACCTCCGGCTCGAAACCTTCGATCAGCCATTGGATTCTCGGCCTGCCGAAAGGTGTCGCCGCGCATATCATCCAGTGGAGCGAACCCTGGTCGTGGACGGATTATGACCCCACAACCGGCGCGGCGGGCGTCAAGTTTGATAACGGCTACGAGGCCGATGATGAGCAAGAAGGTGGCGGCAAGGGCAAGGGTAAAGACAAAGCCGGTACTTCGGGAATCGTTTTAGCCAGCTATACGCGCCTGGTGGCTGCCGAAACGAGCGGCGGCACGGCGGTGCGGGTCATCAGCCTGACGCTGGATGGCAACTACCAGTTCGGCACGATTACCGTAACCACCAAAGCCGGAACCGATCAGGTCGGCGTGGGTCAAATCAGCGGGCCGATTGCGCGGCTGGATGACAAGAGTGACGACGGCGGCAGCGGCAGCGGCGGCATTGATCGCTCGAAAGGCTGCTGACGATGGCACAGCGTAAAGTGGTTTCTCAGCGTCAGAGCGAACTTCAGCCGGTTTACGACTTTCTCGACATGCTGCACCCGGCACGCCTGCGGGCGCACTGGAATCGAATCGGGCGGCGGGCGCAGTGGACGCTTGTCATCAGTCTGGCTTCGCTGGTGTTGATCTGGGTCGTCCTGAATCTGCTGCTGCTGACCATGCGGCACGTCCGGGCGACGACCGGGCCGTTCCTATTCGAGGCGCTCCAGGCGCCTTACGAGCTGAGCGCGCGTCCGGTTCCGCTGCCCGGTGACGAAACGGTGACGGTGTTGCCGGCAGCCGCCGGCGACTATACGCTGCAAGCCGAAACCGTGCAAATCGCTGCGCCGGGTATGCCGGCCCCGGTTCAGGCAGCCGACGAACAGGAAACCGCGCCGGCCCCTGCCGCCGCAAACTTTTTCGTCGGCCAGTGTTTGTTAAACGCCGCGCAGCCGGAAACGGAGACTCCCTGCACCGGCGTCGCCCCCCTGTACCTCACCTCCGGCACGTATAGCAGCGGCGGCACGCTGCTGGATGCTGCTGCGGCGCGGTTCGATTCGGCTGCCAATGCCAGAGAAGCCATGAAGTCGCTGCGCCAGTTCAGCGGGGCGAACGAAGCCGTCGGCAACTATGCGGTGGGGGTTGGCGAGGTGGACTTTTTCTACAGTTCCACCGGCGAGCGATATACCTTCACCTGGGCGCATGATGCCTGGGTTTATACCGTCTCTGGCGCGGCTTTCCATGAGCTGGAAAAACTGGTGCGGGCTTTTCCGTATTAAATTGTGCCGGATGAAGTATGCAGAAACGGACAAGGGGCTTGAAGCCCCTTGTTCTATTAGGCAGGGATTACCTGCCCTGATGGTTTAGGCGAACAGCCTGCTACGTCCGGTGGCAGGCGACCCAGTGACCGGGCAGAACTTCCGTCAAAACCGGGTCGGGTTCCTGGTAACACAAATCGAGCGCGACCGGGCAGCGCGTATTGAAGTTGCAGCCGACCGGTGGGTTGGCCGGGCTGGGAACGTCGCCGGTCAGGATGATACGCTGGCGTCTTTCCTCCACCGTCGGGTCGGGGACGGGGACGGCGGACAGCAGCGACTGGGTGTAGGGGTGCAGCGGGTTTTCGTACAGCTCGTCCGCGTCGGCCAGCTCCACGATTTTACCCAGGTACATCACCGCCACGCGGTCGCAGATGTGGCGCACCATGCTCAGGTCATGGGCGATGAACAGGTAGGTCAGGTTCAGTTCGTCCTGCAAATCTTCCAGCAGGTTGACCACCTGCGCCTGAATGGACACATCCAGCGCCGAAATCGGCTCGTCCGCCACGATGAAGGACGGCTTTAAAGCCAGCGCGCGCGCCACACCGATACGCTGGCGCTGCCCGCCGGAGAACTCGTGCGGGTAGCGGTTGACGAAATACGGGTTCAGGCCGACGCGCTCCAGCAGGGCTTCGACGTATTCCTGCTCTTCCTTTTTGTTGTTCATGATCTTGTGGATACGCAGCGGCTCGCTGACGATGCGCCCGACCGACATACGCGGGTTAAGCGACGCGAACGGGTCCTGGAAGATCATCTGCATCCGGCGGCGCATCTTCCGCAGTTCTTCGCCGGGCAGCGTCGTCAATTCCTGGTTTTCAAACACGACCGAACCGGCGGTGGGACGATAAAGCTGAAGGATGGTGCGCCCGGTGGTGCTTTTGCCGCAGCCGGACTCGCCCACCAGTCCCAGCGTTTCACCTTTATACACATCAAAACTCACATCGTCTACGGCTTTCACCGCGCCCACCTGCCGCTGCAAGATGATGCCGGATGTGATGGGGAAATGTTTCTTCAGGTTGCGAACTTTAAGGATAACTTCGCCCTTGGATCGGTCTTTCGTGCCGGTGATTTGTGGTGCGGGGCTAACCATGTTGCGGTACTCCATGCGCTTCGGCGATCCGAACATCTACCCAGCAGGCGTTAAGATGGCCGGGTTTACCATCGGCGACCTGTACCAGCGGGGGCATTTCGGCGCATTTATCAATACGATACGGGCAGCGGGGCTGGAAGGGGCAGCCTTTCGGCTCGATACGCATGTCCGGCGGCGAGCCTTCGATCTGGTTGAGCCGCGCGCTGCCGCCGCGCTGGTCAAGGCGCGGCAGCGATTTGAGCAGGCCGAGGGTATAGGGGTGGCGCGTATCCTTAAACACTTCTTTCACCGGCCCGCGTTCGACGATCAGGCCGCCGTACATGACCTGCACCGTATCCGCCAGGCCGGCCACGATGCCCAGATCGTGCGTGATCCAGATCATCGCCATGCCGATTTCGTCGCGCAGGCGGCGCACCAGGTCGAGGATTTGCGCCTGGATGGTCACATCCAGCGCGGTCGTCGGCTCGTCGGCGATCAGCAGTTTGGGATTGCAGGACAGCGCCATAGCGATCATCGCGCGCTGGCGCATCCCGCCGGAGAACTGGTGCGGGTAGTTGTCCAGCCGTTTGGTCGCGTCAGAAATGCCCACCATCGCCAGCAGATCGGCGGCGCGGGCGCGGGCTTCCTGGCTGCTCATGCCCAGGTGCAGCTTAAGCGCCTCGGTGATCTGCGTCCCGATGGTTAACACCGGGTTGAGCGAGGTCATGGGGTCCTGGAAAATCATGGCGACTTCCGCGCCGCGCACCGAGCGCATTTCTTCCTGCGAGAGTTTAAGCAGGTCGCGCCCGCGAAAGTTCACCTCGCCCCGCTCGACCTTGCCGGGCGGCGTTGGAATGAGGCCCATGATAGAAAGCACGTGAACGCTTTTGCCGCTGCCGCTTTCCCCTACCACCCCCAGGGTTTCGCCTTCCTGGAGTTTGTAGGAGACGCCGTTTACGGCGTACACCGTCCCCTCTTGCGTATAGAATCGTGTAACGAGGTCTTTGACCTCCATCAGGACGGGTTGAGTCAAATCCTTATCCTCCCAACACTAGCAACCTGTATAAGGTCTTTTGGTGAACATAACGTGGTGTAATTTTGCACACTTCGGTGCAAAATGCAAAAAGTCACTTAACCGGCTTTTAACCCGGTTTGGATTAGATACTCGTCAGATTGCGAAACCGTTCGATTTGTTAAGGTCTTTTATTTTTCCAGCGCCTCGGCGGCGGGCCGGGTCGTTAGCTGCGCCCGATACCAGTCTATCGTTTCCCGCAGGCCGTCGCGGAAGTTCGTCCGCGCCCGAAAGCCAAACTCACGCTCGGCGCGGGTGATGTCCACATTGCGGCGCGGCTGGCCGTTGGGCTTGCTGGTATCCCAGCGAATCTCGCCCTTAAAACCCACCAGTTCGGCAATCGTCTCCGCCAGCGTTTTAATGCTGATCTCCACGCCGCTGCCGATGTTGACGGGTTCAGGTTTGTCGTAATAGGCCGCCGCCAGCGCGATGCCTTCCGCCGCGTCCTTAACGTACACAAACTCCCGCGTCGGCGAGCCGTCGCCCCACAGCACCACATGGTCGCGGCCTTCGGCGCTGGCCTCGATCATCTTACGAATCAGCGCCGGGATGACGTGCGAATTCTCCAGGTCGAAGCTGTCGCCGGGGCCGTACAGGTTGGTCGGCATCAGGTGGATGGCGTTATAACCAAATTCGGCGCGGTAAGCCTGGCTTTGCACCAGCAGCATCCGTTTAACCAGCCCATAAGGAGCGTTGGTTTCCTCCGGGTAGCCGTTCCACAGGTCATCTTCCTTAAAGGGAACCGGCGTGAACTTGGGATAAGCGCAGATCGTGCCAACGCCGACGAACTTGGGGACGCCGGCGCGGCGGGCGTATTCCAGCGTCAGCGCACCCATCATGATGTTGTCGTAAAAAAAGACGCCGGGGTGTTTGCGGTTCGCGCCGATGCCGCCGACGGTGGCCGCCAGATGAATGACCATCGTCGCGCTGGGAAAATCGGCATACATGCGGGCTGCCGCCTCCGGCTCGCGCAAATCATAGTCCTGCTTGCGCGGCACAAAAATGTCGCCCGCGCCCATCGCTCGCAGCCGGGCGACCAGGTGCGACCCCAGGAAACCCGCGCCGCCGGTGACGATCACCCGCTGTTCCTGCCAGTCAAATGCCATAATCACGATTCCTGTTGTCCGTAATCGGTTTTCATTCTACCATATGCCGCCGGGCGAGCGAACGGCGAGTTGATCTACCCCCATCGCGGCAGACGGTGTTATAATCAAACTTGCAAACTGGCATAAGGAGATTGAACTATGCCTCACCTGGGGCCTACCGAACTGCTGATTATCCTGGTGATTGTGCTGCTGCTGTTTGGGGTCGGGCGAGTATCGAAAATCGGCGGTGAGCTGGGCAGTGCCGTCGCCAACTTCCGCAAAGGAATGGAAGAAGGCGCGAAAAAAGATAAAACCGACAGCGAAGAACCGAAAGCCTGAGTTGGAGATGGGCGCGGCTGTTCTGTTCGCGCCCCACTAAACTTTTCCCCCGCTAAAGCCCATCCAGCATGCGGGTTGTTTCGCGTTCGATGTCAAAATGCGTTTTTCGGGCGACCCCTGCCGGCGCTTGCAGGTTATAGGTGACAATTTCGCGGTTGAGCTTTTCGCCCTCGGCGGCGATTTGTAACCGGACGCGCCGCCAAGCCTCATCTCCGCGCGCCCGTTCCAGTTCGCTGCCGCGCCGGCTGAGGCGGTAGGCGCGCGCCGCGCCTTGCAGCCGTTCCAGCAGGCGTTTGTGTTTTTCCTCCAGTGTTCGCCCCAGCATTATCCAGTCCGGGGCAAGATCATTGTCTTTCAGAATTTTATAAGCCAGGCGCTGTTCGCCCGGCGTGTAGGGGTTATCATCCAGCTTCAGGGGTTTACCCTGCCCCGGCAGGTTGGCGAACTGCCCGTCGGCCATCGCCTTACGAATCGCTTCGTCAATGCGGGAATGCCATTCGTTCATGGTCGCGCGCTCCTGCCGGTAAACCGGCTCATGACGAATTCAGGGCAGGCTGACGGGCGCCGGCACGCGGAAGGTGGACTGCACCGTGCCGTTGCGGTCGCGCAGTGTCAGCACCGCGCCGGGCGTGCCGAACAGCGGCGCATTCCGGTTCCAGAACACGATGCTGGCGGTATCCTGCCCGACCCGCGTGGCGATGCGGATGGACGCCTGCGAGAAGATGAAGCGTTCGGCAAAGGTGTAAACGTTCTCGCCGCCGTCGTTTAACGTCCAGCCCTGAAGATTCACGTTCGCGCCGTTGTTGCGGATGACCACTTCCTCGCGCGTCACGTCGCCCGCGCCGATCACCTCGACGATTTCGACCTGCGCGTTAGCCGCCGTCGGCGGCAGCGTCAGCGTCGGGCGCAGGGTGGGCAGCGCCTCGGCGGTGGCTTCTGCCGTTGCTTCCGGCGTGGTTTCCTCGGTTTCGGCAGCGGTGGCGACGGCTACATCGGCAGCCGTCAGCGGGCAGCCTTCCAGCGGCACGATCAGCACATCACCGATTTGCAGGCCGGTGGCGGTCTGTTCGTTCAGGCCATTGATCTCCATCGTCTCGAAAAAGTCCGCCCCGTACTGCTGCGCCACGCCAAACGGCGTATCGCCGGACTGGACAACATGCAGAATACAACCCTCCGGCAGCGCGGTGGCCGTGCCTTGCAGCGGCGTATTCTGACTGAGCGCGCCGCTTAAAATCTCGGCATCCTGGGTTGGGGCGGGGGAAAGCGGCTGTTCCGGCACGGCATCCAGGACGCCGGTCGGCAGCGCGCCGATAGAACCCGGCAGCGGCGTGGTGGTGATAATCCGCACCGGGATGGTGGCGTTTGGGTCGGGCGTATTGGTGATACGCACCTCGACGGTAATAACCTCCACCCGCGAACTGGACGGATTCTGGGCGCTCCACAGCGAAATGACGCCGAAGGCCACGCCCAGGGAGATGAACACGTTCAGGACGATAAAAATAATCAGCGAACGCCGCTGCATAAGACCCTCTTTTCAGAAGTACAGAATAAGCCCCCACCCGGAATGAATCTTACCATAGGGTGTATCGGCAGGCAATTCGGGCGCGGCGAGGGGGAAAAACAAAAGACCTAATGCAAAGGCGCGAAAGGGCAAAGGCGCAAAGAACGGTGTAGGGGCGCGCCTGCGCGCCCCCGCCCGGAGAATCGGTTATACCAACACGACCAGATTGTTGCGGTGAATCACGGCATCGCCGTAGGTATAACCCAGGGTTTCCGCAATCTTCGCGGATTTGATGCCGCGCAGTTTAAGGACATCGGCGCTGCTGTAGCTGGTCAGCCCGTGCGCGATCTCGCGGCCATCCGGCGCAAACACGGCTACCGTTTCGCCGCGCTCGAACGCGCCCTCGACGCCGGTGATGCCGACCGGCAGCAGGCTGGCGCCGCCTTTGAGCAGTTTATTAGCCGCGCCCGCGTCCACACGCAGCCGTCCGCGTGGTTTATCGGCCAGCAGCCAGCGTTTGCGGCCTTCCAGGTGGCTGACGACCGGCTCGAAGCGCGTGCCAAGCGGCTCGCCGGCAATGATACGCGCCAGCACGTCCGGCTCTTTGCCGGAGGCGATTACGGTGGTCACGCCGCTGCGGCTGGCAAGCTGCGCGGCCTGGATTTTCGTCACCATGCCGCCTGTGCCGGTGTTCGACCCCGCGCCCCCGGCCAGGGCGTACATCTGCTCGTCAATGTGGCGCACCTGCTGGATGAGCTGCGCGCCGCTGTCCCGGCGCGGGTCGGCGGTGAACAGGCCGGGCTGGTCGGTGAGGATGACCAGCAGATCGGCCTCCAGCAGGTTGGCGACCAGCGCCGAGAGGTTGTCGTTGTCGCCGACGCGGATTTCGTCGGTGGCGATAGTATCGTTTTCGTTGATGATCGGCACGATGCGGCGTTCGATCAGCGTCAGCAGGGTATCGCGGGCGTTGAGGTAGCGCGGTCGGTCGGCCAGGTCGTCGCGGGTGAGCAGCACCTGTCCGACGGCGATCTCAAAAATGTCGAACAGTTCGCCGTACAGATGCATCAGCCGCCCCTGCCCGACGGCGCTCAACATCTGTTTGGCCGGGACGGAGCGCCCCAGGTCAGGGAAACCCAGCCGTTCGCGGCCTGCCGTCACCGCGCCGGACGAAACGATCACCATTTCGCGGCCTTCCTGGTACAGGCGCGCCACCTGCTGCACGATTTCCAGCATCCGCTGGCGGTTAAGCTGCCGCGCGCCGCCGGTGAGCGTGCTGGTGCCGAGTTTAACGACAATTCGCATACAGAAAGTTCCGAGTGCTGAGTGATTGAGTGCCGAGTAAAGGCGAAAAGAGTTTAACACAGAGGCTCAAAGGTTCAGAGGCGCAGAGAAAAAAACAATATCCTCTGTGCCTCTGCGTCTTTGAGTCTCCGTGTTGAGCATTTTGTCTTTGCGTTTTTGGTTACGCCGGCATTATAGTCCCCAACAGGTGGATGCGCTATACTATAGCCGGCTTACAATGCTGTGGGGGAATATAATCATGCGGCGCTTACTGGCTTTCTGCTTGATCGTGCTGGCCGGTGGTTTGTCCGTCGTCCGGGGGCAGGCCGAACCCAATCTGCGGTTGATCGTTGATCGAGATCAGGCTTTAACCATTTATATGGCGGCGGGGCAGCCGGTTGACCTGAACGGCCTGGCGCTGGGGTTTCTGGACAGTTCCGGGACTGTTCAGAGCGTTCAGGTCACTGCCGGATTTGACGCGCTGCGGCTGTCCGGCGGCCTGGCCGCGCCGGGCACGTGTTTTGTCTACTGGCAGACCGGCACCAGCCCTGTGCTGCCGGGGATATGCGCGCAGCCGGCGCCGATTTTTAAGCGCGAGATCACCCAGGCCGATGTTTTCTGGTTCGACTTCACGGCCAACCGGCGGCGCGACATCGCCGTATTATCAAACGGCTCGTTTACCGGCATCTGCCTGGCTTCGGCGGTTGAGTGTCCGGTCCTTTACATACCGCCGACGCCAACCGCGTCCACGCCCCCTGACGATACACCTACACTGCCGACTGACACACCCGTGCCGCCCTCCGATACACCTGTACCAACCCATACGCCTGTACCGCCGACCAACACGCCTACGCCCACGCCGCCTTATGACCCGGCAGCGGTGGCGGCGCTGGCCTCCTCCCAGACGGCCTATAACGCCGACTGGACGCCCTTCACAAAGGTTTTCGACGGTGTGGAGATGGCGCTCGTCCCGGCGGGCTGTTTTGAGATGGGCATTACGGGGGAAGGCGGGCGGCAGTGTTTTTACGCCCCGTTCTGGATAGACGTAACCGAAGTGACCAACGCCGAATACCGGCGCTGCGTGGAGGCAAGCCGCTGCAAAGCGCCGACCAGCCGCATCTATTACGATGACCCGGCTTTTGCCCATGCGCCGGCGGTTTACGTCTCCTGGCTGGAGGCGGACGTGTACGCGCGCTGGCGCGGCTGTTACCTGCCTGGCGAGCGCGAATGGGAATACGCCGCGCGCGGGCCGGATAACCTGCTGTATCCCTGGGGCGGCGCGTTCGACGGCACGCTGCTGAACTACTGCGACGCCAACTGCCCGTCTCCCCGCGCCGACTCGACGGCCAGCGATGGTCATGCTTATCTGGCGGCGGCGGGGTCGTATCCGGGCGGGGCGTCCTGGGTGGGCGCGCTGGATATGAGCGGCAATGTGGCGGAATGGACGGGCAGCCTCCAGGCAGATTATCCATACCTTGCAGATGCAGTTGAGGACGGCGGGGCCGACCGGCGCAGCAGCCGCATCTTCCGAGGCGGCGCATGGGATGATGATCGCGGCAAGGTGCGGGCGACCTACCGCGCCTGGGGCGACCCGATTGTCTCATCGTCATCTATCGGTTTCCGCTGTGCGCGTGATTTCCGGGCGGGAGATTTGACGCCGTAGGGGAGATTACAGCCATCTCATAATCATGTATCAATATTCATTCTGTGAGAGGGGAAGTCAACGACCAGCCGCTAAAGCGGCTGGCTTGTCCCTGACGCTGCGCCCGCCGCTTCGGTGACAGCAGCGTTGATGGCGGATGCATCCGAGACAATAGGCGCATTGACTGACGCCCAACAAGCAATGTTTTTCGCAGC
>QUBZ01000078.1 GCA_014338005.1 Chloroflexota bacterium | reverse complement strand
CAGGCGGCGCATCATCGCCGGCAGCCGCCGGTACGGGCCGCGCAGGTAAACCGCCGCGCCCGCCAGCAGCAGCCCCCAGACCAGCGGGTGCAGCCGCCAGCCGGCCAGCAGCGCCAGCGGCGCGGCGACCAGATAGGTCAGGTAGCGGATGGCATGGCGCTTGCGCCACAGGTCAGCTTTGCCGTCTCCGCGCGCGTAGCGGTAATACTGGATAAAAAACGCCCGCAGCGAGCCGCGCGGTCGAAAGTCCACCCGCGCATCCGGGACGAAGGCGAACGGCCCGACGGTTTGCTTCAGACGCAGGTCGAAAATCAGGTCTTCGCAGTAATCCAGCCATTCCGGGTAGCCGCCGACCGCTTCCCAGGCCGATTTACGAAAAGCCACGCTGCGGCTGCTGGGCAAAAACGCTGCCGGGTTGATCTCGTCGGCCAGCGGCAGGGTCGCTGCGCCCAGCGCGGCCTCAAAAACCGTGTGCGGGTCGGCGTTAAAAAAGCCGCCGGAAACCATCAGCGCCGGGTTTTCCAGCAGCGGGCGGGTTAGGTTTTCCAGCCAGTCCGGGTGCAGTTCCACCCCGGCGTCGGTGGCGGCGATGATGTCCCCGCGCGCGGCGGTTATGGCCCGGTTGCGCCCGGCGCTGATGTTGCAGCCGGGTTCGACCAGCAGGCGCAGCGGCAGCGCCCCGGTATACTGCCGGATGATCGAAACCGTATCGTCGCGGCTGCCGCCGTCCACGATCACCACTTCATCGGGCGGGCGGGTTTGCGCGGCCAGGGAGCGCAGCAGCCGGTGGATGCTCTGGCCTTCGTTCAGAACGGTGACAATCACGCTTATCACGGGTCCACCCTCAGATGCACCCGCATGGTATCATCGGCCAGCAGTTCCAGTTCCACTTCTGCCAGCGATTCTTGAAAACCCAGCCGCGCCAACTGCTGCGGCAGCGTGCGCCGGATGACCGCGTTCGGGTCGCTCAGTTCGCGCAGGGCGATCTGTTTGACGCCCAGGATCGCCAGCGCCGCCCGCGCCCCCAGGTCGAAAGGGCGGGTGACTTCTTTAACCTCGACCTGGCCGCGTTTGAGATGCAGCTTTTTGCCGGGGCAGCGGCGGTCGTTTTCCAGGGTATAGCGGAACTGGATAAAAGCCACAATCGGGCTGTGGACATGCACTTCGGCGAACACGGCGGCCTCGCGCCGGGCGATCGTCACCTGCATGGCGCTGACGTTGTGCGTGATCGGCACGTCGAAGCCGGCCACTTTTTGCTCGCCGACCAGCGTAAACAGCACCTTCCGCAAGATGATCGAAAGCTGTTCGGCGTTTAAATGGCCGGCAAATTCCCCTTTTTCTTTTAACGTATGGGCGATTTTTTCTTCAAAAGGCGCAACCGGCTCGGCGATGGTTTCGGCGATCTGTTTGCGAACGGTTTCCTTGCGTCCGGCCATGCGGGCTTGTCCCATAAAAATGTTGCAGTGTGAGGTCAATTCAAAGCGTAACGCAAAGCGCGCAAAGGAGCAAAGACAAAATTTTGGAGAAGGCTAAAAGTGTGGGGGCGCAGCGCGCGCCCCCGTCTGGACTGGCGTCACTGCGCGACGAACGTACCCATCGGCTGCACGTCCACGCGCACCCCGTCAAGCTGCGCCGGAATTACATCCTCCGGCGAAAGCTGCTCGGCGGCTACTTTTTCGTCCACCATCACGATCACGGCGACCTCGTTGGTGGGCTGGCCGCCTTTTTGCGCCAGCCCCAGGCCCACGCCGACGACGTGCGGTTTTTTCATCAGTTCGTCGGTGTATTTGGCCTGCACCAGCGCCGCTTTTGCCATTTCTGCATCCTGAACCATATCCGTAAATCTCCTACTCAGCCGGCAGTTATACCGGGCGCAGCCGCGCCGCGCCCCTGCAAACGTTTTTAAATGTTAATGGACAGTGCATCCAGCACACGGTCAATCGGGTTGAAGATGGTCGCCAGGTTCGAGCCGGCGAACAACAGCCCGACGGCCTTGTTTTCCGTCCCGTCCACGATCAGCGAGCCGGAGTCGCCGCCCTGGCTGATCGGCCCGGTGATGATCTGGCCGGTGAAACGCGCCGTTTTGCTGCCGTAGGCCACGTTCACGGTGGCGTTCAGCAGGTTAATCGTGCCTTCGGTGTAGCCGGTCGTGCGCCCCATCTTGCGGACTTTCATGCCCAGGGTGGCCGCTTTGGTTCCGCTAATCATGCCGATGTTCAAAATTTCGCCGGTGAACATATTCGGGTCTACCGGCTTGCCGACGGCGGCATCCACCTCGTTGGTCGGCACCTGCGCCGTAACCGTCGTCTGTGTCTGTGGTTTGGCGGCGGTCGGCGCGACGCGGGAGCTTGACCCCAGCAGGGCGGCCAGCGCGTTGGTCAGCGCGACGATCACCGCTACGATGTCGCAGCCTTCGCCGGGCGGCGGGGGTGGGGGCGGCGTGTCGGTTTCGTCGGTAAAACGGATGCGGACGAAGCGTTCCAGGCGCGCGACCATATCGGCGGGGTTCTGGCCGCCGTCGGTCGGGCCGGGCTGTAACAGCGGGTCGCCCACCAGGGCATCGTTGCTGTTCGCCAGCACGTGATTATTCGACAGCAGCAGTTTTTCGCCGGTTGTCCGGTCGGTGACAATCGTGCCGAGCGTCCCGGCGGTGATTTTATAGTGGCCGATGCTGACGCCGCTGGGGATGGTGGGGCGAAAACGGTCGCGCGGGTTCTGGAACGCCCGCAGGTAGCCCACCTCGATCACGTCGGTGCGAACGCCATCTACCTGCTTCGGCACGGCTTCCTCGGCAGAAAGCGCCGCCAGCGGTTTTTTCTGTTCCACCAGCGTCACCACCGACAGTTCGCCCGTCAGATTTTTTCGTCCTACCGCCACGCCGACTACGTTCGGCTTGGCAAGCAGCTCGTCTTGGTGCGCCGCCTGCGCCTGAAAAACCTGTTCCATAGCCATCGCTTCGCCCTCCACTCCATACCTTTACGCTTTTCACATTTTATCACCAATGCGAAAGTTATGCCGGGCGTTATAAATCCCCCGTCTAATAACTTGATGAGTGGCGCGAACCGGAAAGGTGTATCGAAGATAGATATGTGGTACAACTATCGGTGTGCGTCCTGGGCGCGCACCCCGGCATGAGCCTGCATTCAGGAGCGTTTAGCGTGATTCGATGGACTGGGTTATTGATTCTGGTTAGCCTGCTGGTGGCCGCCTGCGCCCCGCCGTCCGTCCCGGTCAGGAAGTTCGTCAAGGGCGATGAACTGGCCTATTATGATTTCAGCGAACCGGGCAGCTTTGAAGAAGGCACGTATGGCGAGGGAGCGGCGCGGCTGCAAGTCCGCGACGGCCTTTACCGCATGGTCGTGACCGAAGGCGACAGCGAAGTGTGGTACGGCCAGTGGGGCGACAGTTACGACGACGTGGTGATTGACGTGGAGGCGCGGCAGATTACCGAAAGCCAGAATACCGTCTACGGCGTGATGTGCCGGATGCGCGGCAGTGTCGGCCAGAATGTGCCGCAGGATGAGCCGTTCGCGGAGGCCACGCCGAAAACCGAAAGCACGCCGGCGGTATCTGCCACCGAGGTCGCGCCGCAGGCGCAGGCCAACAACGGCGATGGGTATCTGTTCCTCATCGAAGGCACGGGGCGTTTTGCCATCATGCGGGCGCGCGGGCGCAGCGTCGTGCCGCTGGTGGACTGGACGACTTCCGACAAAATCAACACCGGGCCGGCTCTAAACACGCTGCGCGCGGTGTGCCTGGGCGACTACCTGGCGCTGTACATCAACGGCGAATTTATGGGCGATGCCATTGACGACACCTACACGCGCGGGCAGGTGGGGCTGGCCGCCGCCGCTGCCAGCCGGCTGGGCCTGACGGTCGAATACGATAATCTGACGGTTTCGCAGGCGCGCGCCGGTTAGCGGCTATGCTGGAAGCAGACCCGGTTTTTGGCGCGGTTGTTGCCACCTACCCGGTTGACCGGATGCGGCTGCTGCTGCCGGCGGGGGCGTTCGTCGTGCTGGTGGGGACGGCGCTCAACTTTACGCTGGCTGAAACGCCGGGCTGGGGGCCGCCCCTGACCGCCGGCCTGACGGCTTTGACGGCGCTGGCAGCCGGCTGGGCCGTGCTGCACTTCTGGAACCGCGAAATTGTGCTGTACGAAAACGGCTTCAGCTACCGGGAAGGTTCGCGGGTGGTCTTGTTTCATTATGCCGAAATCCGCAGCATCCGGCAGCGGGCGGAAGTTTATGCTTATTTCGGCGGCCTGCTGCGGCGCGCCGTTTACCGGCTGACGCTGATAACCATCCAGGAGCAGCGCATTGTGGTCGGCGGCCTGTACCGGCGCGTCGGCGACCTGGGCGAGCGGCTGGAAAACCACATCCTGCGAGAAATCGCGCCCGCTGTGCGCGACCGGCTGGCGAAGGGCGAGCGCGTGCCGTTTTCCGATACGCTGCGCCTGAGCGCCGAAGGGCTGCATGAAGGCGCGCGCAGCCTGCCCTGGGCGGATTTTGGCGATTACCGGACGGCCGGCGGGCGGCTGGCGCTGCTGACCACCGGTGGTGAGGAATGGTTCAGCCTGCCGCTGGAGGCAGTGGACAACGTGGTGCTGCTGATCGGGCTGCTGCGCGAGAAAAAAGCGCGCGCCTGAATGTTTTTGGCGCTGCCGCTGGAGAAAGGTCGTAAAATGTCTTGTGTGAAACTGCGTTTTTGGCTCACCAACCGGCAGCCTGAGACGGCATTATGATCTACGAAATTCACCTGTACGTGCCGAAAACCGGCAAACTATCCCCATCCATGCTGGAATGGCTGTTCCAGAACGGCCAGAGCCTTAACCAGCCGGAGGCCTTTTGGCCGGTGCGTAAGCTGAAGCCGAAGGCGCTGGCGCGGCTGATGCTCAAACTCGACCCCACGCTCATCCCCGTGCGCGCGCCCGGCGGTGATGTGGAGCTGCACTACCCCAACAAAGACCTGGGCGTGGTGCTGTACCTGCACGACCGGGGCGTGATCCTCTTTTTCCCGTATATGGCCTATGGGGTGTACTCGCGCATTGCGCTGGGTATCTGTTACACCTACATTCGCTACCTGTACGACGCGGTAGGCTTTTGGAGCTACGACCCGCAGCTTGACGTGATTTCCTACGCCGACGATTACCAATCGCTGGAAGAAACGGCGGTGCTGATGGACGCCATTCTGCCGAAGATGCTGCCGGGTTAGCGGCGCGGCTGCCGTTATCACCCCCAAAAAGCGAATCGCCAGGAGAAGCCAATCAAGAGCGATAATTGTGGGTATAATCGAAATAGGGTCAGTGGAGAAACAGTATGGCGCTGCGCGAAAAACAGTACACGTTAGACGAGTTCCACGCCTTTGTGGAACGGCCTGAAAACAAGAACCGGCTGTTTGAACTCATCAACGGGGAGATCGTCGAAAAAGTGGCGAGTTTCACACCGTCCAAAATTGCCGCCCGAATTGTGCGCTTCATCGGAAACTTCTCTGATGGTATTGGCTACGTGACCGGCGCGGACGGTAGTTACATTCTGTCGCCGGCCTACGAAGTGATGCCGGATGTGGGCTATATCTCTAAAGAGCGGCTGCCGCAGGAGCCGGAGCGCGCCGTTGAAGGCCCACCCGATCTGGCCGTCGAGGTGAAATCGCCCACCGACAGCAAACGTGAACTGCGCCAGAAGGCCGAAGTGTACCTGCGCTTTGGCACGAAAATCGTCTGGCTGGTGTTCCCGGATGAACGGCGTGTGGAAGTATACGTGCCGGATGACGATGTGCGCGAGTTTGATATGAACGGCACGCTGGACGGCGGCGAGGTGCTGCCGGGTTTCGCGCTGCCGGTAAGCCAAATTTTCCCCGCATCCTGAAAGACTGCTGACAAACCACCGATAATAGAAAATATGTTCTTGACTCGTGGCAGGAACGCAGCTATACTGCTTTGAAGTGGGTTTTGTTGGTTAATAACCGGATGGTCGAATTGGGGAGGCAGCAGGATGCAGAAAATTACGCCGTTTTTGTGGTTCAGCACCCAGGCCGAAGAAGCCATGAATTTTTACACCTCGATTTTCCCCGACTCAAAGGTGGTCAGCATTAAACGTTATCCCGATGGGCCTCTGGAAGGGCCGATGGCCGGCATGGAAGGCAAAGTTCTGACCGGCGTATTTGAACTGGCCGGCCAGCGGTTCATGGCGCTCGACGGCGGCCCGATTTTCAGGTTCACCCCGGCCATATCCTTTTTCGTCAGCTGCGAAACCGCAGCCGAAGTTGACGAGATGTGGGGGAAACTGTCCGACGGCGGTTCGGTGCTGATGCCGCTTCAGCAGTATCCGTTCAGCGAAAAATTCGGCTGGCTTGAGGATAAATACGGGCTTTCGTGGCAGCTGTTCGTTGGCACGAACGCGCAAAAAATCACGCCCTTCCTGACGTTCGTCGGCGAGCGGTACGGCAAAGCCGAGGAAGCCATGAATTTATATACCTCGCTGTTCGAGAACTCGCCGATTGAGCTTATCCAGCGGGCCGGCGCGGACGAAAACGGCAGAACAGGCCTGGTGGCGTGGGCGGCGTTCCGGCTCTACGGTCAGGGTTTTATGGTGGCGGACAGCCCGCTGGAACATGCCTTTACCTTCACCGAGGCGATCTCGTTTTACGTGGACTGCGAGTCGCAGGCCGAGGTTGACCGCCTGTGGGATGCCCTTTCCGCCCACCCGGAAGCAGAACAGTGCGGCTGGTTGAAAGACCGGTACGGTGTGTCGTGGCAGATCATCCCGGCTGTGGTGTCGGAAATGATGAATGATCCTGATCCCGAAAAAGCGAAACGGGGCATGGACGCCATGCTCCAGATGAAAAAGATAGACATCAGGGCTTTGCAGGAGGCCGTCTACGGGCAAAAACAGCCGACCGAATAAGGGACTTATGGATAAACGGAAAAGAATGAGCCTGATAGGACAGTGGGCTTAAGCCCGCTGTCCATGAGGTGCGGGCCGGCGGCGCAGGCCGGGGGACGTTAAACCACCTGCGCCCGGATCAATTCCGCCAGATTATGCCCGATGATGCGGTATTCCCGCCCCACCTTCAACTGAAGCGGGCCATGAAACGGCGCGGCGTGCAGCACGCGCAGCCGTGTGCCGGGCGTCAGCCCCAGCGCCGCCAGATATTCCAGGCGTTCCGGTTCGCGGGTCAAAACGCGGGTGATTTCCAGGTCGGTTTCGTGGGGCGCTTCGGACAGCAGGCAGTCGTCCGGCGGCGTTATCTCGCCTTCCGGGGTGGGTATCGGCTCACCATGCGGGCAGACGGCGGGGTGGCCGGCCATCGCCGCCATACGTTCGGTCAGCGTTTCGTTCATGCCCCGGCTGAGCTGCTCGGCTTCAGCATGGACTTCGTGCCACTTAAACCCCATCACGTTTACCAGAAAAGCTTCGGCGATGCGGTGGCGGCGCAGTTCCTTAAGCGCCTCGCGGCGGCCTGTTTCGGTCAGGCGGATGCCCTGGTAGGGTTCGTGTTCCAGCAGGCCGGCGTCCTTCAGTTTGGTAATCATGCGGTTGACGGCGGGTGGACTGACATCCAGCTGGTCGGCCAGCGCCGACGTGCCGATGTAACCGCCGTCCGTCTGGCTGCGTTCGGACAGGCGATACACCTCCGCCAGGTAGTCACGCATGGTCGGGCTGAGGTCGGCTGGCGGCATACAGGTTTACCAGCCGTGTTCCAGGCGGGTAATCAAACGTTCCGGCATCCCATGACCGCGCATTCGTTTTTGAACCGAGGCGATGTCATAAGGGATGCGCCGGTGTTCCCAGGTGTTGGTTTCGACATCCAGCAGGGCGTAAGCGGCGTCCGGGTTGGCATCGCGCGGCTGGCCGACGCTGCCGGGGTTGATGATCTGCCGCCGCCCGTTCAGCCGCCGCGACTGGCGGTAGGCCGGGGCGATGGCTTCCGTCTCGCCGTCATCGCTGATCTGTTCGTAAATAACCGGCTGGTGCGTGTGGCCGACCAGACAGTAGGGCGTTTCAAAGTGAGGGAAGTTCAGCGCCGCGATCAACGGCTCCAGGATATATTCCCACACCGGCTCGCGGGGGCTGCCGTGCGCCAGCGTGTAGCTGCCGATGACGAAGGTCGTGGGCAGGGCGTCCAGATAGGCGGTGTTTTCCGGGGTGAGGGTTTCGCGCGTCCAGTTGACGGCCTTGCGGGCGTCGGGGTTGAAGGTGCGGATGTCCAGCCGCCCCAGCGCCGCCCAGTCATGATTCCCGGCCAGGCACAGGTGCGGCAGCGTTTTTAACAGTTCCACACACTCGTTCGGGTCCGGGCCGTAGCCGACCACATCCCCCAGACACCAGACGTATTCCCAATCGCCCCTGGCGTCTTTTAGCACCGTTTCAAATGCGGTGAGGTTAGCGTGAATGTCCGAGATAATGAGGATGCGCATAAAACCGGTATCCTGGCATAATCAGCTTATAATTGATCTACTGCATCTTACCACGCTTTTAAGGTCGCAGCGAGTTTGTTAATCTTAATGGTACGTTCATTTACGCGAAGTTTGGAATTTCTCAATTATAGCTGGCCGGCGGTTGTGCTGCTGCTGTTCGGCTGCGTGGCCGGGCCGCTGATGCCGCCCGCCGCGCCGATGGCAGCGGACGCGCCCATCCCCACGCCTGCCCCGTCCGCTGCGCCCGCGCCAACCCTCACGCCCGCGTCGGTTTACCCCTGGAGCGACGAAAACGCGGTGATGAGCGGCATCTGCTTCGAGGCTGCGCTGGACGCCGCCGGGCGGATATTCGTGCTGCGCGGCGCGGAAGACCACATCCGGTTTTACGACCAGGCCGACGGCAGCCGCCTGTGCCGCCGACCGGTTGTGCGCCACCCGTTCGATTTTTCCGGCGGGCGCATCCTGGCCGGGCTGTGGAGCGCCGGGCGCGGCTGCACCGCCCGTCATGACGTGATCGAAATCCGGCGCGACGACTCTGCCCGTTCGCTGAGCATCCGGCTGCGTTTTGTCACCGAAGGCGGCTGCGATTATGAACTGGTGCGCCCGTTCTGGATCGGACTGGACAGCCTGGACGATTACCAGGTGGACATCGCTCTATCGCCGTGACTCAGCCGTTTTTCGACGTTTCCCGCCGGTGCTGCCCTGGGATGATGTGACTCCAGGTGATAAACGCCAGCGTGGAAAACAGCAGCAGCAGAAAACCCAGCTGGTACAGCTCGATGGCGAAAGGCTGGAACATGCCCACCAGCCCCAGCACGATGCCGCCGATGATGCTTAGTTCGATGGTGCGGTAGCGGTTGGGGTGAACTTTGTTGTTCAGCGCCGACGCCAGCACGAAGATAAACGAGATGAACGTCAGCAGGATGGCGATGAACACCGCCAGAAACGGCACGGCCAGCAGCAGAATGGCGCGGTCGAGGTCTTCCTTCGGCATGATGGCCGAGATGATCGGATAAAAGACCGCCGCCACGATCAACAGAACGACGATAGCCACCAGCAGCGGCGTTGGCGGGCGAAGGCGTTTTCCGGGCATGGGTGATGTCCTCATCAATGGGGGCGGGCCGGACGACCCGCCCCGGCAAACCACGAACTAATACTTCACGTCCACCTGCTTTTTGCCCTGCGCCGATTCGAGAATCGCGTCGCAGACAACAGCGGCGCGGTAGCCGTCCTCGAAAGTCGCGCCGATGGGGGCTACGGCCTTGTCGTTGACGATGCAGTCCAGCAGATGCGCGATTTCATGCACGAAGGTGTGTTCCCAACCGATCATATGGCCCTGCGGCCACCAGTGTTCCCACCAGGGGTGATACCCCTCGCTGATGAGGACGTTGGTGAAACCCTGGGTTTCTTTCGGCTCGTCGCCCACCCAGAACACATCCAGTTCGTTCATGCGTTCCAGGTTAAAGCGGATGCTGCCCTTCTCGCCGTTGATCTCCAGCACTTCGTAGTTTTTGTGGCCGGCGGCGAAACGGGTAGCCTCCAGCGTGCCGAGCGCGCCGTTTTCAAACTCCACCGTCGCCACGAATGCGTCGTCTACGTCCACCGTCCCCATCGAGCCGTCGGCGTTGGGGCGGTTTTTGATGAAGGTCTGGGCCATGGCGCTGACGCCCTTGATGCCGCCGACCAGATAGTGCGCCAGGTCAATGATGTGCGCGCCCAGGTCGCCCAGCGCGCCGCTGCCGGCCGCTTTTTTATCCAGCCGCCAGATCATGGGCGTGTTGTAGTGCGGCATAATCCATTCTTGCAGATACATGGCGCGGAAGTGATAAATGCGCCCCAGCGCGCCGCTTTCGATCAGCAAACGCGCCTGCCGGATGGCCGGCACGAAGCGGTAGTTGAAAGCCACCATATGTTTGACGCCGGCTTTGTTCACCGCATCCAGCATGGTTTTGGATTCTTCTGCGGTGCGCGCCAGCGGCTTTTCGCACAGGATATGTTTGCCGGCCTGGGCGGCGGCGATACACGGTTCGGCGTGGGCATCGTTGGGGCCGCCGTTGTCGAACAGTTTTACGGCGGGGTCTTCCAGCATTTTGCGCCAGTCGGTGTAATAGCGCGTGTACCCGTAGCGCCGGGCGGCCTCGGCGGTCGCGGCCTCGTTCCGCCCGCAGATCGCCGCCAGGGTGGGGACGGCAGGCGGCGGATAGATCATGTAGGGGAGCTTTTTGAAAGCATTGGTATGCGCCTTGCCCATGAAGGCGTATCCGAGCATCCCGACGCCGAGCTGCGGGGCTTCTTTTTCCGCCCGCGCGCCGGCCATCGTCGTAAAACCACCACTCTCGCTCATGTTGGCCTCCTATTTTTTAGCCGCGAAGGCGGCGTCAAAGGCGGCCTGCGAGGCCGTGAAGTCCTGGCTGCGAACCATCTTCAGCGCCTCCGGCGCGCCCCATTCCCGATCCATGCCGCTGTCTTCCCATTCAATGGAAAGCGGCCCCTGGTAGCCGATGCGGTTGAGCGCCCGAATGATACGATCCCACTTCACGTCGCCGCGCCCCGGCGAAACGAAGTCCCAGCCCCGGCGGTGGTCGCCAAAGTCCAGGTGCGACGACAGGATGCTGTTGCGCCCGGTCAGCTGCACCCGCGAGTCCTTGACGTGGACGTGGAAAACTCGCTCCGGGAACTCGTTAATGAACTCCACCGGGTCGAACAACTGGTGGATGAAGTGGCTGGGGTCGAAGTTGAAGCCGAAGTTGGGATGGTAATCAATCGCTTTCAGCGCCCGCTCCGACGTGATGATGTCGTAAGCGATTTCGGTGGGGTGGACTTCCAGGGCATATTTAACGCCTTCCTGCTTAAAAACCTCCAGGATGGGCAGCCAGCGGTCGGCGAAGTCTTTATAACCGACTTCAATATCGGCCTGGCTGGTGGGCGGGAAGAAATACAGCTTGGCCCATACGCTGCTGCCGGTGAAGCCGTTCACGACGCCGACGCCGAACTTTTTGGCGGCGCGGGCCGTGTTTTTAAGCTCCTCGGCGGCGCGCTGGCGCACGCCCTCAGGGCTGCCATCGCCCCACAGGCGGGCCGGCAGGATGCTCTTGTGGCGGTTATCAATCGGGTCGTCGCAGACGCACTGGCCGACCAGATGGGTGCTGATGGCGAAACACTTCAGATTGTATTTGTTGAGGATGTCCCAGCGGCTTTGCACGTAGCCGTCTTCCGCCAGGGCGCGGTCAACTTCAAAATGGTCGCCCCAGCAGGCCAGTTCCAGGCCGTCGAAGCCCCAGGCGCTGGCTTTTTTCGCCACGTCTTCCAGGGTCAGGTCGGCCCATTGGCCGGTGAACAAGGTAACGGGTCGTGACATAATCGTAAGTCTCCTTTGGTAGAAAACACCGGTTATCGTTTGTGGGGGCAGGTTTCAAATCCGCCCTCATGGATAAAACGCGATTGTAGGGGCGAGTTTCTAAACTCGCCCCTACGAGTTTTTATTTTGACAGCGTAAAGTCCGGCAGGTTGATCGTCTCGCCGCCGCGCAGCGCCGATTCGTGCGCCAGGATGCCGACGCACGTCCAGTTGGCGGACTGGCGGGCATTCGGGAACGGGTCGCGGTCTTCGATGATACTCATCAAAAACTCGTGCGCCAGGTGCGGGTGCGAGCCGCCATGGCCGCTGCCCTGGATGAACGACAGGTGCTGCTTTTCGCCGCCGTACACGCCGCCGGTGGTGAACTTCTGAATCGGCTCCGGCAGCAGGTGAGCGTAGTCCAGCACGTCTACGTGGCGCGGTTTTTCGCCGATATGCACGACCGGTGCGGCATGTTCGATCAGCGGCCATTCAAACGACATTTTGCTGCCGTATACGTCGAAGCTCTCGCGGTACTGGCGCGCCGTGTTAAACAGCGAACGCATCACCTCGGCCACCAGGTCGGAGTCGTGCATTTTGATGTGTGCCGTTTCGATGGCGAAAGGCGAGTTGTACTTGGGAATCAGGTGTTCCTGGATGCGGCCAGAGCCGAAACACGTCACCGACTCGGCGTCCTTGCCGGCCAGCGCCAGACACGGGCTGACGACGTGGGTGGCATAGTGCATGGGCGGCAGGCCTTCCCAATAACCCGGCCAGCCCAGCATTTCCTGCTGGTGCGTGGCGCGTAAATACTGGATGCGCCCCAGCTTGCCGGTGGTGTACAGCTCCTTGACGTACAGGAACTCGCGGGAATAAATGACCGTTTCGGCCATCATGTACTTTTTGCCGGAAGCCTGCTGCGCCTCGACGATCTGGCGGCACTCCTCGACCGTCGTCGCCATCGGCACGGTGCTGGCGACGTGTTTGCCGGCCTTCAGCGCGGCGATGCTTTGCGGCGCGTGCAGGTGGATGGGGCTGTTGATGTGAACGGCGTCCACGTTCGGGTCGGCGATCAGCTCTTCAAAATCGGTGTAACGTTTTTCGATGCCGAAGGCGTCGCCCACTTCGTCCAGGCGGCTTTTGGTGCGCTGGCAGATGGCGTACATATTGGCGTGGGGATGCGCCTGATAGATGGGGATGAACTCCGCGCCGAATCCCAGGCCGACGATAGCAACGTTTATTTTGTCAGGCATAAATGGTTCTCCTCACATAACATTTTTCTGTATCAGGGGCGCAAGGCCTTGCGCCCCTACTGCATCCGCATCCTGTCCCTACGCCAGCAGGCCCTTCAAAAACTTCAGCCCGTTTGCTGCCAGGGCGTCCTGGCTTTCGGCCAGCGGTCGCCAGATGGCCGCCGCGCGGGCGATGCTTTTCACCTTGCTGGTGAACGATTCGATCACCACCGGGCCGTCATAGCCGATGTCTTTGAGGGCTTTCGCCACATCCTCCCAGGGGACATGCCCGGAACCCGGCGCGCCCCGGTCGTTTTCGCACGAGTGCAGATGCGCCAGCCGTTTGCCGGCCAGCCGGATAGCATCGCCCAGCGAACGCTCCTCGATGTTCATGTGAAAGGTGTCCAGCATGATCTGGCAGGATGGGCTGCCGACCCGATCCACCACTTCGGCCACCTGCTCGGCCAGGTTGATGAAGCTGGTTTCAAAACGGTTGAGCGGCTCGACGCCCATCACCACGCCGCGTTCACCGGCGTAGTCGGCCAGCGCCTTAAGCTGCTCCACCAGCATAGCCATATCCTGGGCGCGTTCTTCCGGCGTTTGCTGCCACACACGCCCAACCGACGAATACAGCGGGCCGACAAAGTTCGTGCCGCCCAGCGCCTTCACGGCGTCTATACAGTGGCGTATGTAGGCCGCGCCGTTTTCCCGGATGGCGGCGTCTGGGTGGATGAGGTCACGGTCTGGCCCCATGGCGGCGCACACGCTCACGCCCAGGCCGCTGGCTTTGATGATGTCCGCCGCGCGGGCGTAGTCTATGTCCGACGTGCCTTCGATCGGCACTTCAATCCAGTCGAAACCGAGACTCGCCACGTGCGGCGCGAGGTTTTCCAGTTCCGCCGTCGTCAGCGGCGAAACCCATACCCAGGTATTCACCCCGAATCTCACGAGTTGACCTCCTTAAAAGAGCGAAAAAAGCGACATTTTTTGACACAAGCAGTTCTGCAAGGGCGAGGTATACCCCGCCCCATAAAAACACAGACAGCCAACCCCCTACGAGATAATCCGTTGGCCCTCCTGGTCGAAATAATGCAGCCGTTCGCGGGTGACGTTGAAGCGCACCTCGTCGCCGATGCGTAAATCGGTGATGCCCGGCACGATGCTCAACAGCGTTTGCGCGCCGGAGCGGATGTGAACGATGGTTTCCACACCCAGCGGCTCGGTCAGCGCCACCTGCCCGGCGAACTCGCCGTCGGGGGACGGTTTCACGTCCTCCGGTCGGATGCCAAGCATAAAAGCCGCGTGCAGTGTATTGGGCGCCGGCACGTGCATGGTGCTTTCGGCCACGTAGAGCGTGCCGTTCTCGCGCCGGGCGGGCATCAGGTTGATGCGCGGCGTGCCGACCAACTGCGCCACGAAGGTATCCACCGGGCGGTCGTAGATGTCACTGGGAGAGCCGACCTGGACGATCTGCCCCTCGCGCAGCACGCCGATGCGGTCGGACATGGTGAGCGCCTCGATCTGGTCGTGCGTGACGAACAGAATGGTGCTGGACTGCACCTTTTGGATGTGCTGAAGCTCCACCCGCAGCGACTCGCGCAGTTTGGCGTCCAGGTTGGAAAGCGGCTCGTCCATCAGGTAAATACGCGGCTCGCGCACAATGGCGCGCCCGATAGACACACGCTGCATTTCCCCGCCGGACAGGTGCGCCGTTTTGCGTTCCAGCAAGTGTCCGATCCGCAGAATTTCGGCGGCGCGGTGGATGCGCTGGCGAATGTCGGCCTCCGGCATTTTCCGCAGCGGCGAGCGCAGCGGGAAGGCCAGGTTGTCGTAAACCGACATATTGGGGTACAGCGAATACTGCTGAAAGACAAAAGCGATGTCCCGTTCGGCGGGCATGAGGGCGTCTACCGGTTCGCCGTCGAACAGGATGCTGCCTTCGTCCTGCTTTTCCAGCCCGGCGATCACCCGCAGGGTGGTGGTTTTGCCGGCGCCCGTCGGGCCGAGCAGCACAAAAAACTCGCTGTGATTGATGGTCAGCGAAACATCGCGCAGGGCCGTAACCTGTTTAAAGCGTTTGGTGATGTTTTGCAGGGCGACGTTGCTCATCAGCGCACCTCCTCCAGGGCGACTTCGGTTTGGGCGTCGAAGAACCGCACCATATCCGGGTGCAGGTCAAAACGCACTACCTCGCCGATCTTAAAATGTTCCTGGCGGCTGGCGCGGGCGTGTACCATCTCGCCGTCCTCGCCGTCCAGGCTGAGGTGCAGCATGGTATAACCGCCGTGCATATCGGCGGCGTACACCGTTGCCGTCAGTGTGCCGCCCCCGCCGATGCGCGCCGCTTCCGGGCGGAAGCCGACGATCACCCGGCCCGCCTGGCCCAGCCGGGCGCGCAGGGCGCGGTCCCAGGCTTCCGGCACAGGGTAACGATTGCCGCCCGGCAGGGCGATGATGCCGTCGGCATAATCGCCGGACAGCAGATTCATGCCGGGGCTGCCGATGAAACGCGCCACGAACAGGTTGTGTGGCCTGTGGTACACATCGGCGGGCGTGCCGACCTGCTGCACGACCGCGTTGGACATCACCACGATGCGGTCGCCCATCGCCATCGCTTCGATCTGGTCGTGGGTGACGTAGACGGTGGTAGCGTGCTGGTCAATGTGCAGCCGTTTGATCTCGGCGCGCATCGTCTCGCGCAGTTCGGCGTCCAGCGCCCCCAGCGGTTCGTCCATCAAAAAGGCCGCCGGTCGGCGCACCAGCGCCCGCGCCAGGGCGATACGCTGCTGGTCGCCGCCGCTCAACGCGCCAGGACGCAGCCGCAGCAGGTGTTCGATCCGCAGCAGGGCGGCCACTTCCGCCACGCGCTTTTCGACATCCGCGCCGCTTTCGCCCTGGGCTTGCAGCGGGAAGGCGATATTCTGCCACACCGACAGGTGCGGGTAGAGCGCGAAAAACTGAAAAACAAAGGCGATGTCCCGGTCGCTGGGGTGCGCCCAGGTCACGTCGCGCCCGTTGAGCAAAATCTGCCCGCTGCTGACGGCCTCCAGGCCGGAGATCATCCGCAGAGTGGTGGTTTTGCCGCAGCCAGACGGGCCCAGCAGCACGACAAACTCGCCGTCCTGGATGGTTAAATCCATCGGCTGGACGGCATACACATCGCCGAATTTTTTTTCTACCTGTTGGAGCTGGATGGTTGCCATGTTGTCCCCTACTTACTGGCGGATCGCCCCGAAGGTCACGCCGCGCAGCAGGTACTTCCGCAGCGCAAAGGTGACGATCACCACCGGGATGAGGAAGCCCAGCGACCCGGCGGCGATGGCCGCCCACTCGATGCCGCCCGTTCCCAGCACCGAGGGGATGCTCGGCGGCGCGGTGCGGGCGCGGTCGGCGGTTAACATCAGCGCGAAGGCGTATTCGTTCCAGGCGAAGATCAGGCAAAAGACCGTCGTGGCCGCGATGCCGGTGAGCGACTGCGGCAGCACGATTTTGACGAAGGCTTGCAGGCGGGTATAACCGTCCACCATCGCCGCTTCTTCGTATTCGCGCGGGATTTCGTCCAGGAAGCCTTTCAGCAGCCAGACGGAAAACGACAGGTTAAACACCGTGTACAGGATAATCATGCCCAGGTGTGTATCGTAGATGCCGATGGCGCGGTACATCAGAAAAACCGGGATGGTGACGACGACCGGCGGCAGCATACGGGTGCTGAGGATGAAAAACAGCAGGTCGCCCGCGCCGGGAATGTTGAAACGGCTGAACGAATAGGCCGACAGCAGCCCCAACGCCACCGAAAAGATGGTGCTGACCCCGGCGATGATGAGCGAATTGGCAAGCCGCTGCGGGTAGTTGCTGGGGCCGGTGATGGCCTGCCCGCGCGACAGGGCGATCAGGTCGGCCCAGTTCAGGTCGGTGCGCTGGCTGTATTCCTCGATCTGCTGCGTGGTCAGCTGGCGGCGGGAGGTCAGCAGGCTGACGAAACCCTCCAGCGTCGGCTCGAACAGCACCTTAGGCGGTACGGCCACCGCGTCCGGGCGCGATTTAAACGCCGTCAGCGTCATCCACGCCACCGGGATGAGCATCACCAGGGCGATGAGCAGGACGATCACGGCGCGGACGCCGTTGAGCGTGCGGGCGCGTGGGCTGATTTCATCCACCCGCGTGGAATAGTTGACCGCAGGATGAGGTGCCGGTTGGACGGCCATGTTTTAGCCCTCCCTCACTTTGTTTAAGGTGCGGATGTAAACGTTGCTGACGGCGATGATGATGACCAGCACGATATACGCCAGCGCGCTGGCGCGCCCGGTGCGGAACTGCCCCAAAAACGCCTGGCTGTAGATTTCGACCGAAATCATCTGGGTGGCGTTGCCGGGGCCGCCGCCGGTTAAACCCATCACCAGGTCGAAGGCTTTAAACGCCTCGATGGTGCGGAACAACACGGCGATGAGCAGCAGCGGCGCGACCTGCGGCAGCGTGATGCGCCGGAACTGGAACCAAGCGCTGGCCCGGTCAATGGCTGCCGCTTCGTACAGGTAATCCGGGATGGCGCTTAAGCCGGACAGGCACAGCAGCATCACGAAGGGACTCCACATCCACACGTCCACGATGATGATGGCCCACAGCGCCAGGCTGGGACTCGCCAGCCAGTCCGGCGCGGTGACCGGGTTGGTAAAACCCACCAGGTAGTTAAAGATGCCGTAGGCGGGGTTAAACATCAGCTTCCAGAACAGGCCGACGACGACCGGCGACAGCATCATGGGGATGAGGATGAGCGTGGTAACGATGCCGCTGCCCCGGAACTTCTTCCGCAGCAGCAGCGCCAGGCCAAAGCCGATCACCGTCTGCAAGCCGACCGAAATCAGGGCGTAGCGTCCCGTCAGGGAAAAGTAGCCCCAGATGTCGCTGCTGTTCAGCAGGCGGTCGAAGTTGGTAAACCCAATCCACTCCGGGGGGCGGTTGGCGATGGCCGAATAGTTGGTGAAGCTTAAAAACAAACTGTAAAACAGCGGAAAAATATTGATGATAATCAGTAAAATCAAGGTCGGCCAGATGAAAAGCTGGCTGAGCGTGCGGTCGCTGATCTGCCGCCGGTTAGCTGGCCGGGCGGCAGGGGCGGGGGGAGCCTGGGCTTCGTGTTTCAGCATAAGTCGCCTCTTCTGGATTGCAGGGGATGGAGGGCGAGAAAGCCCCGCCCTCCCGATCTAAGGTCGAACGCCTAACCGCCGAGTATCCCGGCATCCTCCAGGATTTCCTGGTGCGCTTCCACGATCTTGTCCAGGGCTTCCTGGGCCGTGCCTTCGCCGCCCACCACGTAGGCGTGCAGGTAACGCTGCGCCGGCTCCAGCAGTTCGCCGAACTGCGGAATGTTCCAGAAGTCCTTAACGAAGGTCATCGAATCCGCAAACGCCGGGTTATAGGGCGTATTGCTCAAAAATTCTTCCGACTCCAGCACGTTGATATTGCAGGTGTAACCACCAACAGCCGCCCAACGGGCCTGCACTTCTTCCTGGGCAAACCACTTGATGAAGGCTTTGGAGGCTTCTTGGCGCTCCGGGCTGATGTAGGAGAGGATGCTGAGGCCCTGGCCGCCTAGTGACACATACTGGTCGCCGTTGGGGCCCTTCGGTCCGGGGAAAAAGCCGGTGGTTTCGGCATACGGGTTGACGCCGGGGTTAATCAGCGCCGGGAAGAAGGCGAAGTAGTTCATAATCATGGCCGCCTGGCCGCTGATGAACACATCGTTCATTTCGGCGAAGAAGGCGTTGCCGGTGCCGGGCGGGGCGAACTGGTATAGGTCTTTGTAGAATTCCAGCGCCTCGACGGCTTCCGGCGAATTGACGACGCCCATGACTTCGTTATTTTCGTTCTTCCAGTCTGCGCCCCAGCTAAAGAAGGCATTCTGGAAGCCCATAATCATGCCGTCGTAGTCAATCTGGGTATAAACGCCCACGCCGTACAGCCCTTCATCCGGGCGGGTGAAAAACTCGGCGATGTCGCGCAGTTCGGCCCAGGTTTCCGGCGGCTGGAGTGGGCGGCCATACTTGGCCTCGAAGTCGGCCATGTTCTGCGGGTCTTCAAACAGGTCTTTACGATACGCCCAGCCAACCGCATCACCCTCGGTGGGGTAGGCATAATACCGCCCCGACCCGGTGGGATATTCAGCATAATATTGCAGCGTGGCCGGGGTGACGGTTTCGGCGATGCCTTCGCTCACCAGGAAGTCGGTCAGATCAACATAATGCCCCTGCTCGACACCCTGGCCGATCCACTGGCTGTCGCCCACGACCATATCATAGGCGTCGCCCTGGGCGGCCCACTCCACCGCCATGCGGTCATAGAAGCTGCCCCAGGGTTCCTGAATGACGTTAACCTTGATGCCGGTTTCGGCCTCATATTCGTTGCCGATCTGCTGTAAGTAGTTGGCCGGGTCCCATTCCGCCCACAGGATGGTCAGCTGGGTGATGCCATCCTGTGCGACGGCGACATTGATAGAAACCAGCGCCAACAGCGCGAAAATCATCAGTGCTGCGAACCAGCGGGATTGTTTAGACATACAGACTCATCTCCTTACTAAAGCCCTATTTTCGAAAAAGGTTCGTTGCAAGCGTGTCTCGAAAAACTTCCGTTCAAATGGTTGACCGCTGCTGCCTCCTTTACTCAATATCCGCCCTTCAGGTTAACGCGCCGCCACCGACTGCGTAAGAATGCTCTGGTGGACGACCGCGATCCCTCCCATCAAACAGGCATCAGCCCCATGCCGCGCCAGCACCACGCGGGCGGCGTCGGCGTTCCAGCGCAGCGCCCGCCGGCGCAGCTCCTCCTCCACCACCGGCAGCAAAAAATCGCTCGCCAGGCTTAACATGCCGCCCAACACCACCAGATCGGGGTTGAGCGCGTTCACCAGCGAAGCGATGCCGATGCCCAGGTAATGCCCCACCTGTTCCAGCGCCGTCCGCGCCGCGTCATCCGACCGGCGGGCGGCTTCCAGCACCATCGGGATGGTCAGCCGCGACCAGTCGCGCTCCACCCACTCCGCCAGAACCGACGATTCACCCCATTCGACCGCGCGGCGAATCCGGCGGAACAAAGCCGGCGGGCTGACCAGGGTTTCCCAACAGCCGCGATTGCCGCAGTTGCACGGCTCGCCGTCGGCTTCCAGCGTCATATGGCCGAACTCGCTGGCATAACCCAACTTGCCCTTAAACAGATGCCCCTGGTTAACAATCGCCCCGCCCAGGCCGGTGCCGGCGCTGATGTACAGCACGGTATCGTAGCCGCGCGCCGCGCCGTAAAAATACTCGCCCAGGGCGGCCAGGTTGGCTTCGTTATCCACAAAAATCGGGGTATCGGGGAAATGCCGGCGCAGGATGTCCCGCAGGGGGACGTTTTCCCAGCCCAGGTTGGGGGCAAACAGCAGCATCCCGGTTACCTGATCTACCAGCCCCGGCACACCCAGTGCCAGCCCCAGCAGATGGTTGAGTCCCCTTCGCTGTCCGGTCTGCGCGGCGTCCGTCATCAGCGCCAGCGCGCGCGCCATCACGTCCGCCTGGCTCCAGCCGCCGGTGGATTCCTTATGCTGGCAGATGACCTCGGCGGCGAAGTTGGCGCAGGCTACCGAAATCGAGTCTACGTCTATTTCCACGCCGATGATATGTCCTGCCGAGGGGTTAAGTTTGAGCAGGGTGGAGGGCCGCCCGATGCTGGCGGAACTGAGGCCGATTTCATAAACAAAACGGCCTTCAATCAGCTCCCGCACGATGCTGGAAACGGTTGATTTATTTAAGCCCGTCATTTCGGCCAGCGCCGCACGCGAAATCGGGGCGTGTTCGCGCAGATGGTTCATAATAAGCGAAAGATTTATTTCGCGCACCAGGGCCTGATCGCCGGTGCGGGTGGGGGATCGCTCGGACATGCAGCACCATTTCCCCGCCCAACATGAGCTTTTTTTCGGCACAAAAATATTTTTCTGGCAGCCGGATGCAGCTTGTTTGTTGCTCCAACCAACTAAGTCCAGTGTACCTTGAAAATTTCTGTTTCGCAAGAATTTGGGCGATGTTATACAATAAACCACATCATCAGGGGTAAACGGTGTTCAAACGGCTCTCCCCCCATGCTGGCGCGGCGGCAGCGGCGCTGTTCGTCACGTTTTTGTGGTCAACGTCCTGGGTCTTGATTAAATTTGGCCTGCGCGATGCGATTCCGCCGCTGATTTTCGCCGGGCTGCGTTACGGCCTGGCGTTCGCCTGCCTGGCCGTCTGGTCGCTGGGGCAGCCGTCCACCTGGGCGGCGCTGCGCGGCCTCGGCCGGCAGGACTGGCTGCCGCTGGTCGCCCTGGGGCTGATCTTTTACGCCGTCACCCAGGGGACGCAGTTCCTCGGTTTAAAATATTTGCCTGCCGTCACGCTCAACCTGTTGATGACCTTCAGCGCGGCGCTGGTGGCCGGGATGAGCGCCCTGGCGCTGCGCGAGCCGCCGACGCGGGCGCAGTGGGGCGGCGTGGGGCTGTACCTGGTGGGCGCGCTGGTGTTTTTTTATCCGGCTGCGCTGCCGGGGGATATGCTGCTGGGTGTGGGCATCGGGCTGGTGGGCGTGGTCGCGAACGCCGTTTCTGCGCTGATGGGACGCGCAATCAACCGGCGCGGGCATCTGCCGCCGCTGGCGGTCACGGTCGCCAGCATGGGCATCGGCGCGGGCGTACTGCTGGGGGCCGGCCTGGCCGTCGAAAGTTTCCCGTCGCTCAGCCTGTCCAGCATACTGATTATCGTCTGGCTGGCGGTGGTGAACACGGCCTTCGCCTTCACGCTCTGGAATCGCAGCCTGCGTGTGCTGTCCGCCCTGGAATCGAGCCTCATCAACAACCTGATGATGGTTTTTATCCCGCTGCTGGCCTGGCTGTTCCTGGGCGAAAACATCGGCGTGCAGCAGGCCGCCGGCTTAATTCTGGCCGGCGCGGGCATCCTGATCGTACAGCTCCGGCGCGTGCCGGCAGGTCTGGCGCGGAACCAGCGTTAAGGGGTTGGATGATGTTGTGGGGCAGCCGCGCCGGGCCGCCCCGACAAAAACGCTCAAAGGATTACGCCCACATTTCCAGCGCGTTGGCGGCGTGGGGGTCGTTGCTTTCGGCGCACATTTCGGCAAAGGCAAGATGCCGGTAGCCGATGATATTTTCATCTACCGCGCCGACGTAATGGACGATCCAGCCAAAAACGAACAGATTGAGGTTGTGGCCGGCCTCATGCTCGCGGAAGTCGCCGCCCGCGCGGCGGTGGATGAAACCGACGTTGCCCATGTTGTAGGCAGTTCCGGCGTAGTTTAAATTGCTGCCGATGCCGCCGACCAG
>QUBZ01000077.1 GCA_014338005.1 Chloroflexota bacterium | reverse complement strand
ACGCCGCCGAAGCCCGCCGAAGAACCGGCGGCGCGATTGGGTGACCTGGTGCGCCCGGCCTCTGCCGCGTCTGCCGCGCCGAAGCCCGCCGAAGAACCGGCGGCGCGATTGGGCGACCTGGTGCGCCCGGCCTCTGCCGCGCCCCCGGCGTCTGCCGCTCCTCGACCATTCGCGGCAGCGCGCCCGCCCGAACCGGCCTCGAAGCCGCCTTTCGATCTGACGGCGGACGGCGATGAGGACGAATTGGACGATGAAGAAGAACTGACCGAATCGGAAGAACTGGCGAACCTGCCCCCCGCGCAGCCGAAAGGTTATGTCGAACCGGCCCGCCGCCCGGACGAATCGCGCTCGCGCTTTGGCCCGACGGTGTTCGGCGCGCCGCGCCCCGAAAGCGCCGCGCCCAAACCCGATGCAGAACCGAAACCGCAGGCCGAAAAAGAGGCTCAAAAAGTGCCGCCCCTGGCCGAACGCCTGGAACGCCTGAACGCCATTCGCTCCGGCAACCTGAACCCGCCCAAACCGGGCGACGGCCAGGTTTCCCCGGCAAAGGCCGAGCCGGAAAAGCCGGCAGCCGCCAGACCCGAAGACGATAAACCGGCTTCCCCGGTGGGTTCGACGCCGCGCCCGCCCGTCGTGCAGCCGTTTGGCAGCCACCCGTCCACACCGCCGGTCGCAGCCGAAAAACCCAGGCCGGCAGCCGCGCTCGCTGAAACACGCCCGGCAGCCGAACGCCCCGACGGCGGCGCGCGCATCACCTCGCCGCCTTCGACGCCGCCCGCCGCCCCGCCGCGCCCCGTACCGGTCATCAACCCGCCGGGAGTCGTGACGGGCGCAGCCGCCCCCGCGCCGCTGCCGGTCGCCAGCACCCGGCGGCGCAAAGAATGGAAACTGCCGGATTACGCCACCCTGCTGCGGCCCGGCTCGGAACAGGACTTTGACCGCGAAAGCCTGCTCCAGCGCGCTCGCATCATTGAGGATACGCTGAGCAGCTTCGGTGCGCCGGGTAAGGTGGTGGAGGTGAACACCGGCCCGGTCATTACTCAGTTCGCCGTCGAGCCGGATTACCTGATGTCGCGCGGCGGCAAAAAGAGCCGCGTTAAGGTGAGCGCCATCGCCCAGCTGGACAAGGACTTGCAGCTTGCCCTGGGCGCGAAATCCATCCGTATCGAAGCGCCTGTGCCGGGCAAGGGTTACGTCGGCATCGAAGTACCGAATGAACAGCCCGCCCTGGTCAGCCTGCGCGACGTGATGGAGTCGGAAGAATTCCAGAAGATTCGTTCCCCGCTGACGATTGCCCTGGGGCAGAGCGTGGACGGCACGCCGGTGGCCGCCGACCTGGGCAACATGCCGCACCTGCTGATCGCCGGTACGACCGGCTCCGGCAAGTCGGTCTGCGTGAATGCCATCATCGCCAGCCTGCTGCTGCGTAACCCGCCCGATGTGCTGAAGTTCATCATGGTAGACCCCAAGCGCGTGGAGTTAACCGGCTACAACGGCATTCCGCATCTGGTCGCGCCGGTGGTGGTTGACCTGGAGCGCATCGTGGGCGTGTTGAAGTGGGTGACGCGCGAGATGGACGAGCGTTACAAACGCTTCAGCAGCGCCGGGGCGCGCAACATCGAGGATTTCAACAAACATCTGCCGGCGGGCGAGGAGATTATGCCCTATATCATCGTCATCATTGACGAGCTGGCCGACCTGATGATGCTGGCCCCGGACGAAACCGAGCGCGTCATCACCCGCATCGCGGCGCTGGCGCGCGCCACCGGCATCCATCTGGTGATCGCCACGCAGCGCCCGTCGGTGGATGTCGTCACGGGTTTGATTAAAGCCAACTTCCCGGCGCGCATCGCCTTCGCGGTGGCCTCCAGCGTGGACAGCCGCGTGATTATTGACCAGCCGGGCGCCGACCGCCTGCTCGGCCGCGGCGACATGCTGTACATGAGCGGCGATTCGCCCGCGCCGGTGCGTTTGCAGGGCGTGTTCGTCTCCGACAGCGAAAGCAACAACATCAACCGCTACTGGAAATCGCAGGTGGCGGAAGGCGAAGTGGCGGCGCGTCCGATCACGCAGCTTGTCCTCGACCATTCGCTGGCCGAACCTGCGCGCCCGGTGATGCCCAGCAACGAACGCCAGCAGATTCAACAGGCGTTCTGGGACCGAGACGACGACCAGCCGGCGCGCGGTTTGACGGGCATCGGCGCGTCCGGCGGCGCGGACGACGACCAGGAAGACGAGCTGTACGAAGAAGCCGTCGAGATGGTGCGCCGCTTGAACAAAGCGTCGGTATCGCTGCTCCAGCGGCGGCTGCGTATCGGGTATACCCGCGCCGCCCGGTTGATTGACCTGATGGAAGAACGCGGGGTGGTCGGCCCGGCGGAAAGCGGCAGCAAACCGCGCGAAGTGCTGCCGGTCAAGGACTAACGAGCCTTAGAACCTAAAGACGCGAGAGCGCCATGATTCGACAAATAAACGGTTATGTAGACCTGCGCCATGTGCCGCCGCTGAACACCCGTTTGAGCGCGGACGCGCTGGACGCCCTGGGCGCTGTCGCCCGCACGGTTTACCTCAATCCTCACGATATTCTGTTGGGCCAGTGCGAGACGATTCGCGCCTTTTACGTGATCGTTGAAGGCGGGGTGCGGCTGGTCGAATGTACGCCGGACGGCCAGAGCGTGGCGCTCAAAATTTACGGCCCCGGCGATGTGTTCGGCCTGCTGGCGGTATCCGGCAGTTATCCCCACCCCACGCAAATCGAGTCCATTCACGACAGTGTGCTGGTGGCCTTCGACGGGCAGGACGCCCGGCGTCTGATGTCCATCTACCCGGAAGTGGCGCTGCTGGTCATTGACCTGCTGACCGAACACGTCCACCACGCCCACCAGCGCATCCGGCAGATGGCCGCCGAAAAAGTAGACCGCCGGCTGGCGCGCACGCTGCTGCACCTGTGCGACAAGTTTGGCCGGGACGACGGGCAGATCATCTCGATTGACGCGCCCCTGTCGCAGCGCGACCTGGCCGAATTCACCGGCACGACGGTCGAGACAATCAACCGCACGCTGACGGCCTGGGAAAAACGCGGCGTGGTGCGGTGCAGCCACCGCCATATTGATGTCCTCGACCGCGCTGCGCTGGTCGGGATTGCCGAAAACGCCCTTTCCGCCGCCCGAATTTGATATAGATCAATGTTTTGCCCCTTATAAAATGTTAACCTGGGCATAGTCCGGGTTCACTTATCATGGAGGTTTTTGATGCAGCGATTCGTCCGTTCCCGGTCAAGCCCGCTGATTCTGGGCGGCGCGGCGGCGCTGGCGCTGGGGGTGCTGTTCGGCCTGGGAATCTTCACCTTCAGCTACGCCAAAGGTACGGCCTACTTCTCCGATGACCCGAACGCCTGCGTCAACTGCCACATCATGCGCGAGCAGTTTGATGCCTGGAATCACTCCAGCCATAAAAGCGTGGCGGTATGCAACGACTGTCATATGCCGCATGATTTTGTGGGCAAGTGGACGACCAAAGCCATCAACGGCTGGAATCACAGCCTGGCGTTCACCACCGGCGATTTCCCGGCCACCATTCACATCCGCGAATTCAACGCTCAGATCGTGCAGGCAAACTGTATCGGCTGCCATCAGACGCTTGTCAGCCAGGTCTACGGCTATCACGAAGACCAGGAGCGGCTGTGCGTGGAGTGTCATGGCAATGTCGGACACGCGAACCGGTCAACGCAGTAGCGAAGGAAATAAACTTATGAAAACATCACGACAACTGCTGATTTACGCGGTCATTTTTATCGGCGCCGTGGTGCTGACCGCCGGCGTCGCCGCCCTGCTGGTGAACATCAACGAACGCCAGGCCGAAGCGCGGCAGTCGCCGCTGAGGGTGGTCGAAATCCCGGCAGATGAAATTGACCCGGCTGTGTGGGGGCAGAACTTCCCCATGCAGTACGAGATGTTCCTCCGCACCGCCGAAAACTACGGGGCGACCCCCTACGGCGGCTCCGAGCCGTACAGCAAGCTGGAACGCTACCCGGCGATGGTGCGCCTGTGGGCGGGGTATGCCTTCAGCAAAGACCATAACGAGGAACGCGGCCACGCCTATGCCCTCACCGACCAGCTTAACACGCAGCGTATTCAGATCGTCCAGCAGCCCGGCGCGTGTATCAACTGCCACGCGGCGGAAGCGCCGCAGCTCATCGCCGAGTTGGGCTGGGAGGCGTTCAACGGCACACCCTATAATGACCTGAAAGACCGGCTGCACACCAACACCTCCTGCGCCGACTGCCACGACCCGCAGACGATGGAGCTGCGCCTCTCGCGGCCTGGTTTCATCAACGCAATGGAAAAACGCGGCATTGACCTGAGCAAAGCCACCCGCCAGGAGATGCGCTCCTATGTGTGCGCCCAGTGTCACGTCGAATACTACTTCGCGGGCGACAGCAAGGTGCTGACCTTCCCCTGGGAGAAGGGGCTGAACATTGACAACATCGAGGAATATTATAATTCCTACGAGTTTAAGGACTGGACGCACGCCGAAACCGGCGCGCCGATGATTAAAATCCAGCATCCCGAATACGAATTGTGGACGACCGGCATTCACGCCCGCTCCGGCGTGGCCTGCGCCGACTGTCACATGCCCTATACGCGGGTGGGCAGCGTCAAGGTCAGCGATCACTGGCTGCGAAGCCCGCTGGTGAACATCAGCGCCGCCTGCCAGACCTGCCACAAATGGCCGGAGGAGGAGATGTACAACCGCGTGGTGGACATCCAGCACACCACCGCCGGCCTGCTGCGAAAGAGCGAAGAAGCCCTGCTGGACGCGATTGACGCCATCGTGGCCGCTAAAGAGGCCGGCGCGACCGATGAAGACCTGGCCGAGGCGCTGCACCTGCACCGCGCCGCCCAGATGCGCTGGGACTTCATCTCCTCGGAGAACAGCACCGGCTTCCACAGCCCGCAGGAGGCGGCGCGTGTCCTGGCCGACAGCATGGATATGGCGCGCCAGGCGCAGCTTGCCGCTGTGCTGGTCAGCACGCAGCGCCAGACGGAAACGGCCAGCCTGCCCGCCGGAAGCTGACCCTGCCGTTTGTATGACCGGTGAGCCTCCGTCTTTGGGCGGAGGCTTTCTTACATCAGAAGCCCGACTCTACTCGCTCCGCAGCGCCGCCGCCGTCATCAGCCGCCCCAGCCGCCAGGCCGGGTACAGCCCCGCCGCCAGCGCCGCCGCCACCGCCACCAAAAACGCCTCCGCAAATTCGCCCGGCAGCAGTTGAAGCTGCATCGTCCAGCCGAACGACCGCACATTGATGACGTATATCAACACCAGCGCCAGCGCCAAGCCCACCGGCAGCGCCAGCAGCCCGGCGGTCAGCCCCATCAGCCCGGTTTGCGCCAGCGTAAAATGCCCCAACTGGCGCGGCGTCATGCCGGCGGCGCGCATCACGCCGTACTGCCGCGTCTGTTCCAGCTGCAGCGACATCAGCGCGCTGAGGATGCCGATAAACGCCACCACCGTCGCCAGGATTTGCAGCGCGGTGGTGATCGAAAACGCCCGCTCGAACACAGCAAAAACGCCGTTTCGCAGCGAACGGTAGCTTTGAATCTGTAAATCCAGCCCGGCCAGCATCTCGGTCTGGAGCGTGTCTATCAGGTCGCCCGTGTCGGCCTCCGGCGCGGCGAACAGCGAAAAGGCCGTCAGATACGGATCGTCCCACAAGCGCCGGTAAACCGAGTCGGCCATCAAAATCGTGCCTTGATCGGTCGAATAATCGTAAAACACGCCCACGACCGTAAACGTCTGCACGCCCTGGTCGGTTTGCAGGCGGATGGAGTTGGCTTCCGGCGTGATGCCCCGGCGGAACGCGAACGGCTCGCTGACGATGACCGCCCCGGCTTCCAGTGCCGCCCAGGTATCGCCGCCCGGCGCGGCGTTCCAGGCCATACGCCGCCGCCCGCCGGAAATATCCCGGTTGATCGCATCCAGGTTGGCCGGGGGCAGGTCGGGATAATCAGGAGCCGGCACGGTCACGGAGCGCACGGTCGCCGCGCCGGTGATGCCCGGAACGGCCAGCGCCCGCTCCACCAGCCCCGGTTCGACCGCCGCCGCCGAACCGCCGCTGCCGGAAGCCGTGACCTGCGGCGGCGAGATGTAAATGTCCGCGCCCAGGGTGGTATCCAGCCAGTCGGCCACCGTGTTACGGAAGCTGCCGATCATCACGCTGACGCCGACGATCACGCTCACGGCGACGGTGAGCGCCGCTACCGCCACCGACGTGCGGCTGAGCGAGCGCACCACCGCGCGCGGGGCCATGCGCCCCACCACGCCGAACAGCCGGTCGGCCAGGGGCGCGGCCAGCCGCATGAACACGACCAGCGCCAGGGGCGTGAACAGGGCGCTGCCGATGACGATACAAAAAAGCGCCCCGAAGCTGATGAACAGGTCGCGGGTGGGGATTTGCAGCAGCAGCAGACCCGCGCCGTTGAGCAGAATCGCGGCGGCGGTCATGGCCGGCACCAGCCGGCGCGCCTGCTGTTCCACGTCGGAGCGGCGCAGCGTCCCGGCGGGCGGCGTGCGCGTGGCCTCGTAGGAAGGGATGGCGGCGGCGGCCAGGCTGGCGAACAGGCCGACCAGCGCGCCCTTCAGCAGCGTATCCGGCAGCACGGTCACACGCTGGACGTTGACCGTAAAATACAGGTCGCTGATGGTCTGCGCCACCAGCCCAACCGCCCCCCGCCCGAAGATGATGCCCAGCGCCAGCCCCAGCGCCGTACCGACCAGACCGAGCAGGGCGGCTTCGCCCAGGATGAGCGCGAAAATCTGCCGGCGTGTCGCACCCAGCGCTCGCAGGACGCCGATCACCGGGCGGCGCTGTACTACGCTGAACGTGACCGTGTTGTAGATGAGGAACACGCCCACCACCAGCGCCAGCAGGCTGAGCGCCTGGAGGTTCAGTTCAAAGGCGTCGCTCATCTGGTTGATGGCGCTGTTTTCGGCGTTGGGCGTGGTCAGGCGCGCGCCGGGCGGCAGTAGCGCCTCGATTTTCGCCGTGTCGTAACCATCCGGCAGAATCAGGTCAATGCGCGTCAGCCGCCCCGGCATCCCGGCGATCTCCTGCGCGGTGGCGATGTCGGCCAGCACCAGATCATCGAGAGCCTGCTCGCTGGCCCCGTCCGCCGGCAGCAGCAGGCCGATCACGCGCGCTTCAAAACGCCGCCCGCCGGAGCGCAGGTACAGCGCCGCGCCGGGTTCGATGCCATAACGTTCCGCCAGCGTGCGGCTGACCAGCAGCGCGCCGGGTTCGGCGATGAAGGCGTTGAAGGCCGCCGCCGTGTCCGGGTTTTCGCCCAGGATGGTGACGCCGGAAAGATAATCCCGGAAGGGCGGTTCGGCGAACGAATCCACGCCCAGCAGGCGCAGCGGGCGATCGCCCAGGTTAGCGGCGCGCACGAACTGTTCGACCACCGGCGCGCTCTGGCGCAAGCCCAGTTCCAGGCGAATCTGCCGGTACAGGCCGGTGGGCAGCCCCGACGGGCCGCCGACGATCTGGTGGGTGGCCCTGCCGGTGACGCTTTCGGCGCTCAGGTCGAAGGCGCGGTCCGCCGAACCATTGGCGATGTCAATGGCGATCACCAGCGCCACGCCCAGCGCCACGCCGACGATAAACAATACGCTTTGCAGCGGGCGGCGGCTGGTGTGCCGCCGCGCCAGTCGCAGCAGAATACTCATCAAGCCGTCCTGATTGTGAAAGGTTTCGCCATTGTACAGCCCTTAGCTGAGAATCGCTTGAGAAAGATCGGTTTGACGCGACCTGAAAATACAACAGGGGCGTGTCTCAGACCCGCCCTCTGTGGAGCTGGGCTGAGCCTTCAGCCCGCCGGTTAATCGGCGGCGGCGCTGACCGCCCGGTTGTTTTGTTCGATGTTCAGCAGGGGCGGGAAAAACATCGCCCCGGCGGTCATCAATAGGCAGACGACGCCGGAAATGAGGTACATGGTCTGCACGCCGATGCTGTCCGCCAGCGGGCCGGCAACGGCCAGGCTGAGCGGCATCATCAGCGAGGCGCTGCTCATCAGCAGCGTAAAAACGCGCCCCTGCATCTCCGGCGCGACCACGCCTTGCAGCACCGCAAAAAGCGGGCCGTTGGTGATCGGCTGCATGAAACCGGCGATAAAAAACCCGGCGACCGCCAGCCCGAACAAATGAGGCGGCGCGATGCCCACCAGCAAAACCCCTACCGACATGCCCACAATGCCCATCAGGCTGGTGACGATCCGCCGCTTGAAGCCGCCCCAGACGCCGAGCGTGATGCCGCCGATGACCACGCCGATCCCCAAGGCGGAGTTGAGGGCGGCCAGTTCCCCCGCGCCGCCGCTGAAATGATTAGTGACCAGCAGCGCCACCAGTGATACCGATGGCACGATGATGAAGTTGAGCAGCATGGCGAACACCATGACGGCCATCAACCCCATCCAGCCGCGAATGTAACCCAGGCCGTCGCGCAGATCGCGCCAGAAGACCGCCAGCGCCGAGCCGTCGGCTGCGGCCAGCCGCGCCGGCTGCGGGATAGGTACGATCAGCACCGCCAGTACCGCCACCGCCGCTGTGCCGATGTCCACCGCCAGTACGCCCTCCATCGGCAGCACGCCGATTAGCAGCGCGCCGACCGGCGGCGCGACGATGCCCATCAACCCCTGAAGCATCTGGTTCAAACCGGCCACCCGCGAAAGCTGCTCGTCCGGGACCATCAGCGAGGTGGATGCCTGCATGGACGGGTAGTGAAAACCGCCCGCCGCTGCCCGGATGAACATCGCCAGGTAGACGTGCCAGATTTGCGCCGTCCCGGCGGCGAACAGCGCCGCCAGTGCCAGGGTCGTCAGCGCCACCAGGCTGTCGGCCACGATCATCACCCGCTTGCGATTCCAGCGGTCTATCAGCGGGCCGGCGACCGGCCCCAGCACCACCTGCGGCAGCACGCCGACCAGCGTGGCCGTCGCCAGCACTGTCGCCGAGCGTGTGGTTTGCGTCAGCCACCAGATCAGCGCGAACTGCACGAGTTGGCTGCCGAACAGCGAAAAAGCCTGTCCGATCCAGACGGTGAAAAAACGCAGCTTCCAACGGGGATACGCCGCTTTTTCCTGTGCCATACTGCCTCCCCTGATGATAAGTCCGGTAAGGGCGCGCGATAAACATCATGCGCCACTTCCCAGTACGGCACAGGAGGCGTTTGTGTTCAAAAGTGGGCCGCTGCGGCCTCTTTATAACATACTCTTACACGCCGGCGCGGTTGTAATACGGGTTTTCGCGCACGATCAACGCCGCGCAGTTATCGGCGCGCGGGTCGGCGTCATCGGAACAATCGCTTATTTACGAATCGAGCCATTGGGTGTAATATCGCAGTTGGGCAGCATCACGCGCACCGTTCTGGATCATGCTGGTTTGCTGGCAGGCTGGCTGAACGGGCTGGATACTTTCGCCGGCTGCGCGACCCAGCTTGTGCAGACCATCACCGAAAACGGCTGGCTGATCGGCGGAATGGTGTTGGGTTCGTTCGCGGTCGTGCTGCTGGCGAACCATTTTCAGATGTCTAAACTGACCGTTAGCGGCGGCCTCACGGCGCTTCTCGGTGGAGTCTTCATGGGCTAATTAAGCTGCGCTTGTATCAATAGTTACAGGCTGTTGAAACTCATTAACGTATCTAATTTATGAAAAGGAAGGGTTACTATGTGTTCACCAGAAGTTGCTAAAGTTGTTCGGGAACGTGTACAGAAAGAAGGGCTGTCCAATCTGACTCGGCGCAATTTCTTGCGTCTGGGTGGAGCAGCTGCCGCCAGCACGGCATTCGCTTCATTCGTTGGCTCTGCCGCACTTGTGAAGGCGCAAGAGGCATCTGGCGAAATCGTTGATCTCTCGCATGTTTTTGGCAGCAGCATTCCGACCTATCTGGTGAACGAAAAACCACACCGCGAAGATTTTGTGACGGTGGAGAATGATGGTTTCTACATCCAGCGCTGGAATTTTACTGAACACGCCGGAACGCATGTTGATATTCCGGCGCATTTCATTTCTGGTGGCGAGACAGTTGATAACTATCCGGCTGATTTACTGGTTGGCCCTGCTGTTGTCATAGATATTTCGGCGAAAGCGGCAGAAAATGCTGACGCTGCGCTTGATGTTGCCGACATCGAGGCATGGGAAAGCGCCAATGGCAAAATTCCAACCGGTGCTGTTGTCTTTTTGTATTCTGGTTGGGATGTCCGATGGGACGACCCTGAAGCATTCCGCAATGCAGATGCAAACGGCGTACAGCATTATCCCGGTTTCAGCCCGGATGCCGCTGCGTTCTTAGTTGAACAACGCGACATCCGAGGTATTGGCGTGGATACATTGAGCCTTGACATCGGCGCTTCGACCACCTTTGATGTTCACGTCACTGTCCTTGCCGCAGGCAAATACGGTATTGAAGGTGTTGCGAACCTCGCCGCAATCAAAGACCGTCAAGCTACAGTTTTTGTGGGTGTACCGCGCTGGGAAAACGGCTCAGGCGGTCCAGCGCGTGTGTTAGCTGTTATATAGCGGCGGAATGACGTATTTACGATAGGGCAATCATCTCAGGGTAATTGCCTCAAACTGTAATTTCGCGTCACGTTAACCCCTATCCCCCCCAGCCCCCTTTCCCCGCACGCGGAGAAAGGGGGAGTAAGAGTCTTTTTAAGTCCCCTCTCCATTGCATGGGGAGGGGGTTTGGGGGTGAAGATTAGCCGTCACGGTACGCTTACACGCCGGCGCGGTTGTAATATGGGTTTTCGCGCACGATCAGCGCCGCGCAGTTATCGGCGCGCGGGTCGGTCAAATGGTTGTACAGAATACCCTTCACTTTAAAGCCATTTTTTAACTGCATCGAAAGCGTGGGGTCGCGCAGTTCCCCGGCCACCACTTTTTCGATATAACTTTCGACACTCAGATAGCTGCGGTAGCGTTCGTAACCGGGGATCATGCCGCCGGCCACCTCGCCGCGCAGGTTCAGCCAGCGCACCAGTTCCTGCCGCGCCGCATACAGGCGGCTGCCAATGCCCAAACCCTGAAAGTCGGGATGCACGCTTAAATCCGCGCCGTACAGCCACTCGCCATCCGGGTCGTGCCGGTCGAACCAGCCGCCGCTGATCATCTCGGCAAACGGCAGGTGCTGCTGGATGAGCGCCCAATTGGTGCGAAAAGTGCTGGTGGAGCCGACCACCATCCATTTTTCCTGGACGCGCGCCAGCGCCGCGAACTGCCCTTGCGGGAAAAGCTGAATGTGCCGTAAAAAATGTTCGGCGCGCATCAGTTCATGATCGGCCAGCGTGGGGAAAATAAACCGCTGTAGTGCTGCCAGCCGCCGGGCGTGTTTGGGGTCGGTATTGCCGACATGCACGTCAGCCGAGCGGGTAATCATGACAGACCTCCAATAAAAATCGTCCGGGTTTCCATGTAGTCTTCCAGCCCTTCCTGGCCGCATTCGCGCCCCAGGCCGCTCTGTTTAAGGCCGCCAAAGGGCGCTTCCGGCGTGGCGGGCAGCCAGTCGTTGATACCCACCATGCCGAACTGCAAACCTTCGGCCATCTTCACCGCCGTGTTCAGGTCGTTGGTCAGCACATAGGCGGTTAACCCGTATTCGGTGTCGTTCGCCATTTGCAGCGCCATTTCGGCATCGTCGAAAGGGATGATAGGCAGCACCGGCCCAAAAATTTCCTCGCGGTACAGGCGCATCTCCGGCAGCAGGCCGGTGATGACGGTGGGACGGTAAAAGTACCCGCGCGGCAGTTCCGCCGGACGCCCGCCCCCCACCGGCGCGGAAGCCCCCGCCGCGACCGCCTCTGCCACCAGCGTTTCCACCCGGTCGCGCTGGGCGGCGTTAATCAACGGGCCGACTTCGCTATCCTGGCGCAGCCCGTCGCCCACCCGCAGCCGGGACGCCAGCGCCGCCGCCTGCTCGGTGAAAGCCTGCACGATGCTGCGGTGGACGAAAAACCGCTGCGGCGTGACGCACGTCTGCCCGCAGTTGCGGTACTTCCAGGCGACCGCCGCGCGCGCGGCCTGTTCCACATCCACATCGGGGAAGACGATAACCGGCGCGTTGCCGCCCAGCTCCAGCGCCAGGCGTTTGACGGTGCGCGACGCGCCATCCATCAGCAGTTTGCCCACCCGCGTGCTGCCGGTGAAGCTGATTTTTCGCAGGCGCGGGTCGTCCAGCATCACCTGGGCCATCGCCGCCGGGTCGCCGTTGATGATATTAATCACGCCCGCCGGCGCGCCGGACTCGTGCAGCGCCCGCGCCAGCAGCATGGCCGAACGCGGCGTATATTCGGAAGGCCGCCCAACGACGGTGCAGCCCGCCGCCAGCGCCGCCGCCCATGCCCGCACCACGTTGTAAACCGGGAAGTTCCAGGCCGTGATCGTCCCGACCACGCCGACCGGCTGGTGCATCACCAGGATGCGCCGGTTGGCGGCCCGCGCCGGGATGGTGCGGCCATAAGCGCGTTTGCCCTCCTCCGCGAACCAGATCAGGTAATTGGCCGCGCTGCGCCACTCTGCCAGGGCTTCCGCCAGGGGTTTGCCGCATTCTTCGGTCGTAAAACGCGCCAGCGCCTCGGCGCGCCCCAGAATCCAGGCGGCGGCCCCGGTCAGCACCTCGGCGCGCTGGTAGGGTGTTTGCCCCGCCCAGGCCGGAAAAGCCGCCGCCGCCGCGTTGATGGCGGCGCGGGCGTCCTCGGCATCCCCGAACGGCACGTCCATCAATACAGCTTCGGTGGCCGGGTTGACCAGCGGCCATCTGCCGCCGTTGGCAGCATCCACCCACTGTCCGTTAATCAACTGTTTGAACGTAAAATCGTCCACAACAACTCCTGTGAATCGTAAAAACATTCCACGCCGCGCCCAAACAATCGGGGCGCAGCGGTGAATCCGCAGCCGGTTTTACAACGTCAGAATCGGTTAATCAGATGAGGGATAACGGCAAGCGAGCAGGATACAGGGACGGGCTGAAGCCAGGGGGCGGCTGTTCGGGCAGGGTCATCGTCTCGCATAAAAACACCGGTCGGTTATAGGGGCGCAGCGGGAGGGTTGTTCACCCTCCCATTTGGGCAAAACCATATCACACTTGATTTAAGCTGCACCTGAGATAGTTCTATGAATTATTATAACCGTTTTTTGTACATCCTAAACAAAAACTTGCATTTGTTAAAATTATCACAGATACATTTTCTTAAGCCTTGTTCAAAGATGCAGAAAATCGCGCCTGGGGGTATAGTCAAGGTCGTTTCGTCAACCAACTCCGCATCGAGGGGATGATTATGGCTTTTCCAACCGATTTTGTTTGGGGCGCAGCGGCGGCTTCGTACCAGATCGAAGGCGCGGCTTACGAAGATGGCAAGGGACTTTCCGTCTGGGACATGCTCTGCCGCCAGCCGGGCCGGGTCTGGAGCGGGCATACCGGCGAGGTCGCCTGCGACCACTACCACCGCTACGAAGAAGACATCGCATTGATGCGCGACCTGGGGCTGAAGGCTTACCGCCTGTCCATCAGCTGGCCGCGTGTGCTGCCGGCAGGGCGCGGCGCGGTGAACGAAAAAGGGCTGGCTTTTTACGACCGCCTGATTGACGGCCTGCTGGCGGCGGGCATCACGCCCTTTGTGACGCTGTTCCACTGGGATTTCCCCTACGATCTGTTTTTGCGCGGCGGTTGGCTGAACCCCGACAGCTCCGACTGGTTCGCGGAGTATGCCCGCGTGGTGATCGAGCGGCTCTCCGACCGGGTGCGCCACTGGATGACGCTCAACGAGCCGGAAGTGTTCATCGGCCTGGGACATCAGGTCGGCGTTCACGCGCCGGGGCTGAAGCTGGGTTGGGCGGAAGTGCTGCGCGCCGGCCACAACGCCCTGCTGGCGCACGGCAAAAGCGTCCAGACCATCCGCGCCGCCGCCAAAACGCCGCCGCTGGTGGGTTACGCGCCGGTCGGCTCGGTGGCCTACCCGGCCAGCGACAGCCCTGCCGACATCGCCGCTGCGCGGCAGGCGATGTTCTCCGTCCACGACCGGAATCTGTTCTGCAACGTCTGGTTCGCCGACCCGATTTTCTTTAAACATTATCCTGAAGACGGCCTGGAACTGTTCGGCGCGGACGCGCCCCCGGTCGGCGCGGGCGACATGGACATCATCGGGCAGCCGCTGGACTTCTACGGCGTGAACATTTATCAGGGGATGGCGGTCAAAGCCGGGGAAGATGGCCGCCCGGTGGTGGTTCCCCATGCGATCGGTCATCCACAGACCGCCGTCCGCTGGTTTGTGACGCCGGAATGCCTGCGCTGGGGGCCGCGTTTCCTGTACGAGCGGTACAAACTGCCCGTTTATATCACCGAAAACGGCCTTTCCAACGTGGATTGGGTGTCCCTGGACGGCCAGGTGCATGACCCGCAGCGCATAGACTACACGGTGCGCCACCTGCGGGCGCTGCACCAGGCCATGCAGGACGGCGTGGATGTGCGTGGTTACTTCCACTGGTCTATTATGGACAACTTCGAGTGGGCCGAAGGCTACAAAGAACGCTTCGGCATGGTGTTCGTGGACTTTACCACGCAGCAGCGCGTGCCGAAGGATTCGGCGATCTGGTACAAAAGCGTGATTGCCGACAACGGCGCCAACCTGCTGTAAAACGGCAGCGCCGCGCGGGGGGTCAAGACCGGCGCGAACCGGCTCTGCGCCCCCCGCCGACCATTTAATGTCCGGTTGAGACAGGGGGAAAAATAGACCAGCGCCTGCCTGTAAACCCGCCGCTCAAAGCAGCTTGCAGCGGGTGATGGGCGGGTTTTAGACAAAAGTTTTAGACAGAGGCAAACGCGGTATGGGGCTGCGACACCTGAATATTCATGGCCTGCAAGCCAGGCTCGTCCTGGTATTCATGGTTTTGATCCTGCTGCCTTTGGCCGGCGTCGGCCTGTATGACTACTTTTTTACCAACAACGCGCTCGTTCCCCAGGTGCTTGGACGCCTGATGAGCGACGTTCACCTGCGAAGCAAAAACATCGTTACCGTGCTGGACTCGGCGCGGGGCGATGTTTATACGCTTGGCGGCCTTCGCAGCCTGCGGATGCTACGCCTGTTACTTCGGCAGGACCCTTCTTCCGAACAAACCGCCATCTGGCGGAATGAAGTCGCCCACGATTTGCTGGCGCTGCTGGCCGGCCACCCTGCTTATTACCAGATTCAATATCTGGATGCCGAGGGCAGCGAAGTGGTGCGCGTGGACTCTGGCACTGGCGAGCCGCGCATCGCGCCGGACGCGGAATTGGGCAGCCTGCGGGAAACCCCCTACTTTCAGGAGGCGATGGCGCTGACCTGCTGCGAGGATTTTGTATCGCCGCTGGAAGTCGAGATGCGCCAGGCCGGCGGCCAGACCGAAAATATCCCTATCATTCGTTACGCGCTGCGGCTGGAGGACGGCGGCGGCCTGGTTGTCATCAGCCTGCGCGCGGATGCCGTATTGGGCGATCTGGCGGCGCATACCTCCCGCGCCGGCAGTTGGGCGGTTTTTGACCAGACGGGCGGTTTCTTGCTGTACGCCGACCGGTATCTCACGCCGGACGCGCCGGCCCCGGCAGGCCGGCATGTGCTGGAGCTTTATCCCCAGGCATCCCGGCTGTTAGCGGGCGGCATGGGCATCCTTGAAACCGACTCCAGCGTGCTGGCCTACACAACCATCCACCCCATACGAAGCCAATCCGAGCGTTTCTGGGTCATCTATTACGACGCGCCCAGGCATATTCTGTTCGCCGACATCACCAATTTTCACTACACGGTCGCCATTTTCCTGCTGGGGACGGTTCTCACCGCCGTCGCCCTGGCGCTGATCGCCAGCGAACGCATCGTCATCCCGATTGTGGATTTAAAACGCCGCGTGGAGCGGTTCGGCCAGGAAGGTATCATCTCGCCGCCGCCCGCCCGCGTCCGCCGGGATGAAATCGGGGCGCTGGACGATGCCTTCCGGGACATGGCCCAGGAGCTTGACCGCAAACGCCAGCAGCAGCGCCGGTTGATCGAACGGCTGATTAGCGCCCAGGAAGAAGAACGTAAACTGGTGGCCTACGATTTACACGACGGGCTGATTCAGCAGATGGTCGGCGCGCGCTTCCACCTGACCCACTTCCTCCAGCAGTGCGAACAGCAGATGGGCAGCCGGACGGAGGGTTTGCGGCGCGGCTGCGACGCCCTGAGCGAAGCGATTGTCGAAGGCCGCCGGATCATCGAAGGGCTACACCCGGCGGTGCTGGACGACCTGGGGCTGACTGCCGCGCTGGAGGAAATCGCCCATTCCATGTCCGATCTGGCGGGCTGGGAACTCCAGGCGGACATCGAGCCGCTGGCCGCCGAACCGGATAAGCTGGTGAGCGTAACGCTCTACCGCATCGCGCAGGAAGCCCTTAACAACGCCCGCAAACATGCCCAGGCGACGGCGGTGAGCCTGCGCCTGCGGAACAGCGACGGACTTTTGCTCATCATTCGGGATAACGGGCGCGGCTTCGACCCCGACGGCCTGCCGGAGCGCAGCCGGGGACTGGGCATCACCACCATGCGGGAACGGGCCGGCCTGGTGGACGGCAGATGCGCCATCCACAGCGCGCCGGGGTCAGGGACGATGGTTGAGGTCTGGGTTCCGTGTACGGTGGAAAAGGGGCATCTATGACCGGCAGCAGCGAAGAAACCGGCATCCGTATTGTGATTGCCGACGATCACGGCATCGTGCGCGAGGGGCTGCGCGCCCTGCTGACGCGCCCCGGCATCCAGGTGGTCGGCGAAGCGGACAGCGGCGCGAAGGCGGTCGAACTGGCGAAAACGCTCCGGCCAGACCTGATGCTGCTGGATATTCGGATGCCGGACGGCGATGGTTTGCAGGCGCTGGCGCAGATCAAAGCGGTGTCGCCCACCACCAGCGTTATCATGCTGACCACCTATGCCAATCCGGGCTATCTGGCGCGCGCCATCAGCGGCGGCGCATCCGGTTATTTATCCAAAGAGGTCAACCCGGAACAGATCGTGCGCGCGGTGCGGGCGGCGGCAGCCGGCGACGAATTGATTGACCGCAGCCTGCTGCAAAGCGCGCTGGCCCAGGTGGTTGATTACAGCCCGCCCACGCCGGAGCCGACCGAAATTCCTATCGAAAGCCTGTCGGAGCGCGAGCTGGAAGTGCTGCGTTTGATCGCCGCCGGCATGAACAACGCCTTGATCGCCGAAACGCTCAATGTCAGCCTGGCTACCGTCAAAACGCACGTCCGGCATATCCTGGAAAAACTGCATGTCTCCGACCGGACGCAGGCCGCGCTGTGGGCCGCGCGGCATGGTTTGACGTAGCGGCGGGTTCACATTCTGCCCGGTTGATCTTCCGCGCCGGGCGTTTGCGCCAGGAACGTCCGCGCCAGACACAACGACGCGATCACGATGCAGTCCCGGACACGCCCGGCGGCGATGAGCGCATCAACGCCGGCCAGCGGCACGGCCTCCACGCCGATTTCAAAACTTTCGTCGGCGGGCAGGCGGCTGGGCTGCAAATCCCGCGCCAGATAAACGGTTATGCGCTGGTTCAGATATTTGATGAACGGGCAGAGGACGCCCAGTAAATCCAGCCGCCCGGCTTTATAACCGGCTTCCTCCTGCAATTCCCGGTTGATGGCCTGGGCCGGGGTTTCGCCGGCTTCGATGCCGCCGCCGGGCAGGATCAACACGGACTCGTCAAACGCGGGTGAATACTCGACCGTGAATAAAACGCTGCCGCCGGCGGTCAGCGGCACGGCCATCACGGCGTCGGCCATCTGGATGACGGTGGTCGGCGGCGAGCCGTTCTCATAAATGCGATACCAGCGATCCCGGTAAAACGTCTGCCCCATGCGCCGCTGCTTTCCCGCCTGTTTTACGAATCGAGCGAAACCGCCCGCAGCGCGTCCTCAAAAATCGCCAGCGCCTCGCCGATCTGGGCTTCGTTCACCACCAGCGGCGGAATCCAGCGGATGACATTTTCATAACTGCCGCAGGTCAGCAGCAGCAGGCGGCGTTCCAGGCAGGCAAGCTGCACCGCGCGCGTCAGGTCTTTGGCCGGCTGGCCGCCCAACGTAACCTCAACGCCCACCATCAGGCCGCGCCCGCGCACATCGCCGATGACCGGGTAGCGCCCCTGAAGTTCGACCAGGCCGTCCAATAAAAGCTGCCCCATGCGGGCGGCATTGCCGGGCAGGTCTTCGTCCCGGATGGTTTCGAGCGTGGCGACCGCCGCCGCCGCCGCCAGCGCCCCGCCGCCATACGTGCCGCCGTGCGAGCCGGTCGGCCAGCGCGCCATCAAGTCCTGGGACGCGCCAACGGCGGAAATCGGCATCCCGCTGCCCAGCCCCTTCGCCATCACCAGGATGTCCGGGACGATGCCGGCTTGCTCGAAGCCCCACCATGCGCCGGTGCGCCCGCAGCCGGTCTGCACCTCGTCGGCGGCGAACAGGATGCCATAATGGTCGCAGCGTTCGCGCAGCCCCTGCAAAAAACCCGCCGGGGCGGGGATGTAGCCGCCTTCCCCCAGCACCGGCTCGATGACCAGGGCGGCGGTTTCGTCCGGGGCGGAGCGGCTTTTCAGCAGCAGGTCGAATTCGCGCAGGCAAAACTCAACGGTGGTTTTTTCGTCCCAGCCGTAGGCGCTGTAAGCGTAGGTATAGGGGAACGGCGCGGCGAACACGCCCGCCGGCAGGGGTTGGTAGCCGGCCCGATAGACCGTTTTGGCGTTGGTCATCGCCATCGTCTGGGCGGTGCGGCCATGAAAACCGCCCTGGAAGGTGATGATATTGCTTCGGCGCGTGGCTGCGCGCGCCAGCTTGACCGCGCCTTCGACGGCCTCCGCGCCGCTGTTGGAAAAAAAGAAGCTGTTGATGGCCGCCGGCGTGACCGTGTTGAGCGTATCCGCCAGCCGGACGGTCGCCGGGGGGATGACGATGTTGATCTGCCCGTGAATCAAACGGGCGGCCTGCGCCTGGATGGCTGCCACCACGCGCGGGTGGCAGTGGCCGGTGTTGGTGACGCCGATGCCGCTGGTGAAGTCGGTATAGCGCGTCCCATCGGCGTCGTACAGGTAAATGCCTTCGCCGCGCTCCGGTTGGAGGCGCGTCAGGTGCGACCACACCGGCGAGAGATGGGATAAGGCAGCATCATTTGTACTCATCGGTGTCCTCCACAGATAACGGCTTTATCTTCTTTTTGAAAAATTCGCGCCATGCGGCAGCCTCAAGCCCCAAAAGGTTAACATGTGCAAAAGGCCTGGTGTACTCATCCATAATGCCCAACCGGGCGATGCGTCCAAAGTTTTTCCCTTTATCTTCGAGGGCTTTGTCGCTTATTTCGTCTCGCACAGCCGGGTAAAACGAAACCTTTTCAGGTGATTGGATGGCCGCATCTTTCGAGGCATCCCTCAAATTCTGCCACCAGTAATTCCGGTATTCGGCGATATAGCGCGCCGGCGCGATGTAAGGTTCAAATACAATGGGTGAACCTGACAGCACATTCGATAAAACCCAGGGAACAATGACGATCAAGTCCTGGGGAGCGCAGGCGAGCGGCGTTACCGTAAAACGAAAACTGGGTTCGCCCTCCTTCGCCAGTAAATACCACGATTTTAGCTCGATGCCGAGAAGAACATCGGCGCGCGATGTACCTTGCGTCAAAAGCACGTCAGGGAAATTCTGAGGCTACCGGACAAAACGTGCATGGGGATAATGATTACCGGCATCCCATTCCGATTTGAGATTGTTGAGCGTGCGAACCAATTCCTGCTCAATCGTCAGCCCCAGAACGTTTCCAAAAGCATAAAGTTCTGTCGCATTAATGCCCGAAACAGAGATTGCGCTCTGGAAGTAGAGCGGGATTCTGGTCAGCGCAGCAACAACGTTTTGCCACAACAAATAGTGTTCCCAGTTTTGAGGCTCCTGGCGCGCCGGTTTGTCGGTTTTATCAGGCACACTGCAATCTCCTCAAGGCCAGTTCGTAAAAATCGTGCCGTATTTCTGCGCTTACGCAGCGGCGGCCCAGCCGGTAAGCGGCCAGCGCCGCCGTACACAAACCGCCAAAAGGCTCCCAGATCAGATCGCCACGTTCGGACGAGCTTTCGATAATCAATTCCATCTGGCTGAGGGGCTTCTGATTGAGATGGACGCTTTTTGTGCCTCGTTTGATGCGTTCATCGCCGTTCACCGGCGGCTCTCGCCAGACATTCGTCACGCCGGGTTTACAGGTGAATTTAGAACGCATCTTTTCCCAGGCTTCGGCATCAGCCGGTCCCAGGCCGTCGAGTGAAAAATAAGGTCTGCCTTCTGGCTGCCCGTGCCGGTTGGCATAGCTAACCAGATGCGCGAAAGTCTGCGGCGGCGGGAAATACCACAGATGGTCGGCAGTCAGATATTTTCGAGTAGCAGCGTTTTTAACGCCGCAGGCGTCGTTGGCTCTCGAAAGCGGCAGGCCGGTTCGCTGCCACTCAGCGCGGAGCCACTGCTGGAGGCTCATGCCGTTAATGCGCGCCTCTCTGACATACTGGACGCAGATTTCGGTCACGACCGGAAATTTTCGCAGCGTTTGCGTGTTCGAGTTTCCGGCTATATGCGAAATGCCTTTGTCCCATACGTGGCAGTTGACGTATTTCCAACCGTACTTCGCCAGCACCGGATGCACGTTAGCCCAGCCGATTTCACTATTCCAGAACCACAGCGTTGTTTGGGGAGTGGCTTTTTCCGACCAGGCTTTGATGTGGGGTTCGTACCAGGCCGGGAGTTCTTCGGGGGCGTGGGGATCGCCCTTAAACAGGCCCAGACCGTAAGCCCCATCAGAAATGATAACCACCGGCGGCTGCCAGGTGTTATACAGCGACAAAACATTGGCATTGTAAATCTGTATATGCGCTTTTGAGGCCGAATCATCTAAGGTTTCGCGCTCGCATAATGGATCGCTCTGCCAGATAGGGAGAGCAAGCTGTTGTTCTGCCACCAAAGCCATATTTTTTCCAGCCTCGATACCCTGCCTCATCTCAACATTATAGCTCAAATATTCCGGCGGAAAGTTTACCGCGCCAGGGGGCGCTGGCGGACGACCAGCAGGCTGGGCGCGGTGATGCCGACGGCAATCGCGCCGAGAATAAGGCCGGTTTTGATGGCGCTGACGCTGACATCCGCCAGCATCGGCGCGGCGGCCTCCGGCGCAGCTTCCGCCAGCCGCAGCAGGCCGATCATCGTGCGGAAGGCCAGCGACCCCGGAACCATCGGGATCGCGCCGCTGAGTGTGTAGACGGTGGCGGGCGTTCGCCAGCGGCGGGCGAAAACCAGCCCCAGGAAACCCACCAGCGTCGCCCCTGCCAGCGTGCCGGCCTCGACGCTCATACCCATGTGCATCAGCAGCGTGCGCGCGGCATGGCCGACCGCGCCCAGGATGGCGCAGCCGGGCAGCGTCCGCACCGGCACATTAAACAACATGGCGAAGCCGGCAGCCGCCAGCGCCGACCACAGCGCGTCCTCCAGCACCGTCAGCAAAAGCGCCGTGTTCATAACCCGCGCACTCCCATTAAACTGATCGCCAGCAGCAGCCCCAGCGCGATGCTGAGCGAGATGATGCCGCCGACGATGCCGCGCACGACCGCCGTCACCATATGGCCGGTAATCAGGTCTTCGGCGGCGTTGATGAGCGGCACGCCCGGAACCAGCAGCAGCACCGAGGCCGCCAGCGCCGTTTCCGGCTGGCTGCTGAGGTTGAGCAGGTCGGCGGCGCTCGCCAGCACGCCGGCCACAAAGGCCGTCACGATGACCACCAGAAATTGATTGAAGTAGCGCCGGCTGAGTTCCTGGCGCACCACCATCGCCACCGCCGAGGCGATGAACGTCACCACAAATACCGCCGCGTCGCCGCCGAACAGCCGGCTGAAGGACGCGCAGGCCAGCCCCACCATCGTTACCACCAGCCAGCGGTTGTAGTGCGACTTGATTTTGCTGATGCGGTCGAGTTCCTTCCGCACGCCAAAGCGGTCTAACTCGCCTTCTTCGACGCGGCGGCTGAGCCGGTTGATGGCCGAAATGATGGTCAGGTTTACGTTAAGGCCGATGACGCGGCGGATTTTGGTGCGGAACTCCTCGCCGCTGGTGGTGGTCACGGCGATGACGTTGGGCGAAACCAGAATGTCCATCCAGTCGCAGCCCAGTCCCGTCCCCAGGCGATGAATGGTCTGTTCGATGCGCTCCGACTCCGCGCCGTACTGTAAAAGAAGCTGCCCGGCCCACAGCGCCAGGTCAATCACGTCGCGCAGCGCCTCGCGGTCGAGCGGCGGTTTGGAAGTCTCTGAAAATTGATCGTGAAACATCCCCCAATTTCCCGGTGATTGTTGAACCCCAGAACAGCGTACCATGAGGATGTCAACGACCAGCCGCTAAAGCGGCCGGCTTGTCCCTGGCGCGACCGTCGCAGCATTGTTGGGTCTGCGTTGTTCAGCGACGGCCTCCGAGACAATAGG
>QUBZ01000076.1 GCA_014338005.1 Chloroflexota bacterium | reverse complement strand
CTGGACTGAACTTCCGTCGCTTGCTCATGTGACCTTTCCTCTCTTGGACTATGATACTGCATTTAGCATCCTGTCCAATCTCTGGGGGTCACTACAGTCGGTAAAACCATCCTCTCGCTGCTGGCCGGGCTGGCTTTTGTTTATTTCCGCTTCCCCGGCAAATGGCTCATATTCGGTCTTGTGTTGATTACCCTGATGATGCCGACCGAGATTTTAATCATCGCTCTGTTTCGTTTCATCAACAGCCTGGGCTGGGGCAACACCTACGTGGCGCTCATTGTGCCGTTCCTGGCAAGCGCCACCGGCACGTTTTTATTCCGCCAGCATTTTGCCAATATCCCGGCAGAGCTTTCGGAGGCGGCCCAACTGGACGGCGCGACGCCGCTGCAATTTTTGATTCGTGTGTTGATTCCCATCAGTTGGAATACGATCGGCGCGCTGGCCGTGATTCAGTTCGTTTATATGTGGAACATGTATATCTGGCCGGTGCTTATCATCCAAGGCCAGGAGCGGCAGGTTGTTCAGGTCGGGCTGCGAACGCTGATGGGCGGCGATTCGGCGCTGGTTTTCGGCCCGATGATGATGGGCGCAGTGATCGCCAGCCTACCGCCGGTGGTCATTTTTGTGCTGCTGCAAAAACAGTTTATGAGCGGCTTCCAGCTTTCGCGGGATAAATAACCGCGTTGGCTTTGGCCCCTCAAGAGCAGCTTTCTGCCGTCGCGCCGTACAGGGCGATGCCGACGGCGATGGGCAGGCCCAGCGAGTCAATGGCCGGGCGCTGCGGGATGCGAACGCTCGTCCCCGTTTCCCGGAACTCCGGCGGCAGGCCGCTGCTTTCGTTCCCGAACACCAGCGCGAAGGGATGCTGAAAGGCGACTTCCGGCAGCCGCGCCGCGCCGTCGGTCATGAACGGATACAGGTGATGCTCGCCGAAGGCCGCGCGGTAGGAGTCGAACGACTCGAAATACTGGAAAGCCAGTTGGAACACCGCGCCCATCGAAGCGCGAATGGCACGCGGGTCGAAGATGTCCGCCGCCGGGCGAACCAGCGCCAGATTGGTCAGCCCAAAACCCAGCAGGGTGCGGATGATCGTCCCCAGGTTGCCCATATCGCCGGGGTTAATCAGCACGACATGGCTTTCGTCCGGGTTAAGCCGGGGATAATATTTCTGGAAAATGCCGACCGCGTAAGTATTTTCTTTGGGCGACAGACGCTCCACCAGTTTGTCGCTGAGCGTTGTTGGGATGCGGGCGTGCTGGCACAGCGCGCGGATTTTTTCCACCCCTTCGTTGCGCTCCCCCTGCGAGTGAAGCAGCACTTCAATCGCGTGCGGCATCTGGTAGCGCAGCAGCTCCAGGGTAGGGAAAACGCCGAAAGTATAGGCGTGCGGCGCGTTTTTATCGTACTTTTTCCACAGCATCCAGCCCGATCCCTCCCGCGCGTTTTATTCGACTGCCAGCCGGCGAAATTCTTCCAGGCCGAGCGGGTCGCCATGACCATCTATATACAGTTCCATGTTTTCGCCGGCCAGCCGTTCGATCATCTTGTGGTCGAGCGTATCATCGGGGCGGCCCTGGTGCGGCGGCGGCGGATAATAAGCGTCGGCCACAAACATCACCCGCGCCTCCAGCACGCGCACGATGAGCGAGTCCGGCGCGTGCTGGCCGCCGATATGTTCGATTTCGATGGTTAAACCGTCTCCATACAGGCGCAGGGTTTTCGACAGCGTGATCTCCGGCAGGGCGATGCGAAAACTGCGCCAGTCATCCACTGCCCGCGCCATACCCCGCAGCCCCTGCTCGCGCGCCGGCGCGCGCATGATTTCCTCCTGAATGTACGCTTGGCTCCAGGGTTTGGCGGCCATCTCTGCCAGGTGCTTGCGGCAGATTTCATGGGCCACCGCCGGCGCGTCGAACACCATGCCGCCAAAAACGTGATCCCAGTGGTGATGGGTGTAGATGACGGCGCTAACCGGCGGGGCGTGAATCTCATCCAGCGCCAGCAGGATGCGGCGGGCGATGCGGGGCGAATTTCCGGCATCTACCAGAATGGTTTGCCGTCCGGCCACGATGATGCCGACGTTGGGCTGAATGCGCTCCGGGTTTGGGTCACGCGGGTACAGCCAGATATGATCGGTTAACGGCACAAGTGGGGGCATAACTTTATCCTTCTCCGCAGGGATAAAAATATTAGCGCAGACCCCGGCGGCTGTATAGAGCGCGCCTTCACTGGTTTTTAGCCGCAACGCGGCCTATACTAATAACAGTCCAGGTTTTTTCCTTTCCGGCGCAAATTTTGGCGTAAATGATGATGAATCCCGACCTACTACAACGAGCGGGCGAACGCCTGCTGAACAGCCGCAGCCTGGCCGTATTAACCGGCGCAGGCATCAGCAAGGAATCCGGCGTGCCGACCTTCCGCGATGCGCTGGATGGCCTGTGGGCGCGGTACGACCCGGCGCAGTTAGCGACGCCGGGGGCATTCGCGCGCAATCCTAAACTGGTGTGGGACTGGTACGAATACCGCCGCGAGATGGTGCGCGCCGCGCAGCCGAACCCCGGCCACTACGCGCTGACCGCCCTCCAAAAACGTTTTCCGCACATGCGTATCATCACGCAGAACGTGGACGACCTGCACGAGCGCGCCGGCAGCGCCGGGGTGATCCGGCTGCATGGCAGCATCGCCGCCAACAGGTGTTTTTTCGACTGCCAGGGCAGTCCCACGCCGGTGGATATTTCGACGTTAACCTGGGACAAAAACAGCGGCCCGCCCTGCTGCCCACACTGCGGGCGCTGGGTGCGCCCGGACGTGGTGTGGTTTGGCGAAATGCTGCCCCCCGACGCCATCGAGTCCGCCACCTTCGCCAGCGCCCATGCCGACGTGATGCTGGTCGTCGGCACGTCCGGCGTGGTGACGCCCGCCGCCAACATGCCCTTTATCGCCAAACGGGCCGGGGCGTTTATCATCGAAATTAACCCGGTCGAAAGCCAGATCACGCCTATCGCCGACATCTGGCTGGCCGGCCCGTCGGGCGAGGTGCTGCCGCGTCTGGTGGAGGCGCTCGGTGCGCCGTAAGCGCAGGCTGGGATTTGCCGCGCGGCTGTGCGCGGGGCTGCTGCTGGCGCTGCTGGCCGCCGAGCCGTTTTTCGCCGCTGCCCAGGACGGGAATCCGCTGCTGCCTGAAGTTCGTCCCTGGCAGGTGTTTTTGCAGCGTGATATAGACAGCCTGGGGGCCGACCGCCTGATTTTTATCAACCCCTTCACGGACGAGGAAACCGCCGTCGAAGCGAACGGCGAGCGGTATACGCCCGCCGGCGATGGGGTGATTTTTTTCGACCCCGGCGCGAACCGTGTCATGGTCGCCCTGCCCAATGCCGACGTGCGGGAACACCCGTTTATCCAGCCGGGGAACGATACGCGCCGGGTGGACTGGCTGGTTTCGCCCGACCATTCTACCCTGGCCTGGACGCTCGCCGGCGGCGATACCGGCCTGACCACCATCACCACCGTCGCCAACCTCAACGGCACAAATCCCCGGCAGGTGCTAATGGACGGCCCGCGCGACGGCATCCGCGCTCTGCCGGTAGCGTTTAACGCCGATAAAACTGTCCTGTATATGGATTTTCAGCCGGACGGCATCGCGGATTTCACGCCTTATCCGCAGTTCGCCGGGCTGTTCGCGCTCGACCTGGCAAGCGGAAGCTGGGAGCGGCTGCCGGGCGAACCCGGCTGCTTTTGCGGGGCCGGCTTCGGGGCGGGGCTGCTGCTGCGGCTGGCCGTATCGCCGGATTTAAGCGGCTTCGATCTGCGCGTGGTCAACCTGGAAGGCGGCGTGGAACAAACCCTGCCCGGCCTGCGGCTGCGGAATTATACCCAGGCCGGCGACGTGGTGATTTCGCCGGACGGCACGCGCGCCGTATACGCCCTGGCGCAGGTGCGCGATTTTGGCCGTCCGGGGCAGTCCATCCAGACGGTGTTCGTGCTGGTGGACTTGCAGGCGCAAACCCAGACCGCGCTCACCGAGCCGATCACCACCTTCGTTGAGCCGCTGGCCTGGACGGAAGACCGTTCGGCGGTGCTGCTCACCAGCCGCCAGCGCGACGGCACGTGGAAAATCAGCCTGGGTGATGGCCGGCTGGTCAAAGTGGCCGAAGCGACCTACCTGGGGACGGTGGGCTGAAGATTAAAGCTCAACCGGCTTGCGCCGTTCGCGGTACAATGGTTAACACGACCGAATTAATCAGGAGGATCAGCCCATGCTCACCCCCGAACAGCGCCGCGAGATGATCGAAGCCATTCGCCGCTTCCCGGCGGAACTGGAAGCCGCCGTCGGCGGCCTGAGCGAGGCGCAGTTCAGAACGCGCTTCATCCCTTATGAATGGACGGTGCTTCAGAACATTCACCACCTGGCCGACTCGCACATGAACGCTTTCATCCGCACCAAGCTGCTGCTGACCGAAGACCGCCCCACGCTTAAACCCTACAACCAGGAAACCTGGGCGGAAACCCTCGATGCGCTGGAACTGCCGCCGGAGGCTTCGCTGGCGATTTTGCGCGGCCTGCACCGCCGCTGGAGCGACCTGCTGGACAGCCTGGACGACTCGGACTGGGCGCGCGTCGGCCTGCACCCGGAGGTAGGCGAGATGTCGGTAGAGGATATTCTGCAAACCTACTCCCGGCATGGCGCGGGGCATATCGAGCAGATTCAAAAGACGCTGGCCGCTGCGACGGCGTAATATAATCGGTTTTATGTCACATTCCTGGCCGGTTTACGGACACGATTGGGCCGTCGAACATCTGCGGAAGGCGCTGGCGAACGGGCGCGTGCGCCACGCTTATCTGATCGTCGGCGCGGAGTCGGTCGGCAAAGAGACGCTGGCGCGGGCTTTCGCCCAGGCGTTAAACTGCGCCGCCCCCGACGAAGCCGCCCGCCCCTGCGGCGTGTGCCGCGCCTGCAAGCTGATCGCTGCCGGCAGCCATCCCGACCTGCTGTATTCGGAACTCGACCCTTCGACCGGGGCGCTGCGGATCGAGGAAGTGCGCGCGATCACCGGGCGGCTGGCGCTCAAACCCTACGAGGCGCGCTTCCGGGTGGCGATCTTCCGCGATTTTGACCATGCCCGCCCACAGGCGCAGGATGCCCTGCTCAAAACCCTGGAGGAGCCGCCGCCACACGCCATCATCATCCTGCTGGCCCCGGCCACCGATGCCCTGCTGCCGACCATCATCAGCCGCAGCCAGACCATCAGCTTGCGCGCCGTCCCGGTGGAGGCGATCCGCGATGTGCTGGTCGAGCGCCGGAACGCCGACCGCCGGCAGGCCGACCTGCTGGCGCGTTTGAGCGGCGGGCGCATCGGCTGGGCCATACGCGCCCTGGACGACCCCGCCTTGTTGGAACAGCGCGATCAGGCGCTTACCATGCTGGACAATCTGCTGGCGCTCAACCGTGCCGGGCGTTTTGAGATCGCCGAAGACCTGAGCAAAGATAAACTGGCGCTCTACCCGCTGCTGGAACTGTGGCAGTCCTACTGGCGCGACATGCTGATGATCGCCGAGGGCGCGGCGCTGACGCCGGCCAATAAAGATCGCTATGCGGCGCTGGAACGGCTGGCCGAAACGCTGTCGCCGGAAGAAGCCCTAACGGCGCTGCGCGCCACCCGCGAAACGCTGCAAAATCTGAATACCAACCTCAATCTGCGGCTGGCGCTGGAAGTGATGTTCCTGAACTATCCCGGTCTGCGCCGGGCATAATCAGCCTTTTTGATAACGCGCGGCCCGTTCGCGCAGGGCGGCCACGCAGCCGGGCGGCGGTGTGACCGAGCCGAGCGGTTCGCTTTCGCTGCCATGAAAATCCGAGCCGCCGGTCATCACCAGCCCGCAGCGTGCTGCCAGGCCGCGCAGGTTGTCGCGCACGACTTCGCTGTTTAAAGGATGCACGACCTCTACGCCGTCCAGCCCGGCGGGGATCAAGCGTTCGACCATCGCGGCGTAATCCGGCAGGACGGCAGGATGCGCCAGCACCGCCGCGCCGCCGGCCTGGTGAATCAACGCCACCGCCGCTTCGGGCGTCAGCCGCTCCCGCGAGACGTAAGCCGGCCCGCCGGTGTGCAGGTAGCGGTCGAAGGCTTCGCCGACCGTGGCGACAAAACCGGCTTCCACCATCGCGCGGGCGATGTGCGGGCGTCCCACCGCGCCGCCGTCGGCCAGTTCCAGCACGCGCTGCCAGGCGACCGGCAGCCCCAGGGCGGCCAGCTTTTCGACGATGCGCTGCCCACGCTTCAGCCGGTCGTCCCGAAAACCCGCCAGCCGCGCCTGAAAATCGCCGGCCTGCCAGTCCAGGAAGTAGCCCAGCATGTGTACGTCCAGTTTATCGTCTTCGGCGCTTAATTCGATACCGGGGATGACCAACAACCTTTTACCCGCCGCCGCCTGCGCTTCGGGGATGCCGGCAGTGGTATCGTGGTCGGTGATGGCGACAGCCTCAAGCCCAATGGCGCGGGCGCGCTCAATCACCACCGGTGGCGAAAGCTCGCCATCGGAGGCCGTCGTATGTAGGTGCAGATCAACCCGCCGCATTACGGGCGCGGTTCAACCGCAAACCTGACCGCCGTCCGTTCCTGCCCATCAATGTTCACCTCGGTAAAATACGGCGTGAACACGATGTCTATCTCGTCACGGCTCAGATACCCTCTGGCAATCGCCAGCGCCTTAACGGCCTGGTTGACGGCCCCCGCGCCGATAGCCTGCACCTCGGCGTAGCGATGTTCGCGGATAACCCCCGCGATGGCCCCCGCTACCGCCGTCGAGCGAGACTTCGCGGATACTTTAATGACATCCGGCCCCGATGCGTTTTCGTCTGCGTTCATTGTTATCCCCTCGCATTCCTGGTGCCCACCCCCACCGGGCGGGAAGCGACTGGCGCGTGTGGTGTCAGTCGTGCATCGGCCTCATTCGATGCCTCTAAAATGATTGTACATGAAGTTTTATATTAAGTCCACTGGCGCAAGTGGCACTACGCCGGGCGTCATGCGCGCGTTATAATGCCAAAAGCGCCTGCCGATTTGAACACGCGGCGCAGCGTTTTTTTCCTCTTCTTTCAGGCTGCGGCGGAAGGCCATCATGCTGCCCAAAAATCGTTTAGAGCTGCTCATCATCCTCGGCACACTCACCGCCTTCGGGCCGCTGAGCATTGATATGTATCTGCCGGCCCTGCCGACCCTGGAGGTCGTTTTGTCGGCGCAGACGGCGCAGGTGCAGCTCACGCTGACGGCCTTTTTCCTCGGTTTCGCCTTCGGGCAGGGTTTGTACGGCCCGCTCGCCGACCGTTTTGGGCGCAAGATGCCGCTGTACTTCAGCCTGACGCTCTACGCGGCGGCCTCGCTGGCCTGCGCGTTCGCGCCGTCCGTTGAGGCGCTGGTGGCGCTGCGTTTTCTGCAAGCCATCGGTGGCTGCGCCGGGGGAGTCATCTCGCGGGCCATCGCGCGCGATCTGTTTAATACCCAGCAGATGCGCCGCGTCCTGTCCATGCTGATGCTGGTGACGGGCATCGCCCCGGTATTAGCGCCGCTGCTGGGCGGGCAGCTTTTGGTACGCTTCGGGTGGCAGTCCATCTTCTGGGTGCAGGCGGCCATCGGCATCATCTGCCTGGCGGCGGTGCATTTTCGGCTGCCGGAAACCCACCCCCCCGACGCGACCCAGGTTTTGCGCCTGGGGCAGGTGTTTGGCCGCTACCGGGCGCTGCTGTCCAACCGCATTTTTTTAATCAACGCCCTTATGGGCGGCATCAGCATGGCCGGCATGTTCGCCTATATCGCCGGTTCGCCGTTCGTTTTTATCAACCTGTTTGGCGTGCCGGCTGACCAGTTTGGCCTGCTGTTCGGGCTTAACGCGCTGGGTCTGGTGCTGGCGTCCCAATCCAACGCGCACCTGTTCCATGCCACAGCCCCGGACAGGGTGTTGTTCCGCGCTATCGTCGTGCAGTGTATGGCGGGTTTGCTGCTGCTGGCCGCCGCCGTCACCGGGGCCGCCGGGCTGCCGGGGATCGCCGTACCGCTGTTTGTGTATGTCTCCTGCGTGGGGCTGGTAATGCCCAACGCCACTACCCTGGCTATGGAACCCTACGCGAAGGATGCCGGCGCGGCTTCAGCCATGCTCGGTATGCTGCAATTTTTGCTGGCCGCCCTGGCGACGATGGTGGTGGGGGCGCTGGAGCCGCTGGCCGAGGGCGCGCTGCCGATGGCGGGCGTCATCGCCTTTACCGGGCTGGCCGCCCTGACGCTGGCGCTGTTTTACAACCGGCACGGCGCGGTTTCATCCGTCGGTGAAGGGCATTCCAGCCGCCGTTAAGCCGCCAGATGTTCGATTGGCGGAATATCCCAAATATCACCATTTTTTCCCAAATTCGGCTCGATTTTCCCGGCGTGGGTAGAAAATATCCCAATGTTAAAATTTTGAGATACCATGCCTACCCACACATAGCGCGCCGGCCCCCGCTGCCGGTTTGTGATATGTTGCGTTATAAAGCCCCGATTTTCGCCTTATATCCCCAAAAATCGGCCTAGCAGGGCTGTGACTCCTGTTTGAATTGCGTTAGTTTAAGGGCTTCTTACCGGGGTATGTCTGGTAGATTTTTTCCCAACCTTAAAATGTTAAAAGTTTTAACATTCGGGGTGGAAAATCGGTTGAGGTTCGGCGGCAATTGCGTTATACTACATAGTACATCAATCACCGATACGACCCAATCGGTCACTTCCGCACCAATAAAAGGGGCAGCCTTCGCACCCCGGTGGGAAATCAACCTAAACATCAAATGACAGCCGGCAAAACGGGCGTTTAAACCCCGCTGGGTTAGTGTTCCTGTTGGCCGGGCCGTGAATGGACAACAATCGTGAAGCCGGAAGAAGCCTGGAACATCGCCTACAGCCAGATGGAAATACAGTTCGACCGCGCCAGCTTTGAAACCTGGCTGCGCGGCGCGGCGTTCCTGGGCTTCGACGCGGGCGTGTTCCGGGTGGGCGTCGGCAACGCTTACGCCCGCGATATGCTGCAAAACCGGCTGTACCGGGACGTGCGCCGTGTGGTCAGCGACGTATGGGGCGAGCGGGTTGAACTGTGTTTTGAGGTTTACAAACCGCCGGCCCCCGCCAGCGGCGACGAAGACCTGCCGCTGTTCCGGCTGCTGGCCCGCCAGGCCGCCGAAAACACGCCGCTGCACCAGAAGATAGGCCGCCCGGTTCGCCCTGACCTGCCGGAGAGCGAACTCAACCCGCGTTTTACCTTCCAGCGGTTCGTCGTTAACTCCGCCAACCGGCTGACGGTCGAAGCCGCGCTGGCGGTGGCCGAAAGCCCGGCCAGCGTGTACAACCCCTTCCTGCTGTACGGCGGGGTCGGCCTGGGCAAAACCCACCTGCTGCAAGCCATCGCCCATGCCTGCCGCGAACGCGGCCTGCGCGCCATTTACATCCCGTCGGAGGCGTTCACCAACGACCTGGTAGACGCCATCCGGCAGAAAACTACCGCCATGTTCCGCGACAAATACCGCTCGGCGGACGTGCTGCTGGTGGATGACATCCAGTTCATCGCCGGGAAAGAAAGCACGCAGGAAGAGTTTTTCCACACCTTTAATACGCTGTACACCTTCAACAAACAGATCGTGCTGGCCTCCGACCGGCATCCCGGCCAGCTTCATACCCTGGAAGACCGGCTGCGCTCGCGTTTTGGGGGCGGCCTCATTATGGATTTGCAGCCGCCGGAATTTGAGACGCGCCTTGCCATCCTGGAGATGTGGGCGGACGAACGCGGCGTTAAACTGCCGCCCGGCGTGGCCGAAACCATCGCCAACCGGGCGCGCACCAACGTGCGGGAGCTGGAGGGCATCTTCAACCAGATCGTCGCCACGTCACAGCTTTCGCGCCGCGCCCTGAGCGTGGATGTCGCCCAGGGCGTGCTGGACGGCTACCGCCGCCCGCGCCATCATGTCACCCTGGCGCGCGTGCTGGACGTAACCGCCCGCTATCATGGCGTGTCCGTTTCGGAGCTGACCGGCCCGCGCCGCACGCAAAAACTGACGCTGGCGCGGCAGATCGGCATGTACCTGGCGCGGGAAGTCACCCAGGCGTCGCTGCCGCAGATCGGCGAGGCGTTTGGCGGGCGGGCACACAGCACCGTCCTGCACAGCTGCAATAAAATCGCCGAAGACCTCGAATCCGACGAACTGCTGCGCCGGGGCGTCGAAACCATGCAGAAGGAACTGTTCGGCGGGCCGGATTAGCGCGAAGATAAAAAGCGTAACGCAAAGGCGCAAAGACGCGCAGAAAAAGACCGCACTAACGTTTCGCCAGTTCGTCCAGCAGGCGGCTGTGTTCGTGAATGATGGCCGCAATCGTCCGCGCGTCGGCTTCGGCGTCCGGTTCGGGCGATGGCGGAACCGGCTCAACCGGCAGCCAGGCGGCGAAATCGGCCACGCTGAGTTTGCCCTCGGCCACAGCGACGATGTTTTCCAGCGCGTCGGCGGTTTCCCAGGCCGCACGCAGGCCGTTGACGCGCAGCATAAAAATCGCGGCAATCGCCGCCGTGCGTTTGTTACCATCGGCAAAGGGATGGTTGCGCGCCAGCGAATGCAGCAGCGCGGCGGCTTTCTCCGGCAGCGTCGGGTAAGCGTCCTGCCCGAAGATCGTCTGCATCGGGCGTCCCCAGGCGGCCTCCAGCAGTCCCATATCCCGCACGCGCTGTTTGCCTTTTAAAATCCGGTGGATGCGGTCGGCGGTGGGAAGCTGCTCGTTGATGTAAATCAGTTCGTCAACCGTGAGATAACGCATCGGGTTAACCGCCGGTGTGCCGGGGCGTGGTGTGGTCGGCCAGCCAGCGCGCCACCGCCTCGACAGCGTGCCGGTTTTGCGCCACTTCCAGGATGAAGTTGTAGGCTTCTTCCGCCTTCCAGGTGGGTTTGAGGCCGTTGCGTTCCAGAAAGACCACCGTCGCGCGGTGGGCGGTGCGTTTGTTGCCGTCAAAAAACAGGTGATGCGCCGCCAGCGAGTGCAGCAGCGCGGCGGCTTTGTCCAGCAGCGTCGGGTAGGCGTCCTGGCCGAAGGCGTGCAGCATCGGGCGCGCGGCGGCGGCCCGCAGCAGATGGCGGTCGCGCACGTCCGGGCGGCGGCCCAGCACTTCCTCGGCGATTGCGTACACCTCCGCCGGGGTTAAATAACGAATCGTTTCATCCAAACGGGTTACAACCTCAAAACAAGTGCCGAGTCTACGATCAAACGCCATTGTAATCGAAATGGCCGCCAAACTGTAGGGATACACTTCTGCGTGTCCGGCTTTTGTGCGCCCTAATATGAGCCGGTTAACCCGCCCCGGCGTATCGCCGCGTGATCTGTTCGGCGAAGTCGCGCACGCTTAACCGCAGCGCCTCCGGGGTCAATACTTCCGCCGCGCCGCCTAACCCCAACACCACCGTCCGCGCCGCTTCCAGCGATTCAAATACGCCGTCCACCCGCGTCCAGCCGTCGGCATCCGGCGCGCCGGTGCGACAAGGCCGGCTGCCGAAAAAACGCGGCAGCCAGGACAGGACGGCGGGCGATACCCGCAGCGCGGCCTCAAAATTACAGCGGTTGGTTTCCAGCGCGGCGCGGTGTGCGTTCCAGCAGGCTTCCAGGTCGAAATCCGCCGGGCGCTCGAAAGTTTCCGCGCCGATGTGGGCGTCGAGAAAATCGGCCACCGGGCGGATGTGCAGCCGCCCGCCCCCGGCGTACACCAGATACCAGTCGCCGGCTTTAGCGGCCAGGCCATACGGCTGTACCGAACGCTCGATTTCGATGCCGTTAATCAGCCGGTAGCGCACGACGACGGCGCGGTTTTCCTGCACGGCGCGGTACAGCGTTTGCAGCAGGGGAACCGGCGCGGGCTGCTGCCCCCAACCGGCCCAGTCCAGGTAAATATACGGGGCGCGGCCTTCCGCCGCCGGGTTCGACCACAGGGCGGCGAACAGCTTGAGCAGGGCGGCTTTCAGCTTTTGCCCGGCGTCCAGCGCGGCCAGCGGTTCGGGAATTTTGAGCAGCAGCAGGGCGCCGATCTCGTCCGCCGTTAAACCCGTCAGGCTGGTGCGGTAGTTTTCGACCAGCCGGTAGCCGCCGTTCGCGCCCAACTCGGCATAAACAGGAATGCCCGCCGCCGCCAGCGCGTCCACGTCCCGGTAGATTGTCCGCACCGACACGCCCAGTTCCCGCGCCAGCGCCGGGGCCGGCAGGCATTCGCCGCGCTGGAGCAGCATCAACAGCGATAAAAGACGCTCGGCGCGCATTCTCCACTCCCTTCTAGAGTTCATAGATTCACATTTTTATTCTACGCGGGAAAGCTGACACAGGATGTCAGGGTTACGGGGTAACATCCATCATAGCTGTCGCAGCCATCAGGAGGAAATCACCATGAGCGACAATCTGGATGTTCGTATCGTCAAGCTCGAACCGGCGCGCGTCGCCAGCGCGCTGGGCTTCGGCGCGGAACCCGAAATGCTGGCCTGGAATAAATTGATGGCCTGGGCGGAGTCGCGCGGGCTGCCGCCGGAAAATACGCGGCTGTTCGGCTTTAACAATCCGAACCCCGCGCCCGGCAGCCCGAACTATGGCTACGAGGTATGGATGATCGTCGGGCCGGACATCACATCCGATGACACGGTGATCGTCAAGGACATGCCGGGCGGCCTGTACGCCGTCACGCGCTGCCAGGGCGTGTCAACCATCTACGACACCTGGCAAAAGCTGGTCGCCTGGGTGGAGCGCAGCCCATACCGGGGTCTTCATGCCCAATGCCTTGAGGAACATATTCGCGCCGGCGCGGACGTGCCGCCAGAGGAACTGGTACTCGACCTGTATCTGCCGGTCGCCGAATAAAGGCGCACAACGGGGCGGGCATCACCCGCCCCGGTTCGACCACCTGTTTTAACTATCCACCACAAAAGCCTGCGCGGCGCTCCACCCGCCGGTGCGCCCGCCGCCGACCGCGCGCACCCGCCAGTAGTACATGCCGTCGTCCAGCGGGCCGAGCGTCAGCGAGAGGCCGGCGGTCGAGAAGGTCTGGAGCGAGCTGCTGAAGGCGGCGTCCCGCGCCACCTGCACGTCGTAGTAAGCCGCCCACGTCACCGGATTCCAGGTCAGCGTCGGCGTGGCGGTCGTGTAGCGGTGCAGGGTAGGCACGGCGGCGGACGAATCGTGCGTGGTCGCCGCAAAAACCGGCGTGAAGTCGCTGTAGAGCGCGTTCTGCTGTAAGTCGTGCGGCGGCGTGTAGGCGCGAATTTTGAAGTAGTAGGTCGTGGTGGGCTGCAATCCGCTCACGGTATATACCCCGGTCGCCTTGCTGGACGTGATGCCACGATAGGAGAACGTCCCGCCTGGCGCGGCGGCGCTGTAAACCTGGTAACCGCCGCCGTGATCGGTGTAATCAATCAGCAGCCAGCCGAGCATGATGCTGTTCTGCCAGCGTTCGACCAGATAGGGTGTGCTGGGCGCGGTGGTCTGCGTCGCCAGCGAAAGCGGGTCGAGCAGCCACAGCCGGTTCTGAAGCGCCGTATCGCTGAAATACAGTTTGTTGTAGCGCAGATTGATGCCGGTCAGCGTCGGCATGTTCGCCAGCCCGGCGGGCGTTTCGCCGGAAAGCTGGTTGTAGGATAGGTCTAACCACTCCAGTTTGGGCAGGTTGGCGAATGAGGCCGGAATCGGCCCGCTCAGACGGTTGACGCCCAGCAGCAGGTTGGTCAGTTCCGGCAGGCTGCCCAGTTCTGGCGGCAGTTCGCCGCTCAGATGGTTGTGCCACAATCCCACCCAGGCCAGTTTATCCATGCTGCCCATGCTGGCGGGCAGGCTGCCATCCAGGTCATTGTCGTTGAGGATCAAAACCACCAGTTCGTCCAGCCCGCCGATGGTATCCGGGATGCCGCCGGTCAGGCCGTTGTACGACAGGTCGAGCCAGTTAAGCCGGGGAAGCTGGCCGATCTGCGGCGGAATCGTGCCGCGCAGGTTGTTGGCGTTCAGCCCCAGCGAGTCTACGTGGCCGTCCCAGCAGTGGACGCCGTACCATGAACAGGGCAGCTCGGTTTGCAGCCAGCCGGTGCGGTTCGTCCACCCGCTGCCGCCCATGCTGTTATACAGCGCCTCCAGCGCCTCGCATTCGGACTTCGGGATTTCCGTTACGTCCTCACAGACCGAATAGGGCGCGTCGTTGGAGATGGTGACGGTGAAGCCGGTGGCGTTGGCCGATACTACCCGGACGCTGATATTGCTGGCCGGGTCGAAAAATGTTTCGCCAACGCGCCACATCGCGCCTTCGTCCCAGGGGGGAACGCCGTCAGCGTCCACCAACCAGGCCGGCGTATCGCGCGCGGTATCCACTGCATAGATGATGACTGCATCGCCCGGCAGATGGCCGTCGTAGCCGACGCGGTAGCGCGCCTCCACCGTAAAATAGCGCGTGGTCGAATCCCTCACCGGCACGCGCGCCATCAGATAGGCGTTAGCGCCGGTGGGCTGGTTCAGCCGTTCCAGGTTCAGCGTTGCACGTGTGCCGACGGCCACCTCGTATTTACGCTCCGGCGGTATCCACTCGGCGCGGTTAAGCTGGTAAGTGATTGTCCCCGCGCCGACACAGCCGTAAGTGGGGTCTACCAGCCGGCAGTCGGCGGCGGCGTTGCTCATCACGTCCCACAGGGCGGCGTTGATGCCGTCGCTGGCGGCGGAGTGCGGCAGATCAAAACCATGCCCCATCTCGTGCGCGATGATGCCCTGGTGATCGTAACCGCCCGGCCCGATCCAGGTCATGCCGTAGATTTTACTGGAGCCATCCAGGTACAGCGGCCAGCCGTAACCGCCCCAGGCGCAGCAGCCGATTCCGGCATTCATCCAGAAGTTAACGCCGTAAAAATCCGGGAAATACACGTCCGGGTCGGCGGCGGCGCTGCAATCATCCCGCACCCTCCACCAGTCAATTTCGCCGTTAGCCTGCGTGTAGTAACTTTTCGGGCGCGGCAGGTTGTACCAGCCGACCACGATGCTGCCGTTGATGTTGGCCTGGTTGTAGGAAATCTGCTGCCAATAGTGGTTGACGCCGGGGTACACGCTGCTGATCGCGCCCTCGAACCATGAGGCTGGTTTGGGTGTATCCGGCACGTCGCTGTAGCGGCACAGGATCGTCACCCAGGGGCGCACCATCGGGCCGCCGCCGCCAGGCGTCACCGATCCCGCGCCGGGCGCGGCTGCCGGACGCACCGAAACCACCTGCGCCACCGGCACGCCAAAAGCAAACTGCCCGTTGGCGGGCGTGCCGAAAGCCGCTTCGACCGTCACCCACTGGCCGCGATAGGCGGCTGCGGCAGCGCCTTCGATCAGCAGCGGCGTGACCATGCCGCGCGCGTCGGTGAGCGTGTACAGCAGGCGCGGGCGCGACGTATCGCCGGGCAGCGCGTCGCCGTTGAGCGCGCTCAAAAACCCAGTACGGCTTTCGGTCGCCCCGGACGGCATAACCGGCGCGGATTCAGACGCCAGCGCCGGCGGGTTAACCGAAACATCCCAGGGCGAAAAGCTGTACGTGGTTTCCGGCGGGAGCGGCGCAGCCGCCGCAGCGGCGGGGTCGGGGCGCGGCGGCGGTGGGGTGGCCGGCGGCGGGGATGTGTAGGCGGGATAGATGGTAACCAGCAGCGCCGCGACCAGCAGCGCCAGAACGAGCGCGAAAAGCCATAGTTTCATCGTGCAACGCTCTCATGAATGATTAATGTTTACCCTTCATCTTAGCATGGAGCGCAGAGATGGAACGTTGTCCTTCACAAGAAATTCGGTTTTCGGCGTGTTTTTTACAGCACGTCTACAGGGTCAATGTCCACGTACCAGCCGCGCGCGATGTCCATGCCCTGAAGCGGCAGCGTCGGGTTCGCGGCGCGTATCAGCAGATGCCAACGAGCGTCGTTGTTCACCTTGTCGAAAAAACACGGCGCGGGACCGATCAGTTCCGTCCCGGTCAGGCGCATTTTTTCGATGCGGTGGCGAAGATAGTCGGCAGCGCGTTCGGCTTCGGCACGAGCTTTGCCTTCGTTGGCGTGACGGAACAAAATCCGCGCCAGCCGCCGGAAGGGGGGATAAGCCATCTCGCGCCGGTAGGCCATCTCCTGTTCGTAAAAACCGGCGAAGTTGTGGCGTGAGGCCGCCCGGATGACGTAATGATCGGGCTGGTAGGTTTGCAGCACCACGCGCCCGCCCAGCAGGCCGCGCCCGGCCCGACCGGCCACCTGCGTTAACACCTGGAAAGTGCGTTCGGCGGCGCGGAAGTCCGGCAGGTTCAGTCCCATGTCGGCGCTCACCACGCCCACCAGCGTCACCAGCGGCAGATCAAGCCCCTTCGCCACCATCTGCGTGCCGACCATCACGTCGGCCTGCCGCTCGATGAACCGCTGCAAGTAGGCTTCGTGCATGGCCGGGCTGCTGGCGGTGTCGGCGTCCCAGCGCACCACCCGCGCCCCCGGCAAAAAGTCCCGCAGGGCCGATTCGACCTGCTGCGTGCCGGCGCCAAAATATTTGATGCGTGCCGACCCACACTGGGGGCAGGTCTGCGGCTGCGGGCCCTGGTAGCCGCACAGGTGGCAGCGCAGCGCCTCGTCCTGCCGGTGATAGGTGAGGGGCGTATCGCAGCGCGGGCAGAGCGCCACGTAACCGCAGTCACGGCAGAACACGTAGGTGGCCGCCCCGCGCCGGTTGATGAACAGGATGGCCTGTTCGCGGCGGTCGAGCGTTTCCAGCAGGCCGGTTTGCAGTTCTCGGCTGAAGATGCTGGTATTGCCGGCCTTCAACTCCTCACGCATGTCCACCACCGTCACCGGTGGCAGGTCAATCGCCAGCGCGTCGGAATCGCGGATGGGGTAGTAGCGCGAGACGACGCCCGCCCGCTCCGACTGTTCCAGCACGCGGACGCGATGCCCTATGATGCGCGTCGGCAGCGTCAGCAGTTGAAGATCGCCCCGCCCGGCGCGGTAGACGCTTTCCAGGTCAGGCGTGGCGCTGCCCAGGATTAACACGCCGTCGTTCTGGCGCATCATCGCCTCGGCGACGGCGCGAGCATGATAATAAGGCGGCGGGATGGGCGGCGACTGTTTGTAGCTGCTGTCGTGTTCCTCGTCCAGAATCACCAGTCCCACGTCCGGCAGCGGCGTGAACAGCGCCGAACGCGCCCCCACCACCACGCTAAACAGCCCTTCGCGCGCGCGCCGCCAGGTGTCGTACCGTTCGCCATCGCTCAGGCCGCTGTGAACCACCGCCACCTGCCCCGGAAAACGCGCCGCCACCCGGCGCACCGTCTGGGCCGTTAAGGCGATCTCCGGCACAAGGAAAATCGCCTGCCGCCCCATCGCCAGCGTCAGTTCAATCGCGCGCAGGTAAATTTCGGTTTTGCCGCTGCCGGTCACGCCGTGCAGCAGGAAGCGGGTTTTGAACCCCTCCCCCTGGTTTTCCGCCCCCCTCCCAACCTCCCCCGAATTCGGGGGAGGAGCCGGAGTCGCCTCCCATTCCCCTGCTGGTGGGGAAGAAGCCATCAGCGCCGCCGATGAATCACGAGAAGGTGCTGGCGGCGCGTCTTCTTCCCCCTCCCTGAATTCGGGGAGGGGGCCAGGTGGTGGGGTCAACTGCGCGCCGCTTTCCCTCCCTGCCGGTGGATTCGGGGGTGGGGTCAAATGGGGCCTGGGGGAGGGGTTCCACCGCTTAATCGCGCTTTCGATGGCGGCCCAGGCCGCGCGCTGTTCCGGCGTCAGCGGCGGGGCTGCCGCCGGGATGAAGTCGCGCTCCGCCAGCGAGTCGCGCCAGGCCGGTTTTTCGCCCAGGATGATAAACCCGGCTTCCTCCAGCCGTTTCAGGTCCTCCAGGCGGGCGTCCGTCTGGGCATACAGCCAGCTTACGTCCAGCGGCTCGGATTCGCGCGCCAGCACCTTCAGCACGTGCAGGTCTTTTTCGCCCTTACGCAGTTCGACCAGCTTGCCGTCCACCTCGTAACGCGGGATGTTCAGCGAGACAGTGAGCGGGCGTTCGTCCCGGTGCAGCACCACCAGGCCGTCTTCGACCAGTTTATCCAGCGACGACCGGCTCGCGCCCGCCGCCGTCAGCACCTGTTCGACCGTCGGCCTCTCGGCGCGTATAGCGGCCAGCACTTCCAGAATATCCGCCCGGCGCGACTCCCGCCCCAGATGGCGGGCGATGTGCGGGATGTGATTGGGGTTGATCGCCAGCGCCGCCGTCTGGACGATTTTGGGGCGGGCGCGCGGCGGTTTGAGGATGCGCTCGCGGTGGAGGATGCCGGCTTTTTCCAGCCGTTCGACCGCCGTCTGCCAGTGTTCGCCCCGCAGCGACCGCGCCGTGTCCATCTGCCTGCCGGTCAGCGCCCCGCGCCGCTGGAGCAGCGAGACGATTTTCTGCTCGGTCGGGTCGTCGGTTTCGGCGTCCCGGCGCAGGCTCAGGCGCATGTCGCGTTCGCCGCTCATGCCCGGCGGCAGCATCAGCCACAGGCAGGCCCCCAGCGGCGCCAGATATTCCAGGCTCATCCAGCGCGCCAGTTCGATCTGCCGGGGCGTCACCACCGGCTGCGGGTCAAGCAGCGCCAACACCGGCTTGGTCTGCTCCACCGGGCTGTACTCGCGCAGCGCCAACACAATGCCGTGCTGCAAGGCCGTGCCGAAAGCCACCTGCACCAGATGGCCGGGCGCGAGTTCACCCGCCAGCTCTGCCGGGATGTGATAATGAAAAGTACTGTGGACGGGCGCGTCCACCGCGATTTCCGCATACATAGGATTATTATAGCACAGACGTTCGCGCAGGAAAAATCCAAACGCCTCCGGGTGGAGGCGTCTGGAATTCGGGGCAGCCTGTCTGGTTTGAGGTGGGGGATCTCATCAACCAGACACGCCCCACTATAACAGCAAATGGCCGTCCTTCATGTACGGAAAGCCGACGGTTGCTCTACGATGCGGCTGGAAAGAGAGCGATCAAGCCGTTTCCCAGACCGGCTCGCCGCGCAAAATCCGGTCAAGCTGTTCGGGAAATCGGTCAGGGTCAAGCGGTTTGCCGATAAAACTGTGAAACCCGCGCTGCCGCGCCTCGTTGATTTCGCTGACGTGAACCGTATAGGCGACGATCGGCACATTCTCAAAACGTGGGCTGGCCTGCAGCTTTTGCAGAACTTCAAAACCGTTCAAACCCGGCATTTCGAGATCCAAAAAAACCACATCAATTTTGCCGCTGGTGTTTAAGATCGTGTCAACCATCCTGGAATTCATCACCGGCGTGCTGCTGACCGCCTGCTCGGCCAGCAGGCGCGCGAGGACGTTCACGTTTTTGATGTTATCGTCAAAAATAAGGGCATGGGTCTGGTTCATTGCTGATCTCCTGGGCTGCAAATTGAGTTAAATGCTGGCGATCATTGATAAATTAGTATTCAATCCCCAATCCCGTGATAACGTTCCCCGGCGTACCAGACCGGCTCTCCGGCGATGACCTGCGCCAGTTGTTTGGGGAACAGCTCGTCATCTATCGGCTTGGCGATAAAACCGGCAAAGCCTTTTTGCTGCGTTTTGGGGATGGCGATCACCGGATCGGCAGCAGACACGGCGATGATCGGCGTCTGGCCGTATTCCGGCAGGCCGCGAATCTGGTCAAAAACATCGTAACCGGAAATTCCGGCGGTCAGCATCAGGTCAAGAATAATCAGATCAACCTGTTTGAACGACCGCAGCCGCCACAGGGTTTCCGTCCCCCAGCGGTCGAACTCCATCCAGACGCCGTGCATCTTCAGGATGGTGAGAAAAACAATCCGGTTTTGAAAATTGTCTTCAACTATGAAGATCCGTTTACCCTGTAAGCTCATAACTACTCATTTCTCTCGGCTTAACCGATGATGCGCCAGACGGCCTCGCCGGTCAGGATGCGCGCCACCGTATCGGGGAACGAGTCCATGTCAATCGGTTTGGCGAGGCAGCCGTTAAAGCCGGCCCTGCCAAGCTGCTGAATTTCTTCGTTCATCACACTGGCCGTCACGGCGACGACCGGTGTAGTATCAAATCGGGGCATCTGCCGCAGCATCGCCAGCATCTCGAAGCCGTTGTGCGGGGCAACGTGAATGTCCAGGAAGATCACGTCCGGCTGCGGGTCAAGCGCCTGCACCCGCGCCGCAAAATCGCTGCTGTCCTCGAAAAGGATAAGCTGCGAGATGCCCATGCCGGCGGCGATCAGCTGCATCACCTTGCGACTGCGCGCTTCATCTTCGACATACAGAATGACCGGCTGCTGTTTGCTCATCTTTGCGCTTCACCTCAACACGAACGATGGCTCCGGGCTGTGGGCCTGAAGCGGTAGGGCGACGTAAAAGATCGAACCCTTGCCTGGCTCGCTCTCCAGCCACAGGCGGCCACCATGAGCCTCCACCAGACTGCGCGAAATGGGCATCCCCAACCCCGTGCCGCCCGCCTGCCGCAGGCCGGTTGCGGTCTGCTGGAAGGCTTCAAAAACCAGCGGTTGATCTTCAGGCGCGATCCCCGGCCCGGTATCCTCGATGGCGAACAGAACTTCATCATCAATTTGCTGCGCCAGGATGGTGATGTGGCCCCGCTCGGTGAACTTGCAGGCGTTGGAGAGGATGTTCAGCAAAATCTGGAGGATGCGCTGCCGGTCGCCCGTTATCGTCGGCAGCAGCGTTTCGATCTCCAGCCGCAGCTCAACCGGCTTACCGGCCAGCAGGGTTTTGCCGGTCGCCACCAGTGTCTTCATAATCGCGTTCAGGTCAACGTCCGCTTCGATGAAAAGTTTGAGCGAGCCGGCCTCGATCTTTGACATATCCAGCACGTCGTTTATCAGGTTCAGCAGGTGTTTGGCGCTGTCAATCACTTCGTTCAGCGTCTCGCGCTGCTCCTCGTTAACCGGCCCCATCGCCCCTTTGGCGACGAACTTGGTGAAGTTGATGATGGCGTTCAGCGGCGTTCGCAGCTCGTGGGACATGCTCGCCAGAAAAGCGGATTTGACCGAATTGGCGCGCTCCGCTTGCAGCAGCGCGGCGTTGGTTTCCTCAAAAAGCTGCGAATTGCGGACGGCGATGGCGATCTGGTCGGCCAGTGTCTTCAGGATGCGGATGTCTTCGTCGCTGAAGCGGTTGATTTCCCGCGATTGTAAATCCAGGACGCCGACCAGTTTGCCCTGGTAAAGCATCGGTATGGCTAATTCGGAGCGGGACTCCGGCAGCAGGGGATTGGGCAAATAGCGGACATCTCTCAGCACGTTGTTGGACAGCGCCGCCTGCTGTGTTCGCGCCGCCTGCGGGACCAGGCCCACGTCGCTCAGTCGGAACTGCCGTCCCGCCTGCATCATCAGGCTGCCGACCTCCCCCACGCCCTGATGCAGCCGGATAACATGCTGAGTTTCATCATACAGAAAGATGGACACATGATAAAATTTAAATGTGGCTGCTGTGCGTTCGGCCACATCCGCCAAAAGCTGCGCCCGGTCCAGCACGGTGGTGATTTGCAGCGACACATCGGCGGCCAACTCCAGATCGCGGGTGCGCTCCTGCACGCGCTGTTCCAGGCTTTCTTCCGAGGCGCGCAGCCGCCGGTTGGCGGTTTCCAGCTCCTTCGCCCGCAGCCCTTCCTGGTACTGCAAGTGTTTGATGAAGACATAAATCACCCCACCGGCAAGCGCCATGAAGAAGGCTATCGTCCAGGGGCGACCGGTGGCGTCCAAAACACTCAGCAGCGTGGCCCACACCATCATGCCAATGGTAGCGAAAGCCGCCGTCCGCGCGGAAAAGAAGATGGCCGTCAGCAGGATGGGCAGGATGGTGTAAAAAAGATAATCATAGGCTACCCCCGGAAGAAACGGGACTACCGTGAAAGCCAGCGCCGTGATGATGATGAACAGGCGCGCCGCCAGGTCAACCCGCCCGGAACGGTTGAGCCAGAAAACGCCGATGACGGCCAGCAGCGCGCCGGTAAACAGCCAGTAATCCACTTCGCTGAAAACGGTGTCGGGACTCTGAAAGTAGTAGATAATCAGGCCGATTATGCCGATAACGATGGATACGCTGACAAAACCCGCCAGAAGCTGCGAGCGCCGCCGGTCGAGTTCGCCCTGAATGGAAGGGTGTGGCCGCGTAAGCCATTCCGCCAGCCGCGCGGCGGGGTTCGATGACCTCCGCAGAATCGTTCGATCACTCACCGGCTCGTTTAAAATGCTCGAATTCATCACTTATCGCCCCGGTCGTTATTCTTCGTAACTTTCTGCTTCTACTTTAGGATGCAAACCGCGCCCTGCGTACCTAGCCGGTAGTCGAGGATTCCTTAATCCTTGCCGTTTGGGCGGCGGTTTTGAGAGGAAATTCACAAAATCTTCGGAAACAGCGGCGCTGTGATGCAGCATCGTCTACTTTGCGGCGCTACCGGATAAGCTTCTGTCTGGCGGCCAGCGCGACGGCGGCGGCGCGCGTGGTCACGCCCAGCTTGCGGAAGATGTTGGAGGCGTGAAATTTGACGGTCGCCAGGCTGACCATCAGCGCCTCGGCGATTTCAGGATTGGTTTTGCCGTCCACCATGTAGCACAGAATTTCCATCTCGCGGCGCGTTAAGCCGTACTCGTGGCGCGCCGAAACCGGCGGCGGCGGCAGCTGCGAGTCAAGCAGCGGTTTAATAACTTCGGACGAAAAAACCGCTTTGCCGTCGT
>QUBZ01000075.1 GCA_014338005.1 Chloroflexota bacterium | reverse complement strand
ACCCCACCCCCAAACCCCCTCCCCATTGCATGGAGATGGGGCTTAAAAAGACTCTTACTCCCCCTTTCTCCGCGCGCGGGGAAAGGGGGGCGGGGGGATAGGGGTTAATGTGACGCAAAATTACAGTTTGATGCGTAAGCCCTGTTTGTGGCGGCGGGGCGCGCGGTATGCCAGAATCGCAGGCAAGGAGACGCTCAATCAGGAAGGAGCAGCAGCGATGACCGCAGCAGCACGTCTTTTAGTGACCGGCGCGACCGGCAAAGTGGGGCAGGCGTTCCTGCGCCGTTTTTTCGATGAGCCGCGTTTTGAAGGGTTCACCGTCCGCGCGCTGGTGCATAACCGCCCGCTGGAAGCGCGCGACCGGCTGGAAGTCGAACGCGGCACAATTGCCGACCGGGAAACCGTGAATCGGATCATGGAGGGCGTGACACACGTCCTGCACCTGGCGACCGTCAAGGAAACGCCAACCGAAGTGATGGACGTGGCCGTGAAGGGCATGTTCTGGCTGTTGGAGGCGTGCCGGGAAAGCCCGACCTTCCGGCAGTTCATCCTGCTGGGGGGCGATAACGCGGTCGGCCATTTTGTGTACCCGCATCCCATCCCCGTAACGGAAACGCAGCGCCACACGCCGTATAAAGGCTGTTATGCCCTGTCAAAAGTGCTGGAAGAAGTGATGCTGGAGCAGTATTACATCCAGTACGATCTGAACGGCTGCTGCCTGCGCGCGCCCTGGATTATGGAAAAGGACGATTTTAAGTACCAGCTTTCGTTCGGCGAGGACGTGTTCGGCGGCCCACGCTGGCGCGACCTGGTGGGCGCGGAACAGGCCGATCAATATATCAAAACCGGGACGATTCCGGTTATGCTCGACCCGGACGGAAGCCCGGTCAAACGGAACTTTGTCCACGTCGAAGACCTGGTATCGGCCATCCTGCGCGCGATTGACCACCCCAAAGCCCGCCAGCAGACCTTCAACATCTGCATGGATGAGCCGGTAGATTACGGGGAGCTGGGCGATTATCTGGCGCAGTCGCGCGGGCTGCCTGCGGTGGGCATCATCACGCCGTACCATTCGACCTGGCTGGATAATACCAAAGCCAAGTTCCTGCTGGGCTGGCGTCCGGTCTATGATCTCAAGCGCATGACCGACGAAGCCTGGAACTACCAACGGTCGGCGGACGACCCGCGCATTATCTGGTATCCGGGCTGAAGGGCGCGTTTAACCTTCCGGCGTTACGGCGGGCGCGGCTTCGGTGACGGCGGGTGTGGCCTCCGGCGCATCCGCTGCTTCTGACGGGGGCGCGACGTAAAAACTGATATAAGTCGCCACACCCAGGGCGACCGTCAGCAGCCACAGCCCCAGGACGGCCTGCATGACGGGTTTGGCGCTTTTGAACCAGTAGCGGGTGACTTCCCGCTCGCCGCGTTTGCGGGCGGCGGCCACTTGGGTATCCTCGCGCCACATGCGGTAAACGGTGTAGGTGGCGAGAATCTGCGCCGCGCCGCCGAACAGCAGGTGCAGGGTGGGCAGGAAGATGGCCGGCTGGCCGAGCGACCCCGGCAGACCCGGTAAAACGCCGTTGACGTAAGAAACCGCCATCAAAAAGATGATGAGCAGCCAGTTTACGAATGTGACGGCGTTCATCAGATACTGGTGGTGGGGGCGGTGTTTGCCCTGGCGGGCGAAAACGAAGCCGATGAGCATGGCCGGGGCGATGAACAGCACGTAGGCCACCAGGGACAGGTCGGAAAGCAGGCTGGCGTTGGTGCCGAGGAAACCGGGCTGGAGGCGTAAATCCATAAAACCAATCTCCCTGTCTGGAAAACGATTTAACCGCACACAAACTATGATTGTATACGAAAATCGTATTTCGCAAATTGCAGCGCGCCAGAAAGAGCTTTAACCGCCAAGTCGCCGGGTGCGCCAAGAGGGAGTATATGGGCGGGCCGCTAAAACCCGCCCATGATGGCGATTGAAGTTATTCCGCCAGCGTGAGGACGAGGCGGACGCGCGCGCCGCCGTCCAGGTTTTGGGTGCTGATGGTGGCGCTGGTCATGAAGTTGTCCAGGAAGTTGATAAGCGCCTGCGCCTGCTCCATCTCGGCCTGGCGCTGCTGCCGGAGCATCTCTTGGCGGCGCTGTTCTTCAGCCGGCGAAAGGGTTGCCACCGCCCCGCTTTCCAGGCCGGCCACAATTTCATCAAACACGTTCTGGATAGATGGGCCGATCAGCATCAGGAGGGTCGTCGTCGTAAGGGAACTGAAACCATTCGAGTCCATGTACCAGACGGAAGAAGCGTCCGGCAGCAGGTAGCGGGCGGCCTGGTTGAAGGCCGGGTTGGTATCCAGCCCCGGCGCGCCTTCCAGGATGGCCGCCGCCGCCTTGCGGGTGGCGATGACGAACACGCGGTCGTTAGCGCCGATCACCACGTCCAGCGGCGCTTTGACCGGCGGCGAAAGTTCCACCCGCGTGCTGAGGACGGTGACATCCACGCCGGCGATCTGCTCCTGCGATATGCTCACGTCCGGGGCCTGCTGCGTGAACTGCACCAGCGCCTTGCCGAGCGCGGCGGACAGCGCCTGGGCTTTGGCGGCGTCGGTCGCTTCGACCAGGATGCCGAACTCCATCGGCACCGTTTCCAGCGTGAAGCTCCCGCCCTCCAGGGCGCGTTTGAGCGCCAGCTGGATGGCATCGTTATTGACGCTGGCGAAGGCGGCGAAATCGCCGGTCATCCAGCTCAGGATGTCCTCCTCCAGCTCCAGGCCGGTGAAACCGCGCACGGCGAATGCCATCTGCTGAATATTTTTCTCGAACTCCTCAGCATCGGGTGTGTTGGCGCCGGCAAGGCCGATCACGGCGTCGTACAGGGCGCGCAGGTTGGCGGCGTGGGCGACGAGCGAGGCATCCGCCGGCAGATGGGCGGCGAAAGCCGGGTTAACCGGCGTCAGCGCGCCCAGATTCAAACCCAGGCTTTCCAGGGATTGTTCGCCGGCCAGCGAAACGGCGTCAATCACCAGCGAGCGGTCGTCCAGGACGGTCAGCCCGACCATCTGCGTGCCGACCAGCCCGGCGGCCAGTTGAGCGTCGCTGTCCGGCATGGCGCGGGCGATGGCGGCGGCATCCATGTAGATGACGGCATTGTAACGGTCGGCGGGCAGCAGCGCCAGCGCGTCGGTGAAGGCCGCATACTGGTTCAGGCGCGCCTCGCGGGTGAGCAGCATGGCGCGCAGGTCGCCGACGCCGAGCAGCATCACGTCATCGGTGATGAGCAGGCCGCCTTCTTCGGGCGCTTCAACATCCATCGTATAAAAGGTGTAGGCGCGGTCGGTGATCTCGCCATAGGTCGAATTGGTGCGGTCGAGCAGCGCCTTCCAGAAGGCCGCCGCCGCCGCGCGGTCGGTGATCTGGGCGGCGATCACAAATTCCTGTGACGACTCCGACATACCTTCCGGCGAGAGGAAACCAACGGCGGCGGTATCCCCCAACCAGGGACGAACGGCGGCGTCAAAATCTGCTGTGCCGGTTTCGGCGGCCAGCATATTAAGCGCCGAACGGAGCGAAAAACCAGGCGGGACTGTGCCTTCCGGCAGTTTCGCCAGGACGCCGGCCAGCGCCGCGTCCAATTCTGCGATGTAGGCATCATCGGTACGCATGGCGGCGAACAGCGGGGCTTGCGGCGGGTAGTAGGCCGCCAGGGCGGTTAGTTCCGGCTGCGGGGCGGCCAGCGCGGGAACAGCGAACGCGCCCAGGGCCAGCACAGTCAGCAGGCAGGCTAGGATGAATTTTCGCATCAAACTCCTCCTTAACGAGTAAACATAATACATCTGCGGGATATATATATTCCCTATGGGCATTATACGTTGGTCGGCGCGCGCGTGTTGCGGCGCCGGTTAAAAGCGCGGTTAAACGACGTGGGAAAGCGACTCGTATTTTGAGCGCCAAGTGCCTCAGCCGCCGGCCAGCCAGGCGCGGATGTTCTGGGCGTGTTCGTGATAGTGGTCGTAGGTGTTGTAGATGATGAAGTTGAGCGGCGGCTCGCGCCAGATGTCCTTCAGCCGGTGGAGTTCAAACAATTCTTCTTCCGGGAACGACTCAACACAGGTCATCACCTCGGCATGGATGGCGCGAAAATCGGCCAGGATGTCCGCCGCCGGGCGCTCTCGATCATCCCGGTAGTCGCGGTCGTTGAGGTCGTCCACGTCGGCGCTGGTGTAACCGGGTTCGGGGAAGGTAGGGGCCTCGCGGCGTTTGGCCTGCGCCAGCCAGCCCAGCAGCCGGCGCTCCCAGGCGGTAATATGGGCGATGATGTCCTTGACCGACCATTTACCGCAGGCGCCGGGTTCGGCCAGCCGTTCCGGCGGCACGGCGGCCAGGGTACGCTCCAGGAAGTTGTACTCGACGCGGATTAAATCCAGCAGGCGTTGTTTGTCCATCTCAACATGCATGGTTAGTTTCCTCTCGGCAGCGGCTCGACGGCGATGAGCAGGCGCGTTTCGCCGTCCCGCACGGCATAATCGCGCACGGTGATGACCGTCTCGCCGGTGCTGCGGGGCGCAAAATCCAGCGCGGCGGTTTGCATGGCGTCGGCGGTGGCGTTCAGGCGGGCAATCAAGCGGTCGCCCTGGAACATAAACACGGCCAGGTCTACCCCCACGCCGCCCAGGACGGTGACGGTCATCCGGTAGCGTATCCCCGGCGCGACGTTCAGGCTCAGGACTTCGGTTTGCAGTTCACGGTTGAGGGTGATGGTCTGCGGGCCGGCGTCCAGGGAAAGCGGCTCGATCTGGCGCAGCAGGACCGTCACCGGGCCGGAGAGGTCGTCGGAGGGCGGATAAAGCAGGACGGTATGGGGGCCGTCCTCCCGCACCAGCAGGCGCGGCAGCACCGGGTCTACTTCCGAATAAGCATAAGCGACCTGGCTGCCGGTAGGGTTCAGCACGTCCAGGCGGGTGTCCATCTGGCCTCCGCTGCTGGCGCTGAGGGTAAACAACTGGTCGCGCCGTCCCTCAAACATAAAATAGAGCGGACGGGCGCGCATTTCGACGGTGACAGGCTGGTTGGGTACGAGGGGCTGTACGGCTTCCTGAGCAAAACTGAGCCGGTAGCTGCCGCCCCCCTGGCCGTAATTGACCACTTTGATGGTATAGTCGCCGTCGGCATAAACGATGAATACCAACGAAGCGCCGTTCTGGCCGTCGCCATAACCGATATTAATCAAAAAACCCTTAGCGTTATAAAGCTCAAGCTGCGCGTCCGGCAGCGTGGATGTCAGTTCGAAGCGCAGAATATCCCGCGCGCGGGCGGTAAAACGATAAGCGGCGGACGTGCCTGCCCCGGCGAGCAGTTCACCCTCAACGGTGTCGCCGACGGTTAAACCCGGTTGGGCAGCGGCGGGGGCAGCGAGGCAAAACAAAACGGCAAGACTTATCAGAAGGCGCGAAAGAGACACAGATTAGTTTCCTTTGTTGTTATTCTGCCGTTCCAGCGTAACGGAGATGATAAATATTCTACACCACACCGCCGCTTGTTAGAAAACCCGAACCTGCGACCGCGTGAGCGTTAACAAAATCCGACAAAAACTTTTTCGCGGCGCGTTTCAAACTATGTTACTCTAATCAGGAGAAAAAAGATCGGTCGAAAGTCGCCGGCGCAAACAGCTTTATCTTGCTCGATGGTAGACGAAAAAACACCCACAACATCACGCATTCGCCGGCTGGCGCTGGCGGGATTGGGCGCAGCCGGGTTGGGGCTGTTGGCCGTGCGGGCGCGCGCTGCCCTGCGTGAAAGCGCGCCGGCGGTGAAGATACCCGCCCCGCCGCCGGCAGCCGCCGTTCCCGTCAAATCCGCTGCGCCGGAAGCCAGGCCGCCGGAATCGCCGGCGGTTGAGACGGCCAGACCTGCCGCTGCCAACTGGCCGGTTTTGATCCTGCTGGTGGGTTTAAGCGCCGCCGGACTGATCGGGCTGCAAAACGCCGCACCGGAGGTTTCCGGCGCACTGTTTGGGCTGCTGCTGGCGGCGGCTGTGGGGACGGTGGCCTGGCGCGCGCGCGGTCGAGCGGCGGCGGAGGTAGAACGCGCGGCTGCCGGCGGCGCGAATTTTTTGCAGAGCGTGTACCGGGTGGCGGCGCTGCCGTTACACTGGCTGGCGGCGCGCCGCCGCTTCAGCGTGCCGGCCCTGGCGGCGGGCGCGGTCGGCCTGATGGCGCTGGCGACTTGGAGCTTCCAGATCGCCCGGTACGGCGACCGCCCGCTGGACGAGCCGCTGTTCTTCCTGGCCTGCGGGACGGTCGCGCTGTGGGGGGCGCTCAAACTGCGCGGCAGCGAAGGCGTCGAAACGCCGGCTGATGTGGCGGCAGTTAAACCGCTTGGCCGCGCTAACTGGATTATCGCCGGCCTGGGGCTGATTCCGCTGGCGGTGACGGCGGAAATCAGCGGGGGGGCGCTGGGGCTGGAGGCGCTCCAGCAGGCTTCGCCGCATCTGCAATTGTTCCTGCTGGCGCTTGGGATGGGGCTGGTGGTATGGGGGTTGGGCGGCGGTAGGCGCGCTCTGGAGGGCGTTCGGCTGTCCCCTGGCTGGCGGTGGACGGCGCTGGCGCTGCTGCTGATCCTGACGCTGGCGTTCGTGGTGCGCTACTGGCAGCTTGGCACGCTGGTGCGCTACCTGGTGGACGAGATGAACACCATCCCGGAGGTGACAGCCTTCGGCTGGACGAACAAGCCGGTCAAGCTGCTGACGGAGATGAGCGGCATCTCGCCGTTTCCCTGGGTGTTCGCCTACGGCCAGTGGGCGGGGACGTGGTTCCTGGGGGATACGCTGGAGGGCATCCGGCTGGCGAGCGTGATAACCGGCGTTTTGACAGTGCTGGCGCTGTACATCCTGGCGCGGGCGCTGTTCGACCGGACGACGGCGCTGGCGGCGGCGCTGCTGCTGGCGGCCTTCCCGCCGCATATTCACTTCAGCCGGCTGGCGCTGCTGAATATTGCCGACCCGCTGGCCGGGACGCTGGCGCTGGCTTTTGTGGCGCGGGCGGTGGTGTATAACCGGCGGCTGGATTACGCGCTGGCGGGCGGCTTCCTGGGGCTGACGCAGTATTTTTATAACGGCGGCAAGCTGTTTTATATCCCGCTGGCGGCGCTGTGGATAACGCTGCTGGTGATAAGCCGCCGCAAAAGCAACGGCGACACGGGCCGCGTGAACTGGCGCGGCCTGGGTATCACCGTTCTGGCGCTGGTGCTGACCGCCGCGCCGGTGTATTACACCATGTGGGCGCAGGGCTACCCGCTGGTGGGGCGCATGGAGGCATCGGGCCTGAGCGGCGCGTACTGGCAGGATTTGATCGCGCGCGGGGACTTCGGCGCGTATTTTTATCGCCTGGGCTGGGCGCTGCGCTATTACGTGCAGAACCCCGATGACACGGTTTATTACGGCGGCGATACGCCGCTGGTGCTGCCGGCGCTGCTGCCGGTCTTCCTGGTGGGCGCGGCCTACTGCCTGGCGCGGCGGCGCTACCCTGGGCCGCTGCTGCTGCTGCTGTGGCTGGCCGCCGGGGCGCTGGGCAACAGCATCCTGGTGATGAACGCAGCATCCACCCGCTTCGTGATTGTTTTTCCGGCGCTGCCGCTGCTGGTGGCGGCGGGCGCGCGTTATGTGCTGCCGCTGTTCTGGCCGCCGCGCGCCCCGGTGCTGGCGCTGCGCCTGAGCCTGGGGATACGCCGCCGGGTGCGCTGGCGCTGGCCGCCGCGCGATATGCCGCGCCATCTGCGGCGGGTTGTGGTGGCGCTGGCGCTGGCCGCCGCCGGGCTGCAAATCGCCTATTATTTCGGCCCGCACATGGATTATTACAACCGCCAGCTCCGGCTGCATCACGGTTTCCCGGACGGTTACGACGCCATCTTCCGCACGCAAGATTTCCCGCGCGAGACGCAGGTGCATATCATCAGCGCCAGCCCGTTCAGCCAGATGGACGCGCAGGGGTTGAGCGATTTCCTGCGCGGCGGGCTGTACTTCAACACACTCGCCGCCGCCGACCTGGATGAGGATTATCTGAAGGCGCTGCGCTGCGGGGTAGATCACGCCTTCTTCATCCAGCCGGGGGACAGCCGCACGCTGGCGCTGCTGCAAAAGTATTTTTACCTGCGCGCGCCGGAATATTCGTCTTATGGCGCGGTCATCCCGGACGAACGCGAGCTGGTGCTGTATTACGCGCCTTACCTGCGCGGCCTGGAAGCAATTTACGGCAGGCAGTGTGACTGAACCCAACCCGACGACCGCATATACTGATTTTCCCCCGCTGGCGCGCCGGCTGATTTACGCGGCCATCTTCACCGGCAGCGGGGCGCTGCTGCTGGGGCTGCCGCCGCCGTATTCCAGCGTGGTGCTGCTGGCGCTGCTGGTGGGTGCGCTGCTGCTGCCGGGGGCTTTTGACGAGTCGCCGGCGGTGGGAGCGTTTCTGGCGCTGCTGGTGGCGGCCATCGTCATTACGACGCGCGCGCTGGGGGCGGATGCGCTGGCCGCGCCGCGCGGCGCCTGGCGGGCGCTGGCTGCCGCGTTTACCGAAGACCGCGCCGAATTGGAAAACATCCCGCGCCGCCGGCTGGCGCTGGAACTGCTGGTGGTGCTGGTTTTTACGCTGATCGCAACGCGCCGCTTTTTCGAGGCCGGGCCGCCCCTCCAGTATTCCGGCAACGAAGCCGAGTGGCTGACGAGTTCGATTTATGCCGCCTACTACGGCCTGCGCGACTACGGGCGCATCCCGCTGTGGCAGCCGCTGCTGGAGTTTGGCGAGCCGCTGGTCGAGAACCCATTCAGCTTCATCCTGAACCCATTCAGCGCCGGGTTAAGCCTGCTGATCGGCCCGGCGCAGGGGCTGAAATTCACCGTGCCGCTGCTGACGCTGCTGGCGGGGGTCGGGGGCTGGTTTATGGGCTGGACGCTGGGGCTGGCCTGGCCGGGGCGGGTGCTGCTGGGGCTGCTGCTGGTCGGCAAGGGCAACATGCACGCCATGTTCAACACCGGCTATTTTCAGCTGGCGACACAGCAGGTCTATTTCCCCTGGATTACCGGCGGGGCGATGGCGATTTTCCGGCTGCCGGGGCGGCGCTGGCCGGTGGCGCTGACGGCGCTGGCCTTTACCTTGATGTATACATCGGGCAATTTGTGGTATGTGCTGCCGATGCTGGTGGCGCTGGCGGCGCTGGCGGCGGTTTACGCCTGGCCGGCGGGCGCGGCGCGGCGTTTCCCGCAGCCGGATTGGGCGGCGCTGCGGCGGCTGGCGCTGGCAGGCGCGCTGACGCTCGGCCTGAGCGCGGTGCTGCTGCTGCCGATGGCGATCAACTGGGGGCGGGTCGGCAGCCATCCGCCAGAAGTGCGCGCCGGGTGGGAAGTGTCGGTGTGGCGGGCGGCGCTGCCGTTTTATTTCGACCCCAACCCGCGCTTCGCGTTTGAGGTCTACAGCCCCAAATTCGACCTGAAGCGCCCGTACCTGATGGACGCGCTGGAGGAGTTTTATTACAGCTTCGTCAGTCCGGCCTGGTTCGCGGCGCTGATCGCGGTGGGGATGCCGCTGTACCGCGCGCGCCATACGCGGGCGCGGCGCTTCTGGTGGGCAGCCTGGGGGCTGGTGATCGTGTTCACGCTGTGGGGGGCGGGCGGCCACCCGCTGTTTGTGTGGCTGTACGAAAATATCCCGGCGCTGCAAGGCTGGCGCTTTGTCGGGCGGGCGCTGGCAGCGGCCTCATTTTTCCTGGCGGCGCTGATCGCTATGCGGGTGGATAACCTGTGGCGCAGCCTGACCGAAACCGACTGGCGGCGCTACCTGCCGGAACGTCCCCGGTGGGCCGGGGCGCTGCCGGTGCTGCTGGCGGGTGGGCTTCTGGTCGGGGCGGGCGCGGCAGGCTGGCAAGTGACCGCGCGCTGGAATATCGGCTACCAGGACATTCTGAACCCCATCCACACCGACGATGAGTGTGTAAGCTGGCTGCGCCGGCAGCGCCCGCATGATGAACTGGCGGTGTGGCGCTTCGGCTACCGGGCGATCACCACCTACATGAACAACCGGGTGCGGGCGAGCCAGATTTATGCCGATTTTGAGATGACGCCGCTGCCATCCACGCTGGGGCGGGTGAACCTGACGGCTTCGCTGCCGGAATACGGCATCGCCTGGGCGGGCGGCGAACACGCCTACCTGCTCGACCGGGGTTATGCTGTGCTGCCGGACAGCCCCGTTGTCGAACAGAGCGGCAAACCCTGCCTGTACCGGAAAAACAACGCCCTCAGCTATGTTTATACCGTTCCGCTGAGCGTGGTGCTGACCGCTGAGCCGGGCGGGGACATTGTGGACGAATTTTTCCTGCTGGAGGAACACAAACTGCTGCCGCCGGACGCCATCACTCTGCCGCCGGAAAAAACCACGCCGGTGACGGATTTTGTGCGCCAGCCGGACAGCATCTGGCTGAGGGCGGCTGTTGAACCGGGGCGCTTTATGGTTGTGACGGCGCAGGAGCGCGCCTATCCCGGCTGGGAAGTGACGGTCAACGGCCAGCCGGCCAAACTCGAATCGGTGGGCGGGCAGATTGGGGTGGTGCTGCCGCGCGAAGGCGGCGAGTTTTTCGTGCATTTTGTTTACCGCCCGCCCTGGCTGTTCCGGGGCGCGGCGGTCACGCTGCTGACGAGCGCATTTTGCGCGGCTTGGCTGCTGCGGCTGGACCGCCGCCTGCGGAGGAAACGCACGTGATACGCCGGATTCCGCGCGGATTGGCTGCGGTGATGATCGGCGCGGCGCTGCTGGCGGTGACGGCGGGCATCAGCGCCGGGGTGCGCCGCCAGGACTGGACGCCGCCGCCGCATCCGCACGTCCAGTTCGGGCTGCTGGCCGCCGGTATCGCCCTGGTGACGTGGGGACTGGGACGGAGCGGGACGCAGGAAAATCAAGCGGCGGAGGCTGACCCGCGCCGGTGGTGGGCATTCGGGCTGGTGGCCGCGCTGACGGCGGGGGCGCTGGTTCTGCGGCTGCTGTACGCGGGCGAAAGCATCCGCGTGCTGGTGGACGAACTGCATTTCCTGGCCGGGACGCTGAGCTTCTGGAAGCCGCACGAAAATATCGGCCTGCTGACGCCGATGACCGATACCTCGCCCTTTACCTGGCTGTTCCCGTACTGGCAGGCGAACCTGGTGGCGCTGTTCGGGCGCAGCCTGGGCAGCCTGCGGGCGGCCAGCGCCATCGTGGGCGCGCTGAACATCCCGGCGCTGTACCTGCTGGCGCGGGCGCTGTTCGACCGCCGGGTCGCGCTGCTGGCGGCGGGGCTGCTGGCGGTTTTTCCGCCGCACCTGCACTACAGCCGCATCGCGCTGTTGAGCATCACCGACCCGCTGTTCGGGACGCTGGCGCTGGCGTTTTTGGCGCGCGGCCTGCAAACCGGGCGGCGGCTGGATTATGCGCTGGCGGGGACGTTCCTGGGGCTGACGCAGTATTTTTACGAAGGCGGGCGGCTGTTTTTCGCCCCGCTGGCGGCGGCCTGGGTGCTGATGCTGGCGATGCTGTGGCGGAAAAACGCGGCGGCCTATCATTGGCGCGGGCTGCTGGCGGCGGGCGCGGCGGCGCTGCTGGTGAGCGCGCCGGTGTATTATACGCTGCTGGCGCGGGGCGCGCCGCTGGCCGGGCGGATGGACGCTTCCGGCCTGAACGCCGCTTACTGGAACGGGCTGCTGGCCGACCCGGTGAACGGGCTGGCCGCGCACCTGACGCGGCGCGTATTCCCGGCGCTGCTGGTGTACGCTGCCATCCCGGAGGCGACAGCCTATTACGGCGGCGGTCTGCCGCTGGTGCTGCCGCCGCTGGCGCCGTTTTTCCTGCTTGGGTTGATTCTGGCGCTGCGGCAGTTCCGCAGGCCGGGGAATCTGCTCCTGCTGCTGTGGCCGGGTTTGACGGCGCTGGCTAACAGTCTGCTGGTGGTCAGCCACGCCTCAACGCGCTACGTGGTGGTTTTCCCGGCACTGGCACTGGCGTCGGCGGTCGGTCTGGAGGCGGCTTGCCGGTGGGTGACGCGGCGCGGGCCGGGATGGGCGCGGGCTGCCGTCCCGGTTGGCGCGGCGGCGCTGCTGGCGGCGGTGCAGGTGGGCTATTATTTCGGGCCGCACCTGGGCAGTTTTGACGCCAACCTGCGCGCCACGCGCCCGCACCGCGACCTGGAAGATACGGTCTACCGGTCGCTGGATTTCCCGCCCGGCACGCAGATTCACATCGTCAGCGGGTCGCTGTTCGACCGGGGGTACGCCAATCAAATGCTGGCGTTCTTCCGGCCTGACCTGGAAGCGGTCGGCTACCTGGGCAGCGAGGAACTGATCGCCGACCTGCCGCGTCTGCGGCACACAACCGACCAGGCGTTTTTCATCGAGCCGGAGGACGTGCGGACGCTGGCGGCGCTGCAAGCCAACTTCGCGCTGGAGGGGCCGTTTTTTAGCCCGTACCGGGTCGCGCCGGAGCGCCAGTTCGTGTTATTTTTCGCCCCGCGCCTGGGAGAGTCTGGGGCGGTGGACGGCCAGTGGACGGCCATAAGGCTGTCCCTTGATCGCATATATCATTCAGGCGCAGGCGGGCGCGCCAAAATGCGTCTCTACTGACGGTCGTACCGGGGAGCGTGTGTTGTTCAAATCCATCTCTTTCGGCGGGCGTCTGGCCCGGATACCCATCAGCCGGCGGCGGTTGGGCGTGATCGGCCTGACGCTGGCCGCCGGTGGTTTGATGGCCGCCAGCGCCTACCTCTTTCGCCCGGCCACCGCCGGCGGGCTGCTGCTGGAAGCGGCGCTGTTGATGCTGGCCGGCGGGCTGGCGCTGTGGGGCGCGACCGCCTGGCAGGGGTACGCCGCCCGCGAAACCCGCGAATCACGGCGAGTCGAACCGCTGCCGGCTGAACCGGCTGTCCATACCGGGGCAGGGCAGACGCATCAAACTGCAATATCGCGTCACGTTAACCCCTATCCCCCCGCCCCCCTTTCCCCGCGCGCGGAGAAAGGGGGAGTAAGAGTCGTTTTAAGCCCCCTCTCCGAATTTGGGGGGAGGGGTCAACGGGCGAAAGCCTACTTATTGAGACGAAGTATCTTCATGCATAAGCCCTGGCATACCGGGGCGCGAGCGGCGCTGCCGCAGATCGCGCTGGCGCTGGGGCTGGTCGCGCTGCTGGCGCTGGTGGAAATCAACGGGAATTTCACCGGTTTTGCCGCGCTGCAAGACGTATCGCCGCGGGCGCAGTTCGGCCTGCTGGTGGCCGCCGTCGCGCTCATCACCTGGGGGCTGGGAGCCGAAACTGGCGCGCGGGTTAAAACGCCCGTTTCGCGGCGGGCGGCGCTGGCGCTGGGCCTGGAAATGGGCGTAGTGGCTGCCGTCACGCTGCTGGCGCTGTTCCTGCGCGTGTGGCATCTGGGCGACGCGGTTCACAAGTTCGTGGACGAGATTCACTTTTCGACGGCGGTGGCCGGGCTGCTGCCGGGGACGAACGAAATAGACCTGCTGGCACCTTTCGCCGGCATTACGGCTTTCCCCTGGTTATACCCGTTCTGGCAGTCGGAGGTGGTGTTCATCGGCGGACGCACGCTGGAAAGCCTGCGGCTGGTGAGCGCCGTCCTGGGCGCGCTGACCATCCCGGCGCTGTATCTGCTGGCGCGGACGCTGTTCGACCGCACGACCGCGCTGATGGCCGCGCTGCTGCTGGCGAGCTTTCCGCCGCACCTGCACTTCAGCCGCATCGCGCTGAACAACATCGCCGACCCGCTGTTTGGGACGCTGGCGCTGGCGTTTTTGGCGCGCGGCCTCAAAACCGGGCGGCGCATGGATTATGCGGTCGCGGGGGCGGCATTGGGGCTGACCCAGTATTTTTACGAGGGCGGGCGGCTGCTGTTCCCGCCGCTGGCGGCGGCCTGGGTGCTGCTGCTGGCGATTGTGCCGCGTTTAACGCGGCGCGGCAGGGGCGATGCCGTCGAGTGGAGACTTAACCGGCGCGGGCTGATGACGATGGCGCTGGCGGCGCTGCTGGTGGGTCTGCCGATTTATACCACGCTGCTGGCGAACGGCCTGCCGCTGATGCCGCGTATGGGTACGGTGGCGGTGGGCGGCACGTACTGGCAGCGCGTGATGACAGAAGGCACGCCGCAAACGCTGGAGCAGCACATCCTGCGCCCCTTCCTGGTTTACGTGCATATGCCGGAGACGGCGCTTTTTTACGGCGGCGACCAACCACTGGTGCTGGAATATCTGGTGCCGTTTTTGCTGCTGGGCGTGTTTGGCCTGCTGTGGCGCTGGTGGACACCGGGTAATCTCATCCTGGTGTGGGTGCTGCTGACCTCGATGGGCAACATGCTGATGACCGAAAGCGCCGTGTTCGCCCGCTACGTGGTGGTATTCCCGGCGCTGGCGGTTCTGCTGGCGCTGGGTGTGCGCTACGTGCTGGCGCTGCTGTGGCCGGGGCGCGCGGCGCTGGCGCTGATGCTGGCGCTGGCGGCCTTTATGGCGCTGCGGCAGGGCGTATATTATTTCGACCGCCATCTGGAATTTTATAACTGGCAGATTCGCCCGACTTACGACAGCGAGGATGCCATGTTCCGCTCTGCCGATTTCCCCGCCGGGACGCAGGTGCATGTTATCAGCCAGGGCAGCTATGGGGCGCAGTATCTTTCCGGCGTGCTGGGCTACCTGGCGGAAAATCCCGGCCTGAGCGTGGATGTGGTGCCGCCGGATGAGTTTAATGCGGCCTATCTGGATGGCCTGCCGCCGGAGGCAGACCACGCTTTTTACCTCGAACCGTATGACGTGCAGGCGATTGGCCTGCTTCAGCAGCAGTACGGCGATTTACTCGACCCGCGCTTCAGCCCCTACAACGTGCCGCCGGAGCGCCAGTTGGTGCTGTTTTACATCCCCGGCACGCCGGGCGGGTGAAAACCTCATCCCTCAGTCCCCTCTTGGCTGGGTGAAAACCTCACCCCTCAATCCCCTCTCCAAACGGAGAGGGGACTTTGAAAAGACTGTGATAGCGTTAGCGGGTGATCGCGCCGTAGTCGCCCAGGTTGATACCCGGCTCGTAGGGGCGGCCATCCGGCAGGGTCGCGCCGGTCAGGTCGGCATCGCGGAAGTTGGCCTGGCTGAGCGTGGCGTGCAGCAGGTTGGCGCCGCGCAGGTTGGCCTGGCGGAAGATGGCCGCCGACAGGTTGGCTTCGGTCAGGTCGGCGTTTTCCAGGTCGGCTTCGCGGAGGTTCGCGCCGCTGAGGTTCGCCAGCCGCAGGTTCGCGCCGCGCAGGTGGGCATCGCGCAGGCTACCGCCGCTCACATTGGCTTCGGACAGATCGGCGGACTCCAGGTTGGCGTCTTCGAGGTTCGCGCCGCTGAGGTTCGCCAGCCGCAGATTGGCGTGGTTCAGATCGGCATCGCCCAGGTTTACGCCGCTGGCGTTGGCTTCCGACAGGTCGGCTTCTTCCAGGTTGGCGTCGTCCAGGTTGACGCCGGTGAGGTTCGCCAGCCGCAGGTTAGCGCGGCGCAGCACCACGTCATCGAGGTTCGCGCCTTCCAGGTTGGCTTCAGACAGGTCGGCTTCTTCCAGGTCGGCGTCGTCCAGGTTGACCCCGCGCAGGTTGGCGCGGCGCAGGTTGGCGCGGCGTAACACGGCGTCGTCGAGGTTCGCGCCTTCCAGGTTGGCTTCGGACAGATTGGCCTCCTCCAGATCGGCTTCATCGAGGTTCGCGCCGCGCAGGTTGGCGGCCTGGAGGTTCGCCTGCCGCAGCACCGCATCGCTCAAATCCACGCCGTCCAGGTTTTTGCCGGCGAAGTCGCGCCCGGTCAAATTCTGGCCGCTCAGGTCTTCAAATTCCGGCGTGCTGATGATAACGCGGCGCTTGCGTTTGCCTTCGCCCAGGTCAATGTCCAGGTTCACGTCAATTTCGGTCATGGCGCGGCGCAGGGCGTCGCGGGTGGTCGCCATGATGCGGTCGCGCAGCTCGCGGCCCAGGTCTTTTAGCTCATCCACATCGCCAGAAAAACCGGCGGCGGAGGCCGAAGCGGCGCGTTCGCCGCGCAGCACGCCTTCCATATAGGTGACAAGCTGGCTGACGGCCATCTGCACCTGGGCCAGTTTAAGCCGTTCGTCGGCGTCTTCCGGGATGGACAGCGCCAGCGCGTCGGTGACGTAAGGGTCATCCGGCAGCAGGGCGGCCACGCGGGCGTGCAGGCTGTTGTAACTCTTGACGGCCATATCGCTCGTCCCCCGATAGATTTCCATCATCAGGCTTTTTTCGACGGAACTCGCCAGGGACTTGAGGGCCGGGATAAGCTGGCGCAGGCTGCGCCGGGTTTCTTCGTTGAGCATTTCGAACTCCTTCTTGGTTGATACAGTATTCATAAACCCCACCCTCCGGCCACCTCTCCGCAAGAGGGGAGCAAAACAGCGCAAAACGGAGGTGAGGCGTATTCACAATCGGCTGCCCGCCCCTAGCGGGCAATTTCCATGCGGCGGTTCGCCAGCCGCGCCGGCGATTCGTAACCGGCCTTCAGGCGCTCGCCCTGGGCGACCATCCATCCGCCCAGGCCGGCCAGCAGCCGCCGGTAAACAGCCGGGCGGCCAAGACGGAGCGTGTTCGCCAGACGGTGGAACTCGGCCTGGCGCAGCAGGCTGGCGCGCCGGTCATCCGCTAACTGCGCGTCCTGATAAAAATGGTTAACCATCGTCATTTCTCCTGGTTCAACTCGGTTTCCAGCACTCGCACGGTTTCGGGACTTAAGAACTGCCGCAGCGTTTTTTTGGCGTAATACAGCCGCGATTTGACGGTGCCGATGCTGGTATCCATCGCCTCGGCGATTTCGGCATACGACAGTTCTTCTTCGACGTACAGAATAAGCGTCTGGCGCTGAAGCTCCGGCAGGCGATCCATTGCCTGCTGCACTTCCAGGTAGAGTATCAGCCAGTGAGTGACTTCTTCCGGCTGCGACGAGCCGTCGGCAGGCGTGTTAAGCGCAGCCCAGGACTCCATCGGCTCCTCGTCCAGCGAAAGCTGCTTAAAACGTCCCAGGCGGCGCAGTTCGTCATAACAGCGGTTGCGGACGACCCGGAACAGATACGGGCGCAGTTTCTCCGGCGGGTGAATCTGCCCCAGGTTTTTGTAGAGCGCGATGAACGAGTCCTGCACGATGTCATCTTCCGCATCGCTGACGCCGATCAACCGCCACACGAATCGCCGCACCGGCGGCTCCAGCGTTTGCTGGAGCTGGTCGAAGGCATCGCAGTCTCCGGCCTGGGCCTGTTGCAGCAGCTCGTGTTCGGGTATCACCGGACGCTCCTTTCTATACCCTATAACGGAGCAGCCGCGGTATTTGTTCAAAAGTCGTGGGATGAGGGTTGGATGGCGCGCCGGCCTCGTGCGCTATAACGGATTCAGGTCATCGAGAATCCGGCGGCGCAGGTGGTTGTATTCTTCCTGCGAGATCAGACCCTTGTCCAGCGCCTCTTTAATTTCTTCCAGGCGGTCGGTCAGGTCGCCGCCCCGTCTCGGCGTGAAACCACCTGTGCCGTACAGCATTCGATGGAGGCCGATAACATCCACGCTGGCGGCAGCCCGCAGGGCCGCGCCGCGCACCATGCCGAAGATGCCGGACAGGAGCAGCAGCAGGCCGATGACAAACGGCACGGCGAAAGCCAGGCCGATGGTCAGCGCGACCTTATCGGTGATGTCGCGCCCCGTCCCGGCGTCGTTCACGCAGACGTAAAATACCCCGCGCCCGTTGACCGTCATCAATGAGCAATGAGCCGCCGCCGGTGCTGACCATCTGGCGGACGGTTTCGCCGGGGCCGCAGTGCAGGTCTTTGAACAGGTCGGCCAGCGCCGGCTGACCGGCGGGGTCTTGCAGCATGAAAATCATGACAATCACCGAAACACCCATCAGGACAATGCCCAACATCAGCCGGAACATGGTTAACCCTCGCCTCTGCTATTTTTGCGCGCAAAGCATAACACAGGAATACAAAGGCACAACAAAAAGGAGCTACAGACGCATGTACACGTTATGCACGTTAGAACGACTGCGCCAGTGGTTAGGGCTGGCGGACGAGGATACGGCGGACGATGCCCGTCTGCGCGAGGCATTGGCGCAGGCAGCGGCACAGATCGAACGGGCGGCGGGGCGGTGTTTTAGCCCGCGCCGGGCGGCCCTGCCCCATACCGCCGCCGGCGTGATCGAACTGCTGCTGGACGATGACCTGCTGGAAGTGCTGGCGCTGACCAACGGCGACGGGCGGCTTATCCCCCTGGAAAACGTCCAGCTGCTGCCCGCCGAAGGCCCTGCCGGCCTGCTGCGGCTGACCGGCGGCGCGGCTTTCACCTGGGGCGAAACGCGGCTGAACGCCGTCACCGTCACCGGCATATGGGGCTGGCACTACCGCTGGGGCGAAGCCTGGCGCGACAGCGGCGACTCGGTGCAGGGCGGGTTGGACGCCGATGCCGGGGTGCTGGCTGTGAGCGACGCCGATGGCGCGGACGCCGCCGGGGAGCAGCCGCGTTTTCAGGTCGGTCAGCTGCTGAAGATCGCGGATGAATATCTGCGCGTGCTGGCGGTGGACACCGCCGCGAATACGCTGGCGATCGAACGCGGCGCGAACGACACGGAAGCCGCCTCGCACCCGGCGGACGCGGCCATTTATATCTACCAGCCGCCGGCGGACGTGGCGGCGCTGGCGCTGCGCCGGGCGGCCTGGCTGGTACGCTCGGCAGACCATCCCGAAGCGCCGCCCGATGACTTGAATGCGGCGCTGGCCGGTCTGCGCCGGACGGGCGTGAAGGTCTGAGCGCCGGGAGCAGGGCTGCTACAGGGCGCGCATCAGTTTTTCGCCGAATGCAGCCGGATCGCTTTTCTCAATCGTGAGGCTTTTCGCCCCATGCCATGACAGGAAGTCGCGCAGGGCGGCGGCGACACCGGCGACCAGTTCGTCATCCGGCACGATGCCCGGCTCAAGGTAGAGCGCGTTCAGATTCAGCACGCCTGTTTTACGATCCAGTTTGGGATCGAAACGCCCCACCAGCCGGTCTTTGTGCAGGATCGGCAGGCTGAAGTAGCCGTAAACCCGCTCCGCAGCGGGCTTGTAACACTCCAACACCTGGTTGAAGCCCCACAGCTTTTCATCCCGATCCCCCGCCCAGAACAGCGAATCAAAGGGCGCGAGGAAGGTAGTGCGCGCTGGCCTGATGTCGCCATCGGCGGCCTGCTGAAGCAGCGGGAGATTGTCCCGATGCGCCATCCAGGTTTTGACGCCGTTCATGGACTCGCCCCGAATCTCAACCAGCAGACCTTCCTCGATCAGCGCGCTGACCAGCGACCGGGCCGGCGTGGCGCGCATGTAAGCGTAAAACGTAAGGTGACGCGGCTCGAACACGCCAAGCGCCCTGGCCGCCTGCTCCAGACAGAAGCGGCGCGCTTCGTCGGGGGTGACGGGCGTGGTATCCACCCATTCCGGCAGCACCCGCTCCCGGACATCATACACGCGCTGGAAGTTCACCCGGTCGGCCACCATCAGGTCGCCCCAGGCGAACAGCACCTCCAGCGCCACCTTGGGCGGCTTCCAGTCGTACCACGCCCCGCGCTGCGGGCCTTCGTACTCAAAATCCCCGACGCGCAGCCCGCCTTCCGCGCGGATGCGCTCCAACGTTTGCGCCGCCAGCTCGCGGTGGCCGTTTTTGCTCAGCCATTCACGAAAACCGGGGTTGTAGCTGATGCTCGTGTCCGCCCGCCAGCGGTGATAGCGGTAATGTTCCAGCGGGATGATGCTGGCGGCATGGCCCCAACCCTCGTAGAGCCGGCGCTGGCCGGCGGTGTAGATCAGCCTGTGGAAGTCGTCGAGGTCATACGAGCCGAAGCGCGCCCACAGGGTCACATAATGGGCGCGGTTGACGACATGCAGCGTATCAATCTGCACGTAACCGAGCGCCGTTACCAGATCGAAGATAGCATCAGGAGTGGGGGCGGGCGATGCCTGGTTGGGCGTAATGAGGCGCTGAGTGTGCAGTGCCGCCGCCCTAAGCGCCGCGAGCGGGTAGACCGGGCCGGAAGCTTTTTTCGCCATGCGCGTCCTCTGCTGCGATAGCCCTGACCCCTTTCCATAGGGGTCAGGGATGAGGTCAAAATCTCTCAGGCGTAATCGGCGTAATAATCCTGCACGACGATATGCTGGTCGCGCGGCGGGCGCATGTAATGCTGATCTTCCGGCGGGCGCGGCGGCAGCGAAATCACCTTCGGAATCACGTCCTCATACGGAATCATGTGCAGAATGTGCCGGATGCAGTTGAGCCGGGCGCGTTTTTTATCGTCCGACTCGATCTGATACCAGCGCGATTCGGGGATGTCGGTATGGGCGAACATGGTGTCTTTGGCTTTGGAATACTCGACCCAGCGTTCGCGGCTTTGCAGGTCAATCGGGCTGAGTTTCCAGCGCCGGGTGGGGTCTTTGGCGCGCGCCTGGAAGCGGCGCTCCTGCTCCTCGTCGCTGACGGACAGCCAGTATTTGAGCAGGACAATGCCGGAACGCACCAGCATACGCTCGAATTCCGGGCAGGAGTGTAAAAATTCCCAGTACTCGTAATCGGTGCAGAAGCGCATCACGCGCTCCACGCCGGCGCGGTTGTACCAGCTTCGGTCAAAAATCACGATCTCCCCGGCGGCGGGCAGGTGAGAGACGTACCGCTGGAAATACCACTGCGTGCGCTCCCGGTCGGAAGGCGTGCCAAGCGCCACCGTCCGCACGCCGCGCGGGTTTAGCGGCTCGGTGATGCGCTGGATGAGGCCGCCCTTGCCCGCCGCGTCGCGCCCCTCGAAGATGAGGACGACTTTTAAACCTTTTTCTTTAATCCAGTATTGCAGCTTGACCAGCTCAAATTGCAGCCGGCTCAACTCCTTTTCATAAAACTTGTTGTCGAACGATTTATCTTTCGGTTTGGATTTTTTGGGCAGTTTGGCCGAATCGTCTTTGCGGTCTTCGATGATTAAATCATGGCCGTCGGACCCGTCCTTTTGCTGTGCCATCGGTTTAACCTCTCTGCTGCACCCTTTTTAGCGACGCTGCTTGAAGCAGTTTCACCTATAAGTATATCCAAATTGAGACAGAAAGGACTCGTGTATGACTCCCTTTCGCGCGGCATTAAACCGCCTGGCGGCATTGAACGTGTCCGGCGTGGCGCGCCGCTACGGCCTGGAGGCGCTGCCGGAACGCCTGAACCGGGCGCAGCTCCCGGCACTGCTGGTGCTGCCCGGCGAAGACCGCCCCCTGTTCGGCACGGCGGGCGAAGGATTCCGCGCCAGCGCCTTCAGCGGCGGCCCGAAAACGGTCGTCTATCGCCCGACTCACCTGCTGCTGGTCGCGCCGGTGCGGGCCGGGCGGGGCGCGCGGGCGCACCTGCCCCGGCTGGCCGACCTGATAGATGCTTACTTCAGCGCCCTGTCGGACGCGCCCACGCTGGACGGGGCGCTGCTGGAGCCGGCCTCGGTGCAGATCGAGCCGGGGACGTTTGACTACGGCGGCGCGGCCTATCACGGCTGTGCCTTCCGCCATACGTGGGTGATTGAGTGTTAAAAGAGTTCCGAGTTGGTAAGTTCCGGGTGAGCAAGTTCCGAGTTAACGAGTTGGGCGGGCGCGTCCGATGTTCACACAGGCTGACAGCTACCGACTAAAGACTAACGACTGGAGACTGTCCCTATGACCACCTATATCGTCGGCATAGATTTTGACAGTGACGGCGTATTCACCGACATCAGCGCGGACGTGCTGGCGCTGGACTGGCGCTTGGGGCTGGCCGCGCCGTATGAAAGCGCCGCCGCTAATGCCGCCGCGCGGATCACCGTCCGCAGCCCCGGCGGCGCGTACTCGCCGGAGCGAACGCCGCTGTACCCCGGCACGCCGGTTCGCATCCAGAGCCAAGACGGCGCAGCCGTTCGCACGCACTTCACCGGCCTGGTGCGGTTGGTCGAGCCGCAGCCGGGCCAGTACAACTGGTCTGAACTGGACGTGACGCTGCCGCTGGCCAAAGAGTACGGCAACAAGGTCATGCTCAGCATCGTCACCGCGCCGGAGTGGGCGCGCGAGCCGGGTGCCCCTCGCGTGGATGTAGACGGTAAGCCTCTTGGAGGGCCGCCCACTGACCCGCAGACTTATGCCAATTTCATCACCACGCTGCTCTACCGCTACCCCGGCATGGTGCACGCCATCGAAGTGTGGAATGAGATGAATCTTGACCGCGAGTGGGCGTCCATCTACGGGCTGAACGCGCAGAACTACGTCACGCTGCTGCGCACGGCCTACAGCGCGATCAAAGCCGTTGATCCGGGGATCATCGTCATCAGCGGGGCGCTGTCGCCGACCGGTGGCGATGGGGGCGTGCGAGCCTACGATGATTTTGTCTACATGGATATGCTGATCCAGGCCGGCGTGCTGAACGTGAGCGACTGCGTTGGCGCGCACCACAACGGCTACAACATCGGCCCCAACGTGCCCTGGAACCAGGTACCCAACGACCCAACGGCTACCTACCGCGGCCCGTTCAACAACCCGCACCACTCCTGGTCGTTCTACAGCACGCTCAACGGCTACGCCCAGCGCGTCCAGCAGGCGGGCAGCGACAAGAAGCTGTGCATCACCGAGTTCGGCTGGCCGACGACCGAGGATCTGGACGGCACCGCACGCGGCGATTTCGGGTTCGCCACCATGCTGCACGAGATCGGCCATGTGCTCGGCCTCAAGCACGGGCACGAGGACGGCATCGTGCATGGCGGGACCGCGAGGCAGCAGGACGGGACGGTGATCCCGGACCACGGCGAGCTGCCGTCCCAGTTCGATAGCTGGAACCATTCCCTGATGACCTACCGCAGCTATCGGGGAGCCGCGACGGACCCGGTGCAGGGCATCGTCGGGAGCGACAATCCGACCACCTACATGATGGCCGACATCGCCGCGCTGCAGGCGATGTACGGGGCCAACTTCAACACCCAGTCCGGCCATA